>NZ_BQXK01000003.1:0-363992 GCF_030158995.1 Acidovorax sp. SUPP2825 | reverse complement strand
AGGGTCAGGTAAGGCGCAGCGAAGCTCCATTCTTCATCGCTGACGTCTGTTGGGTAGGGCTTGCGGGGCATCTGCAAACTCTACCCTTGGCTTCGCTCTCACGGAGCAAAGTTCATAACACGCTCTAAGCTTTGATAGCCAGTCTGGTGGGGAGGCATTGGCAAGGGTAGTGCAAACGCTATTTTCTTCGTCAATTAATATGCTAAGCCCGAATAGACTCCTTGCTGCAGCTGAGTGTTGTTTTGTTTGATCAGCGAATTGCGAATTTTCTTGCCTAGGGAAGCTCTGCACAAAACACGCACGAACGTGCTGATGCCCTGAGCCAGTTGGAATGCGATGCGGCCAACCCCTGCTTTATCTCAGCTCCGGTGCCTGTGGCACCGAACTGGCGGCCTGAATGGCCGGTTTGGCGAACTGCGGGCGCACTCATGCCGAGGCTCCCAGCAGTTTGCGCCGCACCATCCAGAGATTGGCCAGCGCAAACAGCGTGTGCAGCTGCGCGGTGTTCTTGGCCAGCCCTCGGTAGCGCACCTTGATGTGGCCGAACTGGCGCTTGATCACTCGGAACGGGTGTTCCACCCGCGCCCGAATGCTGGCCTTCACGCGCTCCAGTTTCCCGGTCAGGGCCTCGATCGGTTTGGCCGGGTCGAGCAGGCGACGTTTGCCGGGCCGCATGGCGATGTGCCAATTCACGTCGCGCCTGGCATCTGGGCGTTGGCCCGCGCCTTGGTAGCCGGCATCGGCATAGACATCCCGGTCGCTTGCGCGCACCAGACTGTTGGCCTCGATCACATCATTGACCGCGCCACTGGTGCCGCGCACGGTATGCACCAGGCCCGAGTCGGCGTCCACTCCGATATGGCACTTCATACCGAAGTACCACTGCTGTCCCTTGCGGCTTTGTTTCATCTCCGGGTCGCGCTCTGCGCTGCTGTTCTTGGTCGAGCTGGGTGCTGCGATCAAGGTGGCATCCACCACCGTGCCGCTCTTGAGCATCACGCCCTTGGCGCTGAGCAGATCGTTGACGGTCTGCAGGATTTGCGCAGCCAATTTGTGCTTCTCCAGCACATGCCGGAACCGAAGGATCGTGCTCTCGTCGGGCAGCCGCTCGTCCCAGCCTTCAAGCCCTGCGAACTCGCGGAACACCGGCATGTCGTGCAGCACTTCTTCCATCGCCGGGTCGCTCAGCGCGAACCACTGCTGCATGAAATGGATACGCAACATGGTCTCGCACGGGAACGGAGGACGCCCCCGCTTGCCTTCGGGCAGGTACGGCGACACCAGGGCCACCAGTTCGGCCCACGGTACGACCTTCTCCATCTCATCCAGGAATTCCCGCCGCCGCGTTCGCTTCGCCGTCATTCCCAAGCCCAGGCGGTGCTGCTTCATGTGACTTATCGTCTCAGTGCTTCACGCCGGTGCCAAGGATGCCGTGGGGCGATTTATGCAGACCTTCCCTAAGCGTCCTTTTAATTCTGAAATCAGTTGTGCTTGATGATTTTTTTATTCAACAAGATTATGTCGCAATGTTTTTTTGAGGAGAAGTTTTGTACTCTGTCTTGCAAATGAATGTGGTCTGATTCATTCAAATCCATTTCATGTGCTGCATTTAAAAAGAATATCCCTAGGGCGCGAAAGGCTTCAGGCGTCGCGTGTAACGTTATTTCGTCGATTTCAATGCTTTCTTGCTGATCTTTTTCGGTTGCAGTTGCGTTAAAAGGAGGTAGTTTAGTCATTGATATTAAAACCTTTATCCTTGAGATACTTCTTTTCCGCTTTCGTCAAATCAGACATGTCTCCTCTTGATCCGTGGCTTTGTGATCCGTCTTTATTGATAACTATCTCTTTTTTTCTCGAAGGGCACTGGCAATGGGCATGTGTCTGTTGATTTGTATTTTCGACGTGAGGCGGGTCAATTCGAACCCTTCCCTGGCCGACTTTTTCCCAGCGTCCGGATTTTGCAAGCCCCCACGGGTCTAGCCAAATTAATGAATTGGGAGCATATTGAAATAAATTGGTCCCGCCAGATAAACCAATGGGATCTTGACTTGCAAACCTACCTACGGCCGGATCGTAATACCTGAACCGGTTGTAATGCAGCCCGGTTTCCTCATCGAACTGCTGCCCCTGGAACCGGAAGGGTTGCTCAATGGGCGGGAGGATGGATGAACGGGCGCCGGCACCGTTGCTCTGGTCCGTTCCCGGTCCATGCCCCATTCGACGCTGGATAAGGCCGCCATCCGTTCCTGTCCTCGCCACGGTCCGCAGAGTGGCCTCTCCCCACACCTTGTAATCCGCCGCCCAGGCGATGTGCCCTTGCGCATCCGTCAGTTCCAACGGCGCCCCGATCTGGTCGCACTGGTACCAGTAGGTGTGCCGGTTTTCCTCTGTACCTTGGATGCTGGCCAGCGGCACGAAGCTGTCGGGCTCGTACACGAACAGCGCCTCCTTGCCGCCCCGTTGGCTGTGCACCATCAGGTCGCCATCCCACAGGAAGTGCGTGGCGCCGAACGAGTCCGCCTTGGACACGCGCCGTCCCAGCGCGTCATAGGCATAGCGCGTGGTTTGCGTGACCCCATGGCGCGTGGTGCTGGCCTCCACCAGTTGGTGATCGGCATTCCAGCGCAGCTGGACCACCTCATGGTGCCCCGCTTTCTGATTGCCCCGCGTGCGCTTCGTCACATTGCCGTGCACGTCGTACTCGAAGTGCAGGTCCTGGTAGAAGCGCAGGCGGTTGTCACCGACCACGCCCAGGCCGGCCCGACCGTTGGCCGCATTTTGTCGCCCGACCTGCGCATCGTCGCCATCCAGCAGATTGCCCGCTGGATCGAAGGCGAACAGCTCGCGCGGCTGGTGGCTGCCAGCCCCGGGCAGGGCGGCCAGGATGCGGCCGGTAGGGTCGTAGCGGAAGTCCTGGCGCCCGCGCAGGGTGTCGCCCCGGGCCACCAGTTGGCCCGAGAGGTCGTAGGCATAGGCCCGCTCCAGCACCGTTCCCGCCCGGCTGTTTTGCACATTGCCGCTGGGGCGGTGGCCGGCGCGGTGGTGCACCAGCCGTCCCGCAGGGTCGTACTCGTAGCGGCTGGATACGGCCCCCTGGCTGCGCTCGACCTCGCGGTGCAAGGAATCGCGTTCCATGTCGGCGATGACCTGGTGCGCGCCTTCCTGTCCGGGCAGCGCGATGTTGATCTGGTGCAGATGGCCGGAGCCGTAGAACAGCCAGTTCAGCGTGCGCCCATCGGGCAGCAGCGTCTGCGTGCGGTTGCCCAATGGGTCGTACTGATGGCGCAAGCTGCGCTGCATGTCCTGACGGCCGGCCGTTGCTGCTCGGCCTATCCGTGGCGGCATACCGGGGCCACCCTGGCCGATGAGCGTCTGCGTTTCGCTCAGGAGCTGCCCCACGGGGTCGTAGGCGAAGGCCAGGTGGGCCGCGCCATTGTTCGCCTGGGTCAGCCGGCCCAGCGCGTCATAGCGGTAGGTGGTCTCCTCGGGCGGACCTTCGTGTCCCTGGGCACGCTTGGCCAGCAGCCGGCCCAGCGCATCGCGCTCGAAGTGGGTGACCTTGCCCGGCCCGGCCTCGCTGCCGCCCGCCTCGATCAGATGGGTCAATTCGCTCGCCGCGTTGTACACGTAGCGCTGCCAGCGGCCATCGAATCCGATCTCGTCGGTGAGCTGGTCGCGCAGGTTGTAGCGGAAGGTGGTCTGCGCACGGTTCTCGTTATCGAGGGCGATCAGGCGGCCCGCGCGGTCGTAGTGGTAGGCCAGGGTGCGTCCGGCGGCGTCGGTGCGGGTCAGAGGCCGGCCCACGCCGTCGTAGGTGTAGCGCGTCGTGGCGCCCAGCGGATCGGTATAGGCCAGCAGGTGGCCTTCGCCGTTCCAGGTGTACTGGTGCAAGGCGGTGGCGCTGTCCGTGCCGGGCTCGGCCACATGGACGAGCCGGCCCGCGCGGTCGTAGGTGTAGCGCGTTGCCTGCCCCAGCGCATCGGTGCGCTGCACCAACTGCCCCAACGCGTCGTAGGCAAATCGCGTGGTGCGGCCCGAGCAGTCGGTGTAGGCAATCAGGTTGCCCGCCTCGTCCCAGCGCAGCACCTTCTTGCCGCCCTTGGCATCGATCACCTCCACCGGCCGGCCCAGGCCGTCGTACTGGTAGGCCGTGGTCTGCCCGAGCGGATCGGTCATCTGCACCAGATTGCCATGGCGGTCGTAGGCACGCCGCCACTCGAAGCCCATCGCATCGCGCAGCGTCGTCACCAAGTCCATCGCGTTGTACTGCAGCGCAGTGGACTGCCCCAGCGCATTGACGAGTTGCACCACGTTGCCCCGTGCGTCGTGGCGCAGCGTGGTGCGCCGGCCCAGCGGATCGGTGCTCCCTTTGGCCGTGCCGGTGGCATCGAACGGCGTCTCTTCCCTCAATTCCTCGGGTGTGCCCTCGGCAGTGACGGTGGCCACGATGTTGAAGCGCGCATCCCAGTGGTACGCCGTCACGCGGCCCAGGCCATCGGTGTGGCGGGTGATGCGTTCGTGCGGCAGGTAGGCGAAGCGGTCATCGTCCTGGCCGGGGATGGGCGCATCGGCGCACCAGGAGCGCAGCACGCGGCCTTGCGGGCCTTCCGCGTCGTACTGGGCGAAGTAGCGGTGGCCGCTGGCCTTGCGGTAGCCGACCAGCACGCCCGAGCGCCAGGCGTACTGGCGGTAGGGCAGGTTGCCGTGGTGCGTGGCGACGAGCTGGCCTTGCGCGTCGTAGGCATAGCTGGCCAGTACCTGGGGCGCGGATTGGCCGGGCGCCAGCAGTTCGACGGTGGCCAGGCGCGCGCCACCCAGGGGATCGGTGGGCAGGGCATCGGGGGTGTGCGGCGTCCAGGCCAGCCGCACTTGCCGCCCCGCCGAATCGGACAGGCCGACCAAGCGCGGCAGCGCGAAGGGAGACGCAAACGACCCTGCACTGGCCACACTGACGCCGCCATCGGCCATGGCCTGCTCGCGGGCCTGCCGCGCGCTCCAGGTCAGCACCTCGCCCGTGGCGGTATCGGTGTCGCCCGCCGCCCAATGCAGTGCCACGGCATTGCCGTTGGCATCCTGCAGCCGGGCCAGCGGCAGCCGCCATTGCTCAGGCGCATGCTGGCGGTAGTGGTGCTCCAGTCCGCCCTTGTGCGCGATCACCCACAGGCCGTCCTCTGGATGGCGCACGGTGAACTTCTCATACGGGTCGAACCATTCGCCGCCCAGGGCGACGTGGGGCAACGGCACATGGCGGCCCGCCTCGTCCAGCAGCACCATGCCGTCGGCCGACAGGCGCAGCTCCTGCGCCATCGGATGGCTCCAGCCGCGGCCCCAGGGGCCGTCCTCGGCGAGCCCCGAGCGGTAGCGGCGGCGCCAGACCAGGGCGAGCTCAGGGGAAGGACCGGGCAGGGTGAAGTCGGTCTCGTCCATGAGTTTTTGGCCGCTGGACAGGATGACCGGCCCGCCGATGGCGCACAACTCGCACCCGCCCTTGCCGTTGGGATCCTGGCGGTTGCTGTGTTCCTTGGTCTCGTGCGTGTCGTTCTTGCCCTGGCTCTTGGTGCTGGTCTTGAACTTCTTGCCCGCCAGGGCGGCCAGCAGCGCGAGGCCCCCGTGCAGCAGCCATTTGGAAAACTGCTTGCGCGCCGCCTCCTTCTGCGGCTCGGTCATATGGGAACTCCAGGTGTCCATCATGGCCTTGAGTTCCTGCGCGGCGGCGACGCCCGCCTCGCCCATCGCGAGCGCCCGGTCAGCCACCACGGCGCCCCCCATCACCTGCCCGATCACGGGAATGCCCTGGGCCGCAGATGCCGCCATCGACAGGGCCAGTCCGGTGTAGGTGGACGGGTCCTGCAGCAACTCCATGGCCTGTTCGATCTCCTCCTTGGCGGCGTCCGTGAAGTGAGCCGCGGTCATGCCGCCCAGCACGTCGGTGGTGTTGTGAATCAACTGCTGGGTCTCGGGCGCCAGCTGGCTCAGGATGGAATTGGTGAGGGTGATCACGCCGTTGACCACCATCTCGCCGCCTTCGTGCACCACGGATTTGACGTAGGTGACGTGCTCGTTCACCCGGTCACGGACATTGGTGAACCAGCCCACGATGGTGCTGGCGGGATCGTGCTGGCCCTGGTCCATGGCGCCGTAGCGGTTGGACATGTCGGTGCCGTGTTCATGGATGGTGCCCAGCGGGATCTGGATGGCCTTGCTGTTGTTGCGGTGCCAGGCCGTGCCCTGCTTGCCGCTGGGCTTGAGCTTGACGTAGGTCCAAGGATCGAACGTCCAGCCGTCGGCCACCTGCGTGATCGCGCCTTCGCCCCCGCTGAATATGTGCGTGCCCATGGTGTTTACCTCCCTTGGCCGTCAGCCGTTTTTTTCGTTCTGGAGAAAGCGCGCGGAATAGGTCGTTGCCACCGCGCCCGTGTCATGTCCGTGCGCCGGGGTACGACGGTGTGGGGGCGCCTCTGTACCGATGGTGCGTTCCAGTGCCACGGCCGCTGCTGCGGTGCCCTCGTCCAGCGCCCACGACAGGATGGAGTTGGGCGGTCGCGCATCGTGGCGCAGGCGCTGTGCGGCAAGGGCCCAATGCACCGGGCCCGTGGCGGCACCGACCTGGCCGATCACGGCGGCGGGCTCCCAGTCGATGGGGTTCCATCCTGGCCCCATCCGGGCCCGGGTGGGAATCTGTGCCATCGCCCGCCAGGTGGACCCATCGAAATCCGAGACGGTATAGCCCACGTTGTCCGCTTGCCAGCCCGCGTGGGCCAGTGCCGAGCGCAGTACCTCCTGCAGCGCGCCGGGTTCCGGGTCTTGCTGGGGGCGGCGATGCGCAGTGGCCTGGGCCGCCAGCGCAGGCGGGTGCAGCACCAGCCCGCGGCCGGTGGCGTCCCGCGTGTCCGGAGCGGCCTGCAGCCAGAGGGCAGCGGCGGCTTCGCTGGCGATGCAGCCGTCGGCATGGCGGTCCGTGAGCAACGCACTGCGGGCATGGGCCGCTTGCAGGGTCGCGGTATCGAGCAGGCTGTCCACGGCCATCAGCAGCGCCGTGCCGCATGCCGGATCGCAAGGGCCGAGGGCCTGCAGTGCGGCAAAACCTGCCGTGTGTCCGCCGCGCAGGAAGCGGCAGGGCAGGGCCCGTAGCTTGGAGCTGGCAGCGGGGCCGGCCCAACGGCCCAATTCGACCAAGGCTTCGTGCCAGACCTGCATGTCCTCGCCCTCGCTCAGGCGATCGGGCAGGGCCAGCGCCATGCGGGCGGGAGCGGCCCACTCCGCATCGTGTCCCGGCTGTGCCATCGAAGACACCACGTCGGCCAAGGCGGCACCGAGCAGCCGGGCGAGGCGGGATATGCCCACTGCGCCCGATGTGATCTCCGGGCACGGTGCGGTCGTGATGGCATGCGGGCCGACGCCGGGGTGCGCTGCTTTCCGGAACCGTTTTTGCAGACCCACCCAGGACGCGGCGGACTGCCAGGCACTGGTGCCGGCCGAGGTGACGGCTCCAGCGTGTGCGATGTGCCAAACGCCAGGCGCGGCGGCTGCGGTCGAAAGAGGTGGCATCTCGATGGATCAGGGCAAGGGGGATGGGTTGCGGGGCGCGCGGGCATGGGCCGCGACGTGCGCCAGGCCGATCCGCTCCAGTGCCGGCGGCACGATCACGGCGCGCCAAAGCAGCGAGGCGCGCTGCGTTGCGGTATCCACCAGCAGCGTGTCCCAAAGCAGTTCCTGGGGCGGGAGCAGCGTGCCGCCTGCGGTCTCTGCCTGCACGGTCAGCGCGAGCGGGGGCCACGTGAAATACAGAGGACCCTTTTCCGACATGCCGTGCAGGGCCAAGCAATGGCCCGGGCGGGGGCTTTCGCGCAGTTGCAGCGCATCGGGCGCTGCGTTGTGGTGGCGCGGGTCGAAGTCCTCGGGCAGTTCGGGCGCGCGGGTCGATGCCCAAGTGTCGCCGAAGGTGCCCTGCAAGTCGCGGCGCGGGACGTGGTGGGGCGGCACATGGCCGAGGGCGATGGGTTCGAGGGTGTCGTCCCAGGCGGTGATGGCGCGGTTCAGCGGTTCGATCCACGGCAGCGATGCGCCTTTGGCGGCTGCGGCGCTGCGGTACCAGCCCATGCCCTCCGGGTTGGGCTCGAAGGCATGCACCTGGCCGGTTTGTGGGTCTTTCTCCTGTCCGCCGAAGGCAAAGGGGCGCAGGAGCGGGATGCGCGATGCGGTGGCCTCCCCCGAGGCCCGCAGCCTGCCGATCAATCCAAGTTCGGGCAGCCAGGTGCGTGGAGCGAACGCGCGCAGTTCGATCAGGCGCCGCGATCCACTGGTGCCGAGGTAGTCCACTGCGGCATCGATCCATGGTCGCGGGCAGCCGTCCGGCGCAACGGCCCAGCCATTCACGATCAGGTCGAAGCATGGCTTGGGCGGCACGTACTCGGTCTCCAGGCAGGTCCAGAGTTCATGCCGGCGTGCCACGATGGCAGCAGCCTGGGCCGCTTCCAGGGGCAGGCTGCCGAGCGTCTGGCGCATGCCCTCCCGAGAAATGGCGGCCTGGTCCTTTGCTGCCGCAAGTTGGGGCGGCAGGCCCGCTGCCTCAGCCAGTTGCCACGTTCCCTTGACGATCAGCAAAGCTGCGTTGCGCCGTTCGGCGTCCTGATGCGGAAAGGCTTCAGTGCGAAACGGCGTGTGGTTGAGGATCGGGCAAGTCATGGTGGTGGCGGATCGGCTTGCAGGCTGGCCACCAACTGCACGGTCTCCACCGCGGCCATCTGCCGGGCGGCGAGGTCTTCGTGGGACAGCGTAAACGGACGGTGGGTGGTCGCCGCATGCTCCACGTAGAGCCAGCTGCGCAGCGCATGCCCGACGTCGAAGGCTTGCGTCAGGCGATGGGTCTGCGTGATCGGCTGGCCCGAGCGGATGCGGATGGCATCGAGCGCCCACAGGCGATCCTTGAGTGCAGGATCTGTCCAGTGGGTGATTTGGTCCGGCTCCAGCCCCGTGCAGCCGTTGGCCGCGAACACTTTGCAGGCGAGGGCGCGCAAGGCGCGTTGGCGCTCGTCGGAGGTGCCCTGGGAGTTCACCAGCTCGCCCGGTACGTGGCCGAACACCAGCCGAAGCACGTCGCGCTCGCCCGGCTCCAAGGGCCGCTCCTGCCGTTCGATGAAATCGAGCACCGGCAGCAGCCCCTCGATGCGCCCTGCGAGGGCGGCGACCCGCAGCGCGGTGTCGTTGGGCACCCGAAGCCCTTGCAGGACGGCGCCCAGGGTCGTTTCGGGTTCGCGCGCGGTCCACAGCGCAAGCGCTGCGTCGGCCGCGGCGGCCCAGCCCACGGGGTGCGATTGCTCGGTGGGGCCGTCTGCGGCGGTGATCCGGTCGATGTAGTGCCGCAGTTCCGGCTTCAGCCGATGGCCGCCCATGGTGCCCAGAGCCTGCAGCGCGGTGATCTGCCGGGCGAGGTCCTGACCCTGCAGCACGGCCTTCCATTGTTCTTCGGCCCGGGGGGGCACCTGCCCCATGCGTGCGCAGGCCAGCAGGCACGCATCCGGGTCCGCGCCGCGCACCGCTGCCGCGTGCACCCCGGCGATGTGCTCCGGCAGGGCGAGCCGCCCCGCCAGCTCTACACCGCAGGCCAGCAGGTGCGCGTCCTCCGATGCCAGCAAGTGGCCGCAGGTCGTCGGCGCGGCATAGAACCACAGCGCGTCCCGAACGGACATGGGTTGGGCCGCGAGCAGGCGGGCGATCCACGCCAGACGCACGGACGCATCGGGTTCGTACCGCTCCGCGAGCGCGATGCGCACGAAGGCCGCCCCCGCGATTTCTTCGGGGCGGGTCTGCGCTTGCGCCTCCACGCAGGCCACTTCGTCCAGGCACGCCGGCCCGTAGTAGCGGCAGACGTCCATCAGCGCGTCCAGCCGCTGATCGACGGCCTTGAGGGCCCGGACGGTGTGGGCCTGGCGCAGAAGCCCCGCCCGGCGCCCATAGGCGCGCACGGCGATGCCCATCTGCCGGGCCAGCATGCCGGGCAGTGGAGGGGGCGCGGAAGGGCGAAGGCGAGTGATCATGGGCCAGGCGAAGAAAAGCAAGCAGGCAGCGGCACCGTCGGAAACTCCATCGGAACCGGAAAGGGCGGCCAGGGCATCGCGCAGCGGACGCAGGCGCGACGCATGGCGGCGAACCGGGTCAGTTCAACTCGATGGATCCGCCTTCGATGCGATGGGTTTCGACGGCGGCCGAGGTGATCTGGTGACCCCGGGTCTCGACCGATCCGTCCTGGGAAAACTGCATGCGCGCATCGGCGCAGCGCAGCAGCACGCGGCTCACCGCACTCACGTCCAGGTGGGTCACTTCGAGCGACAGCGCGCCGGTGGCCCGGTCGAACTGCCAGGGCGGTGTGGCCGGCGCGCCGGGGCAGGGCCAGGCGGCGACGACCAGCGAGGGCAGGGGCCTGCCATCCGGTGCCGGTGCTTCCTGGCCGGAACCCAGCGCGGCCAGCACGAACTGGCCTTCGATCACGCCGGGCACTTGAGAGGCCAGTTCCGCGCGGTGTTCGCGGCCCTGGCAGCGAAGGACCACGGTTCCATCCGCATCCTGGCGCAGGACCTGGGCGGGCTGGAGCGACCACGCGGTGGCGGGGTCGGCGGCGGGTCCGTCCGCAGGAGGGGTGCTTCGGAGCATGCGGGAATCAGTTTTCATGTATGCCTCCGGAAAGCGTGGTGACGTCGCTTGCGCCGATGAGGCGGATGCTGTTGCCGTTGACGGTGATGGTGCCGTCGGCCTGGAGGATGAGCGAGCTGGAACCCACCTTCAGGGTGATCGTCTCGGCATCCATGGTGATGCTGGAGCCGGCTCCCCCGCCGCCTTCGCCGCCGCCCGAGGGCGCGGTCACGTTCTTGGCCATGCCGCCGCCGGCATCTCCGCCGCCACCGCCGCCGCCTCCCACGTTGAGGCTGTACTTGGTGCCCACCACCGTGCTTTGGTTGGTGCCGACCTTGACGTCCTGGTCGCTGCCCACGGTGGTGCTCTGGTTCTTGCCCACGATGGTGGCCATGATGGCGCCCACGTTGAGGTTGTAGACCACGCCCACGTTTTCCATGCGGCCGACGCCCACGTTCTGCATCGAGGCGATGCCGATGGTCTCGGTCTTGAACTTGCCGACCTTGATCGACCAGTTGCTGCCGATCTTGTCCTTCTCGTTCCTGCCGATGGTCTTGGTGCGGTTCTTGCCGATGCTCACCGTCTCGTCGATGCCCACGTCCTCGCGCCGGTTGTCGCCGATGCTGATCTTCTCGTCGTGGTCCACCCGCTCGGTGCGGTTGTTGTGCACGGTGATCTTTTCATCGCGGTCCACCGTCTCCGTGCGGTCGCGGTGGATCACGTTCGTCTCGTCCCGGTCGATGGTCTTGCGCCGGTCGTTGCCGACCCACTTGTCCTCGTCGTTCTCGACCTCGGTGAGCTGGTCCTTCTGCGCATGCAGCCACAGCTGCTCGGCCCCGGCCTTGTCTTCGAAGCGCAGCGCGTTCGCGTCGCCGGCGCCGTTCTTGAGGCCCGGGCCGAAGGCGCCGCCCTTGCTCGATTTGGTCTTGATGCCCGACTGCGTCGCGTTGCCGGGCAGGCCCCAGGGGGGCATGTTGTCGGCGTTGTAGACGCAGCCCAGGATGATGGGGTAGTCCGGGTCGCCGTTCAGGAAGTCGACGATCACCTCCATGCCGATGCGCGGAATGAACACGTTGCCGAACTGCGGCCCCGCCCAGGTGGAGGACACGCGCACCCAGCAGCTGGAGTTTTCGTCCATCGCCCCGATGCGGTCCCAATGGAACTGCACTTTCACCCGGCCGTACTGGTCGGTCCAGATCTCCTCGCCCGGCGGGCCCACCACCACGGCCGTCTGCGGGCCCGTGGTGCGAGGGCGGGGCGTGGCGACGACGGGGCGGTAGGGCATGGCGGTGGGGTGCACCTCCATCGCAAAGCGCTGGATCGAGCCGCCCTGGGTCTGGCCCACGCCGTTCAGGCCCAGGCTGGCCTGGGCGTTTTCCTCCAGGTAGTACTCGACCGACACCACCAGGTACTGCTGGTTCTGGTCTTCGCGCGGGTAGTTGTCCAGCACGATGGTGTAGCCGGGGGCGATGCTGCGCTTGTTCAACTTCGCCTGGGCGCGGTGGTGGCCGGCCAGGCCGGTTTCCATCTGCAGCCGGGTGTAGGTTTCCCCGTCGGAAAACTCGGTGTAGCCCCCGGGCCATTCGTACCTCTCGTAGCTGTCGTGGGCATGCCCTGGCGGTGACTGGCGCATGTCGGACAGATCGGCGCGCGGCTTCTTGAAATCGTAGTCGTCCAGGTAGGCCCGGCCGGGCTGCACCTGCTGGCCCATGTGCCAGGAAAAGATGTGTTCCCGGTCGGCCAGGGCGGCCTTGCCCGGCGGGTGGAAGGGAATCACGTGGCCGCCCGGCAGCGGGCTGTGCGAGCCCATCACGTCGTCGGCGAACACCAGCGTGTGGCTGCCGGGCTGGTGTTCGAAATACCAGTAAATGCCTTCGGATTCGCACAGCCGTGCGATGAAGGCGAAATCGGTCTCGTGGTATTGCACGGTATAGGGCCGCACGCGATAAGCCCGGGAGAGCTTTTTCTGCATCGGCTGGCCGTATTTCTGCAGCACGCTCTCCACGATATCCGGAACGGTCATTTCCTGGAAGATCTTGAAATCGCTGCGCCGCGTGGCCAGCCACAGCCAGGGGCGCAGCACCATGCGGTAGGCGTAATTGGCCGAGGTGTCCTGGCCCTGCATGCCAAAGCCCGTGGCAATACCGTCCAGGTAACGCCGGCCCAGCCCCTCGGTCTCCACCACGACCGTGGCAGCGAGGCCCAGCAAGGCTTTCGGGTCGATGCCCTTGTTCTTGGAGATCAGGTCGATCTCGAATTCAAACAAAGCGGACAGTGCCTCGCTTCCTTTCAATTGCCTGAATTGCAACGCCTCTCCCAAAGGCGTTTGAATTGTTACGCGGCGATTAGTCATGCGAGAAATTGTTTCTTAGCTTTGAATCGGGTCCGCATTATGCTGGCGAGGCCTGCCCATCGGCACCGCGCGTTTGTGCGGCGCAACAGCCTAAATTGCATCCAGATGTTCGTGGGGTTATCTGCCACTGCGTCCGTTGTGGTTTCAGCGGGGTTGTGGTGGACTGCGAAGTGATCCGGCAGCAGTCGCCGGGTGCTACGCAACCAGATAAAAAGGGAATCCATGGGAGATGCAGTTTTCGGCCCGCAGCGGCCATGCTCGGTGGAGCTTGACGGCGACAGCATTCTGTTCGGCTTCGATCCCGCGTCCACGACCTGGCGGCACGCGCAAACGCCGGCGCAGCGCATTTTGGCCAGGCGCCCGCGCTGGGTGATCGACGACCGCACGGCGGCCGGCCTGCAGGCGTACGACCTGGTGCGGGGCTACGACGCGCCTTTCGACAGTGCGCCGCCCGAGCTTTTCCCCCGCGGGCCGCAGGGCCCGTTCGATACCGAGCCGCACCCGTCGCGCATCGTGGTCCTGCAGGTGGGGGTGAACGACCACGCACGCCCGGGCTTCGACATCGAGGCGTTCGAGGACGATTACCGCGGCCTCATCCGCTGCGTGCATTCGCTGGGGCATGCTGCCGTGGTCACCGGGATCACCCCGGTCTCCGACAAGATCTTCGGCCCCGCGGCCCTCGCCACCATGCAGGCGATCAATGCGGCCATCCGCCGGGTGGCGGCCGACACCCGAACGGTGCATGCGCACTGGGATTCGATGCCGTTCTCGGTGGACAGGGACACGACCGATGGCATCCACCCCACGCAGGCGGCCTCGAACCGCTTGGCCGACCGCCTGACGGTGGCGCTGGAGCGCACCTTCCGGCTGGGCGCATAGCGCAAGCGGCCATGGCCTGCAAGGGCATGGGCAGGGCTGCGGGGTCCGCCGTTGCCAGGGCAGCACAAACCCGCGGGCTGGTGAATTCCCTGCCCGGCGGGCGCCGAGACGGTGATACAAAAACACCAGCGGGCTGGAAGGCCGGCCTGCACACCCCCTTCAAGAAAAGGTCGTCCGCATGCCCGCACTCGCCGCTTTCCTCCAGGAGGTCAAGCTGCCCACCATGCCCGAGGTGGCCCACAGCCTGATCCAGACCCTGCACGACGACGACATCCCCTTCGAGAAGGTGCGCACCGCCATCTCCAAGGACCCTTCGCTCACCGCCAAGCTGGTCCGCATGGCCAACAGCGCGCGGTTCGGGCTGCCGCGCCAGGTCTCCTCGCTCGACGACGCCATCAACATGGTGGGGCTCAACCAGGTGCGCACGCTGGCCCTGGCGGCGTGCATGACGGGCTCGTTCGCCGACGCGCCGGGCGTGGACCGGCAGGAGTTCTGGAAGGAAAGCATGGCCTGCGCCGGCTACGCGCAGTGGCTGGCACGGGCGCTGGGTACCGATGTGCAGCAATCGTGGCTCACGGGCTTCATGGTGCGGCTGGGCGAGCTGATCATCGCCCAGAAGGCGCCGAGCGAGATCGTGGAGATCGAACGCCTGCCGCACCTGCCCGGCGGCCGCTGGCAGCGCGAGCAAAGCCTGCTGGGCTTCACCGAAGGGCAGATCACGGCCGAACTGGCGCGGCAGTGGAAATTCCCCGACGAGGTGGTGCGTGCGCTGGAGACGGCCTCCGACCCGCTGGCCAGCCCCTCGTTTTGCCGCCTGGGCGCCATCGTGCACGTGGCCACGCTGCTGGCGGAGATCGCCGTCGGCCCCAAGGCGAGCGTGGCGGAGACGATCGGCGCGTTGCCGGACGAACTGCTGCAGGCGCTGCAGCTCGATCCCGGCTGGCTCGCCGACCACCTGCCGGACCCGGCCGTGTTCACCGACACGTCGGCGCTGTAAACCGATCCATCCATCCGCCCGTCAGCGGCGCCCACGGGGACGCCAATGAAAAGGCCGGCGAAAGCCGGCCTGACGGGGTGGGGCGCAAGGCCCCATGGAGCCTGCCGCCTCAGCGGTGGCCGCTCGTGTCCATGCGTTCGGTCTTGGCGTCCAGCAGCACCTCGGGCTCCTGGGCGTCCACCCAGTTCGGGTCGTTCAGGCGCTGCTTGAGCTTGTTCTCGTCAAGGTCGCCGGTCCACTTGGCGACCACGATGGTGGCCACGCCGTTGCCCACCAGGTTGGTGAGCGCGCGCGCTTCGGACATGAAGCGGTCGATGCCCAGGATGAGCGCCAGGCCCGCCACCGGCACGTGGCCCACCGCCGACAGCGAGGCCGCCAGCACGATGAAGCCGCTGCCCGTGATCCCGGCCGCGCCCTTGGAGGTGAGCAGCAGCACCAGCAGCAGCGTGATCTGGTGCGTGATGTCCAGCGGCGTGTTGGTGGCCTGCGCGATGAACACGGCGGCCATGGTCAGGTAGATGGACGTGCCGTCCAGGTTGAACGAGTAGCCGGTGGGAATCACCAGGCCCACGGTGGTCTTCTTGGCGCCCAGGTTCTCCATCTTTTCCATCATGCGCGGCAGCACGGATTCGCTGGAGGACGTGCCCAGCACGATCAGCAGCTCTTCCTTGATGTACTTGATGAACTTCCAGATCGAGAAGCCGTGGAAGCGCGCGATGGCGCCCAGCACGATGAAGATGAACAGCAGGCAGGTCAGGTAGAACGAGCCCATCAGCTTGCCCAGCGACAGCAGCGAGCCCACGCCGTACTTGCCGATGGTGAACGACATGGCGCCGAAGGCACCGATGGGCGCCACCTTCATGATGTAGCCGACGATGGTGAACAGCACGTGCGAGGTCTTCTCGATGAAGTCGAACACCAGCGTGCCGCGGCCGCCGAAGCGGTGCAGGGCGAAGCCGAACATCACGGCGATCAGCAGCACCTGCAGGATCTCGCCCTTGGCGAACGCATCGACCACCGTGGTGGGGATGATGTTCATCAGGAAGTCGGTGGTGGTGCCCATCTTGCCGGGCGCGGTGTAGGCAGCGATCGACTTGGTGTCGATGGTGGAGGCATCCACGTTCATGCCGGCGCCGGGCTGCAGCACGTTGACCACGATCAGGCCGATGATCAGCGCGACCGTGCTCACGATCTCGAAATACAGCAGGGCCAGGCCGCCGGTGCGGCCGACCTTCTTCATGTCTTCCATGCCTGCGATGCCGATCACCACCGTGCAGAAGATGATGGGCGCGATGATCATCTTGATCAGCTTGATGAAGCCATCGCCCAGCGGCTTCATCTGCTCGCCCAGTGCGGGGTAGAAGTGCCCCAGCAGCACGCCGACGACGACGGCGAAGAGCACCTGGATGTACAGCGAGCGGTAAAGGGGTCTCTTGGGGGGGAGCGTGCGTGTCTCTTGCATAGGTCTGCGCGTACCGTCGCCAGCAGCGCTCATTTTGGAGGTGCGTGAATGTATGCCCGTGCCATGGCCTGCGCGATTGTGGAAATCCACATGGTGGGAAATACGTACACGCAGCGCGCGCCGGGGTGGCGGCAGGCCGCGCGCACCCTGCCACCGTGGCGGAATGCGCCGGTTTTCGGGGGGCGATCCGGTCCATGCCGACCGCGCGGGCGGGGTCGCCGGATCGCCGAGATGTCAGCCAGGTGACAGACTTTGCGGCCGGTGGAGCGTGCGCCGGCCGTAGCCCTCAACGGGCCGGACAGGCGAGAAACGCCGGCAGCCGCTCCGCCTGTCCGGCATAGGCGGCCAGGACAGGGTGATCGGCGGCCAGGACGGTATCGGCGACCATGCTCTGCATGAAATCCCACGCCACGGCGATGGTGACGCCGCCATCGGTGATGGCCTGCTCGGGCGCCGGCAGGGGGGCATGGGCCAGTTCGGCCTCGAGCTGCCCGCAGGCCGCCAGCAACTGGCCGCTCACGCGGTCGATCCAGGGGGGCATGCTGCTTTTCCGCAGGACGCAGGTTCTGTTCGTACACCCGCTGCACGGCTTTCTCGCAGGCGGCCAGCGCCAGGCCGGTGAGGCGCAGATCGCGCAGCAGCGCGGGCCCGCCGAGCGGCTGCAGGCGGTGGCGCGACAGGGTGCCGGCCCATTGCAGGATCAGCCCCGAATCCATCAGCACCGTGCCGTCGTCGGCCACCAGCGTCGGGGCCTTCACCACCGGGTTGATGCGGCCAAAAGCCTCGAAGGTGCTGAACACCGAGAGGGGCAGGTGCTCGAAGGGCAGTTCCAGCAGCCGCAGCGACACGGCGACACGGCGCACATAGGGAGAGTCCAGCATTCCAACCAGCTGCATGGGAAGGGTTCCTTGAGAAAAGGGGCCAAAGAAAGCCAGGGCGCGGTCCGAGAGGACGCCGGTGGCACGGCCTTGCACGATAGGCGCGCGGCCCCTGCCGGTGAAGGGCGGGGCATCGGAAATGCCGGCTCCAAACCGATGGATGATCGGAACCTCCCTTCCCGACCCCGCAACCCCCCGGAGCGCTGGCATGACCCTCGACAAGAAAGACTGGCTGATCCTGGAAGCCCTGCAGACCGATGCCCGCCAGAGCCTGGCCGCGCTGGGCAAGCGCATCGGCCTGTCCCAGCCCGCCATGAGCGAGCGGGTGCGCAAGCTCGAGGACGCGGGCGTGATCGAGGGCTATGGGGCGCGGGTCAACCTGCGCGCCATCGGCGTGCGGCTGCAGGCCATCATCCGCGTGCAGACCGACCATGCCGGCATCGCGCCCTACGTGAAGCTCTTCGAGTCCATGCCCGAGGTCCTCGAGGCCGATCGCGTGACGGGCGAGGACTGCTTCATCGTGCGCTGCGCCATCGCCGAGCCCGAAGACCTGCAGTCCGTGGTCGATGCACTGGCCCAGCACGGCGCGGTGACCACATCGCTGGTGCTGTCGAGCCCCGTGCGAAAGACCACCACGGTGCACGCCCTGCGGTCCCCGCGGCGCTGAGCGGGCCAGCCGGGCCGGCCCCGCGGCATCGGGGCCGTGTACGCCACTTGGCGTATTGGCGGCCCGGGGAGCAGTCTCCAGAATCCATTCCATCGACCGGACGAAGGCGCCCTGCGGGGGCCCCGGGCGAGCGGTTTGAAACCCATTCATCGGAGCTGCACCATGCAACGTCGTTACTCTCTCAAGGCCCTCGCGGCCATCGCCACGCTGGCCGGCCTGTCGGCGCTGCCGGCCCATGCCGCCGACACCATCAAGGTGGGCGTGCTGCACAGCCTGTCGGGCACCATGGCCATCTCGGAGACCGTGCTGAAAGACACCGTGCTCATGGCCATCGACGAGATCAACGCCAAGGGCGGCGTGCTCGGCAAGAAGCTCGAGCCCGTGGTGGTGGACCCGGCCTCCAACTGGCCCCTGTTCGCCGAGAAGACCAAGCAGCTGCTGGGGCAGGACAAGGTCTCGGTCATCTTCGGCTGCTGGACCTCGGTGAGCCGCAAGTCCGTGCTGCCCGTGGTCGAGGAAATGAACGGCCTGCTGTTCTACCCCGTGCAGTACGAAGGCGAAGAGCTGTCCAAAAACGTGTTCTACACCGGCGCCGCGCCCAACCAGCAGGCCATTCCCGCGGTGGACTACCTGATGAGCAAGGACGGCGGCGGCGCCAAGCGCTGGGTGCTGCTGGGCACCGACTACGTGTACCCCCGCACCACCAACAAGATCCTGCGCGCCTACCTGAAGTCCAAGGGCGTGAAGGACAGCGACATCGACGAAAAGTACACGCCCTTCGGCCATGCCGACTACCAGACCATCGTGGCCGACATCAAGAAGTTCAGCCAGGGCGGCAAGACGGCGGTGGTCTCCACCATCAACGGCGACTCCAACGTGCCCTTCTACAAGGAACTGGGCAACGCGGGCCTCAAGGCCAAGGACGTGCCGGTGGTGGCCTTCTCGGTGGGTGAGGAAGAGCTGCGCGGCGTGGACACCAAGCCGCTGGTGGGCCACCTGGCGGCATGGAACTACTTCATGTCCATCAAGAACCCCACCAACACCGCCTTCATCAAGCAGTGGAGCGACTACGCCCGCGCCAAGAAGATCCCCGGCCACATGGACAAGCCGCTCACCAACGACCCGATGGAGGCCACCTACATCGGCATCCACATGTGGAAGCAGGCGGTCGAGAAGGCCAAGAGCACCGATGTGGACAAGGTCATCGCCGCCATGGCCGGCCAGACCTTCCAGGCGCCCAGCGGCATCGTGAGCAAGATGGACGAGAAGAACCACCACCTGCACAAGAGCGTGTTCATCGGCGAGATCAAGGCCGACGGCCAGTTCAACGTGGTGTGGAAGACGCCCGGCCCGGTCAAGGCCAAGCCCTGGAGCCCGTACATCGAAGGCAACGACAAGAAGAAGGACGAACCCGACGGAAAGTCGAAGTGAAATCGAAGTGACACCCCCCTGAGGCGCTGCGCGCCTTCACCCCCTCTCTCGCTGCGCGGGAGGGGGGACGACGCCAGCGGCCCGGCAGAGCCGGTTCCGCGGCGTCTGCTGGCTTGGGGCCGCGCTGGTGCAAACGGCGTAACGAAGTCAGAGCCGTGGTTGCAGTCCTCCCTCGTTCGCGAAAACCACCCATCCCAATGTTTCCCACCTTCTTTCATCGCCTGATCGCCTGCCTGCTGCTGTGTGCGGCCGTGCAGGCGCACGCGCTCACGCCGCAGGCCGCGCGTGCCATGGCGGCGGGCGAGACCGACGAGCGCATCGCCGCGCTGCAGCAGGCCATCGCCACGCCCGACGATGCGACGCTGGCCTTCATCCGCGCCATGGCCGACGATGCGGTCAAGATCGCGGGCGACCGCGCCATCACCATCAAGGACGGCAAGGGGCTGGACCCCACCACCGGCGCCGAGGTGACGGTGCCCGACGATGCGGAGGACATCGTCAACAACAACCGCATGCGCGGCGAGTTCGACGCCGCGCTGGCCTCGCTGCAACTGCTGTCGCCCGATGCGGCCCAGCGCCGCGCCGCCATCGAGTCGCTCAAGGAAGAGACCGACGCCGCGCGCCTGCCCCTGATCGAAAAGGCCCTCGCCGCCGAGAAGGACGCCGGCCTGCGCGGGCGGCTCGAAGCCATCCGCGCGCGCATGCTGCTGGCCGACAGAGACGCGGCCCACCGCCTGGAGGCCGCGCAGTACCTGGCCGCCAGCGGCACCCCCGCCACGCGCACCGTGCTGCTGGAGCAACTGCGCCAGGAGGCCGATCCCCGGGTGAAGGCGGCCATCCAGTCCGCGCTGGCCTCGGTGGAGGGCCGGCTGCAGTGGGGCGAGAAGCTCGCCGCGCTGTTCTCGGGCGTGAGCCTGGGGTCCATCCTGTTGCTGGTGGCGCTGGGGCTGGCCATCACCTACGGGCTGATGGGCGTCATCAACATGGCGCACGGCGAGCTGATGATGATCGGCGCCTACGCCACCTACGTGGTGCAGGGCCTGTTCCAGAAATACCTGCCCGGCGCTTTCGACTGGTACCTGGTGGCCGCTGTGCCGGCCGCGTTCTGCGCCTCTGCCCTCATGGGCGCGGTGCTGGAGCGCAGCGTGATCCGCTTTCTCTACGGCCGGCCGCTGGAGACGCTGCTGGCCACCTGGGGCATCAGCCTGATGCTGCAGCAGCTCGTGCGCACCGTGTTCGGCGCGCAGAACGTGGGCGTGGAAAACCCCGCGTGGATGAGCGGCGGCGTGCAGCTCATGGACAACCTGCAACTGCCCTGGAACCGCGTGATCATCGTGGCCTTCGCCTTCGCGGTGCTGGGCGGCGTGGCCTACCTCATCGGCCGCACGCGGCTGGGCCTGTTCGTGCGCGGCGTCACGCAGAACCGGCCCATCGCCTCGTGCATGGGCGTCAACACCGCCCGCGTGGACACCTATGCCTTCGCCCTCGGCTCCGGCATCGCCGGCCTGGCCGGCTGCGCCCTGAGCCAGGTCGGCAACGTGGGGCCCGACCTGGGACAGGGCTACATCGTCGATTCGTTCATGGTCGTGGTGCTGGGCGGCGTGGGCCAGCTGGCGGGCACCGTGTACGCGGCGCTGGGCCTGGGCGTGCTCAACAAGTTCCTCGAAGGCTGGACGGGCGCCGTGCTAGCCAAGATCGCCGTGCTGGTCTTCATCATCGTGTTCATCCAGAAGCGGCCGCAGGGCATCTTCGCGATGAAGGGGAGGGAGGCATGACCGCCCGTCGTCGTCTTCATCGCCGCCCGCCGCGCCACCTGCCTCTGCCTGCCTAGAAGAAGAAGCCCATGCCCCATCGAGACATTTCCCTTCCTGCGCCAGCGCCGCTGCTCACGCGGTCCGGCTGGTCGGCGTTCATCGTCGCGCTCATCGCCGTGTGCGCGGTGGCGCCCGTGCTCAACCTGTGGCTGCCCGCCGGCAGCCCGCTGCACCTGTCCGACTACGCCGTGGCGCTGCTGGGCAAGATCATGTGCTACGCCATCTGCGCGCTGGCCATGGACCTCATCTGGGGCTACACCGGCATTCTGAGCCTGGGCCACGGCCTGTTCTTCGCCCTGGGCGGCTACGTGATGGGCATGTACCTGATGCGCCAGATCGGCCGCGACGGCAACTACCAGAGCGACCTGCCGGACTTCATGGTGTTCCTGGACTGGAAGGAGCTGCCCTGGCACTGGGCGCTGTCGGACAGCTTCGCCGCCACCTTGGTCCTCGTCGTGGCGGTGCCGGGGCTGGTCGCCTTCGTGTTCGGCTACTTCGCCTTCCGCTCGCGCATCAAGGGCGTGTATTTCTCGATCATCACGCAGGCCATGACGTATGCCGCCATGCTGCTGTTCTTTCGCAACGAGACGGGCTTCGGCGGCAACAACGGATTCACCGATTTCAAGCGCATCCTGGGGCAGCCGATCGCCACGCAGAACATGCGCATGCTGCTGTTCGTGCTCACCGGGCTGGCGCTGCTGGGCTCGTTCCTGCTCGGGCGCTGGCTGGTGCGCAGCAAATTCGGACGCGTGCTCCAGGCGGTGCGCGATGCGGAGACGCGCGTCATGTTCTCGGGCTACTCGCCGCTGCCCTACAAGCTCACCATCTGGACCATCAGCGCGATGATGTGCGGCGTGGCCGGCGCGCTGTACGTGCCGCAGGTCGGCATCATCAACCCGGGCGAGATGAGCGCCGCCAACTCCATCGAGATCGCCGTGTGGGCGGCCGTGGGCGGGCGCGCCACGCTCATCGGCCCCATCGTGGGCGCCTTCCTGGTGAACGGTGCCAAGAGCTGGCTCACCGTGACCGCACCGGAGTTCTGGCTGTACTTCCTGGGGGCGCTGTTCATCGCCGTCACCCTGTTCCTGCCCAACGGCATCGTGGGCCTGCTGCGGCGCCCGCGCAAGGCGGTGGACGACGCGCGCCAGCCCCTGCGCGGCAGCGTGAAGCCAAAGGAGGGCGCGCAATGACCCCCGATCTGATGGAAGAAGGCGCGCGCCGCATCGCAGGCGACGCCCCGGCGGCACGCACGGGGCAGACCGAGTCCGGGGGCCGCGCGGCCGGCTTCTCGCGCGTGGCCGTGCCCGGCGAGGTGGACGTGGCCCACGGCCGCATCCTGTACCTGGAAGACGTGCACGTGAGCTTCGACGGCTTCAAGGCCATCAACGGCCTGAACCTGGACATCGCGCCGGGTGAGCTGCGCTGCGTGATCGGCCCCAACGGCGCGGGCAAGACCACGATGATGGACATCATCACCGGCAAGACCCGCCCGGACCGCGGCACCGTGTTCTTCGGCAGCACCATCGACCTGCTGCGGCACAACGAGCCGGAGATCGCCGGCTTGGGCATCGGCCGCAAGTTCCAGAAGCCCACGGTGTTCGAGCAGCTCACCGTGTTCGAGAACCTGGAGCTGGCCCTGAAGACGCACAAGGGCGTGGCCTCGAGCCTGTTCTTTCGCCTGGATTCCGCGCAGGCGGACCGGCTGGCCGAGGTGCTGCACACCATCCACCTGGCGGGCAGCGTGGCGCGCATGGCGGGCAACCTGAGCCATGGGCAAAAGCAGTGGCTGGAGATCGGGATGCTGCTGATGCAGGACCCGAAGCTGCTCCTGCTGGACGAGCCGGTGGCGGGGATGACGGACGAGGAGACGGCGCGCACGGCGGAGCTGTTCCTGACCCTGAAGGGGCGGCACTCGCTGATGGTGGTGGAGCATGACATGTCGTTCATCCGGACGATTTCGGAGAAGGTGACGGTGTTGTGCGAGGGGGCGGTGTTGGCGGAGGGGACGCTGGATCAGGTGCAGGGGGATGAGAGGGTGATTGAGGTTTATTTGGGGCGGTGACGCTATGGGCTCTTTTGCAAAGTTGCTCGAGAGTTACGTCCCGGGGCCGGGTCTCGGCCCGGCGGCCGAGGTACTTTTCTTTGCTTCGCCAAAGAAACGTACCCAAAAGAAAGGCGACCCTACTGTCCGTGTCCCCTGCGCTGCGCTCCGGGGCAACCTGCGGTGCTCGCGGCTGGCGGGGTCCGCGCAAACTCGCTCCACTGCGTTGCGCTCAGACAGCGCGCGGCCCTTTTTCCGCCAGCCGCTGCGCTCCTCGGCACGGCCAGAAGGGAACCCGACAGCCGAACTGCCCACACGGGCCATTGCTGCGCTCGGCCTCCGGTGCGCGAGCGCGTGGCGCCGCGCACGTCCGGCCGAGCGCAGCGATGGCCCGTTTGGCGGGTCCCCTTCTGGATGCGCCGAGGAGCGCAGGGCGCGGGGTGGGCAGGTGTGCCGCAGGACACACCTGCTTCGTGAACTAACTCGCCGTGGCTGTCCGAGCGCAGCGCGCAGCGCGAAGCGAGTTCCACGGCGCACCCCGCGCACGAGCACCGCAGGTTGCCCGGAGCGAAGCGCAGGGACGCAGCCAGCTGGGTCGCCTTTTCTTTGCTTACTTTCTTTTGGCGAAGCAAAAGAAAGTGAGTGCGCCGCCGGGCGCATACCCCGGCCCCGGAACCCAATCATCCAAAAGCTATAAAAACAATAGCAACAAGGCCAATCAACACTAGGGCATCAAGCCCAAAAGACATTAAAAACCCATGCTCACCGTCCAAAACCTCCACCAGTACTACGGCGGCTCCCACATCCTGCGCGACGTGAGCCTCACCGCCCCCCCCGGCAAAGTCACCGTCCTCCTCGGCCGCAACGGCGTCGGCAAAACCACCCTGCTCAAGAGCCTCATGGGCCTCGTCCCCATCCAAAGCGGCACCATCACCTGGGAAGGCCAACCCATTCAGGCCAAAACCCCCTACGACCGCGCCCGCGCCGGCATCGGCTTCGTCCCCCAGGGCCGCGAGATCTTCGGCCGCCTCACGGTCGAAGAAAACCTGCGCATGGGCCTGGCCTACAAGAGCGGCTCCACCCCCGTGCCGCCCCATCTGTACGAACTCTTTCCGGTGCTCAAGCAGATGCTCGGCCGCCGCGGCGGCGACCTGTCGGGCGGGCAGCAGCAGCAGCTCGCCATCGCGCGGGCGCTGGCGCCCAGCCCGCGCCTGCTGATCCTGGACGAGCCCACCGAAGGCATCCAGCCCAGCATCATCAAGGACATCGGCCGGGTCATCCGCCAGCTGGCCGACCACGGGCTGGACGGGCACCCCGTGTCCATCCTGCTGTGCGAGCAGTACTACGACTTCGCCGAGGAACTGGCCGACGAGTACCTCGTGATGGAGCGCGGCGAAGTCATCGCCCGGGGCCCGGGCAGCGAGATGCAGGCCAAGGGCATCCGCCACCTCGTGGCGATCTGAACCGGAGCGCTGGCGGGCGATCGCCGCTGCCAGCGCGTGAACCCGCGCCCTAGGCCGGCTGCGCCGTGGCCGCCCCGGCATCCCCCGGGGGCAAAACCAGCCCCTCCACCAGGAGCTGCGTGAACGTGTCGTGCAGGGGCGATGCCGCCGCCTGGGCCACCGTGGCGATGCCCAGCTGGTAGGCGATGCGGGGGCGGAACGGGCGCGAGGCGATCGCACCGTGCGGGCAGTGCTGTGCGAGCAGGGCGTTCACGATGGAGACGCCCAGCCCCTGGGCGACGTGGGCGCAGGCCTCGCTGATGGAGTGCACCTCCAGGGCCACGCGCGGCTGCACCCGCCGCTGGCGAAACGCCATGTCGATGTCGTGGCGGATCTGCCGCTGCCGGCCCAGCAGGATCAGGCTGGCGTCGATCAGGTCGGTGGCGCCGACCTCGTTCAGGCGTTCCAGCGGGTGGCCCTTGGGCATGATGCACACGGCCTCGGAGTCGAGGCGGGCGCGGGTGGCGAGCCCGGGCATTTCCATGGGCAGCCGCACCAGCCCGATGTCCGCGTCGCGGCTGAGCAGTGCGCGCTCCGCGTCGTTGTACGAGCCCGACAGCACTTCCAGCACCACATCGGGATGGGCCTGCATGAAGCGCCGGGCCAGCACGGGCATGAGCGTGGTCGCCAGGGTGCTGGGCACCGCCACCTTGAGCAGCCGGCGCTTGAAGCCGCCCAGGCGCAACTGCTCGGCATGGCGGCGAAAGCACTGGGCCGAATCCATCAGGCCCTGGGCGTCGTGCAGCAGCGCGTGGGCTTCGGCGGTGGGGCTCAGGCGGCCTTTCTCGCGCACGAACAGGCGCAGGGCCAGGTCCTCCTCCAGTTGGGCCAGCAGCCGGCTGATGGCGGGCTGCGACAGGCCCAGGCGCTCGGCCGCGCCGGTGGTGGAGCCGCTGAGCATGATGGCGTGGAAGGCTTCGAGTTGCTTGAAGTTCATGGGCATGGAACGGTGCGCCGGCCCCCCGGGATGCGCGCGCCAGCGAACGTGCGCGCGGGGCCGTCCCGCATCTTTGCACTGGTCGCGGCGCGGCGCAAACATGCGACCGGCTGCATAGGGTCATCCGCCTTTGTCATAGCGTTGTGGCGAAGGACCCCGCTCCACAGAATCGGCAGCGTCATCCGCCAACACCGGCACGACGCCACCCCAAGGAGCAAGACGTTATGAGGCCCCCATTTCCCTTCGCGCTGGCTGCCTGCGGCCTGTTCTTATCGGCCGCGCCGCCCGCTCGGGCGCAGGACCTGCAGGCGTACGGGCAGGTGCGCCTGACCGTCAACCACGTCAAGACCGGCAATGCGGGCTCGGTGACGGAAGAGCGCGACAACGCGTCGCGCCTGGGCTTTCGGGGCAAGGAGGACCTGGGCGACGGCATGGCCGCCCTGTTCGGCGTGGAGATGGGGCTGGACGCGGACACCGGAGCCGCCACCACGCCCGCCTACCGCAACAGCTACGTGGCATTGCGCGGCAGCGCGGGGACGGTGGCGCTGGGCCGGCTGGATTCCGCCAATCCGACCGGGTCGCCCCTGTATTCGCAGGTCACGCGCATCACCTCGTTCGCCGCCAACGACGCCGGGGCCACGGCCATCGGCACGTCCATTCTCAACGCACGCAACCGCACCTCGAACGCGGTGGGCTACCAGAGCCCCACGTGGGGCGGCGTCAACGTGCGGGCCCGCTATTACCTGCGCGGCGACACCCGGACGCCGGATCAGGAAAACGGCGCCAAGTCGCTCGACCTGGGGCTGAACTACGCGGACGGGCCCTGGTCGGCGGGCATCGGCTACGGCCGGGACACGCGCCCGGGCGGCCTGCTGGCCAACGAGTTTTCGAGCAAGTGGCAGGTGGGGGTGCGCTACGACTTCGGTGCCATCGAGCCCTATGTGCTGCTGGGCCGCGATGCGTATGCGAAGGCCTCGGCCACCGCGCGCACCGATGTGGACTACTGGCTGGTGGGCAGCCGGTTCTCCGCCGGCCCGCACGCGCTGGTGGTCAACGTGATGCAGCGGGACGTGCAGGCCTCCGTGCGGGGCCTTCGCAAGCGCCAGCAGGTGGCGTATACGTATGCGCTGTCCAAGCGCACGGAGTTGCAGGCGTTCATCGACCGCGACGGAATCGATTCGAGCCGCAGCAATGTGGCGGTGCGCGCCGTGGGCGCAGGAGTGCGACATGATTTCTAAGGCAAGCTGTGCGGCCCTGCGGGCCTTCTTTTCGCGCCCCGTTTCCGGGCACCGGGTCCGGCCGTTGCTGGCGGCCGGTCTGGCGGTCCTGGCCCTGTGGGGGACTGGCGCCCGTGCGGCGCCGGCCGCCGAGTTTCCCGACAAGCCGGTGCGCATCGTGATTCCGTTCCCGGCGGGTGCCGCGGCCGACACGGCCATGCGGGTGGTGGCGCGCAAGATGTCGGAGCAGTGGCGCCAGCCGGTCATCATCGACAACCGGCCCGGGGCGGCCGGCTTCCAGGCGGTCGCATCGGCGCCGCCCGACGGGTACACGCTGCTGATGGGGGCGGGCTCGGGCATGGTGACGGCACCGCTGCTGTCCAGCAAGCTCACGTACAACCCGTCGCGCGACTTCGTGCCCGTGGGGCGGGTGGTGGTCAACGTGCCCATCCTCACCACGCACCCGAGCCTGCAGGTTCGCACGGTGCAGGAACTCATCGCGCTGGCCCGCAAGGACCCCGGCGCGCTCAACTACAGCACCAGCGGCAACGGCAGCCCGGGGCACCTGTCGATGGAGTTGTTCCAGGCCGCCACGGGCACGCGCATGGTGCAGATCCCTTACAAGGGGGGTGGCCCGGCCGTGAACGAGTTGGCGGGCGGGTACGTGCAGCTGGGCATCAACGCCGTTCCCAGCGTGGCGGCGCAGATCAAGGCCGGCAAGCTCGTGCCGCTGGCGGTGGCCAGCGCCAAGCGGTCGCGCGCTTTCCCCGAAGTGCCGACCATGGCCGAGGCCGGTTTGAAGAACTTCGAATACGACATCTGGTATGCGCTGTTCGCCCCCGCGGGCACGCCGGCGGATCGGGTGCAGAACATCAGCAAGGTGCTCGGCGCAGCGCTGAACGACGCCGAGGTGACCGCCCTGCTCGTGGCGCAGGGGGCCGAGCCGGCACCCACCACGCCGCAGGAGCTGGCGCGCTTCATGCAGGAAGACACGGCCCGCTGGGCCAAGCTGGTCAAGGACCGCAACCTCAAACTCGACTGAGGCGAGCCGTCCATGAACACGATGACGATTCCGTCGGCGGACGCCGCCGCCAGCGCCGCCGCCACCACTACCGCCGCAGCCAGCGGCGTGACCCGGCACACCTGCTGGGTCCCCATGCGCGACGGGGTGCGCCTAGCCACCGACGTGTACCTGCCGGCCCCCGGTGCCGGCCCGCTGCCGGTGTTGCTGGAGCGCACGCCCTACGGCAAGGATGCCGAAACCCGGCGCGAGCGCACGGCGGCCGACCCCCGGCCGATGCGGCGCGGCGAAGTGGCCGAGCGGTTCGCACGGGAGGGCTACGCCGTGGTGGTGCAGGACTGCCGCGGCCGCTTCGGCTCCGAAGGGCAGTTCACCAAGTACCTGGGCGAGGCCCATGACGGCGCCGACACCATGGCATGGATCACGGCGCAGCCCTGGTGCAACGGCGCGGTGGGCACGTACGGGCTGTCGTATGCCGCCCACACCCAGACCGCGCTGGCCAGCCAGCAGCCGGCGGGGCTCAAGGCGATGTTCCTCGAGTGCGGCGGCTTCGCCAACGCCTACCGGGGCGGCATCCGCCACGGGGGCGCGTTCGAGATGAAGCAGGCGGTCTGGGCGCTGCGCAATGCCCTCAGCGGCAGCAACCGCATCGGAGAAGCGGCACGCCGGGCGCTGGAGCAGGCCGACATCGGCGAATGGTTCCTGCGTCTTCCCTGGACGCGCGGCGACTCGCCCCTGCAGTGGGCGCCCGAGTATGAGGATTATCTTTTCGGGCAATGGGAGCGCGGCCGCTTCGACGACCACTGGCGCCAGCCCGAGCTGTATGCGGCAGGGCACTACGCCGCGTTCGAGGGCGTGGCCGTGCTGCTGATGTGCGGCTGGTGGGACCCGTACGCCCAGACCACCACCGACAACTATCTTGGCCTTTCGCAGCGCACCCACGGCGACGTGCGCATGGTGCTGGGGCCCTGGACCCATGGCGAGCGCAGCGTGCCGTATGCGGGCGACGTGGACTTCGGGCCCGACGCGGTGCTCGACGGCACGCTGGCACCCGACTATGTGCAGATGCGGCTCGCCTGGTTCAACCACTGGCTGCGCGGGCAACCCCTGCCCGAGGGACAGTCCGATGCCGTGCGCTACTTCCGCATGGGCGGGGGATCGGGGCGACACACGCCCGAAGGCCGGCTCGACCACGGCGGGGCCTGGCGCCGCGCCGCCGACTGGCCCCTGCCGGGCACCACCGTGGCGCCGTGGTACCTCGCGCCGGGCGGGCTGCTGACCCGGGCCGTGCCGGAGCGTGCGGGTGAGGCGACCCTCCGCTTCGACCCCGCGAACCCCGTGCCCACCATCGGCGGCTCGGTCACCTCCGGGGAGCCCCTGATGGTGGCCGGCGCCTACGACCAGTGCACGCACGGCGGCGTGTTCGGCGCGCGGGCGCCGTTCGGGCCACTGGCCGGACGGGACGATGTGCTGGTGTTCCAGACGCCGCCGCTCGAGTGCGACGTGGAGGTCACCGGCCCCGTGGTGATCGAGCTGTGGGTTTCGTCCACGGCACCCGACACCGACTTCACGGCCAAGCTGATCGACCAGTACCCGCCGAGCGAAGACCATCCCGAGGGGTATGCGATGAACCTGACCGACGGCATCCTGCGCTGCCGCTACCGCGACTCGTGGGAGCACCCCGGACTGATGGTGCCCGGGGAGGCCGTGCAGATCACGATCGAGCCCATGCCCACGTCCAACCTGTTCCGCCGGGGCCACCGGATCCGGCTCGACATTTCGAGCAGCAACTTTCCGCGGTTCGACGTCAATCCCAACACCGGTGCGCCCGAGGGAAGCGCTGGGCCCCGGGTGGTGGCGTTCAACACCGTGCACATGGGGCCGGGGCGCGCGTCCCGCGTGGTGTTGCCGATGCAGGCCGTGGGTGGGACGCCTGCTGCGGGGGCCGGCACGGGCGGATGACGCTGGCCCGGCAGGGGGCGAAGGCGCTGTAGGGGAGAATGGCCGCCCGCCTTGACCATGGCAACGCGGGCCCTCTATGCTTGCCGTGCGAGCGCCTGCCGCGCGGCCGGGTGCCTCCCGCCCTCCTGCGAAGAAGGCCGGCGCGTCGCCCGCAGTTCCCAAAGGCCACCCCGAAGAGAAAGCACCGCGCTCCCATGTCCTCTTTCCCCCCTGGCGACGCCCCGGCACCACCCCTCCCGCACCCGCAGACCTCCGTTTCCCCTTCCTTGCCCCCCGCCGCCGGCCCGCACCTGCAGCCGCGCGAGGTGACGCTGCTGAAGATCGGCCTGCGCGACTTCTCCCAACTGGCCGCCCAGTTGCCGCCCGACCAGTCCCTGGCCTGGGTGGAGCGCATCCTGGCCTGCCTGCACGGCGTGCTGGCCCGCTACGGCGCCGAGGTGGACCACCTCACCGGCGATGCCGGGGCGGTGGTCTTCGGACTGGCAGCGCCCGCCGATGCGCCGGGCGCCGATCCGGCCAGGAGCGGTGGTCCTGACGACGACGTACACCGCGCCGCCATGTGCGCCCTGGCCCTGCAGATGGCCACGCGCGATCTCAACGACGCCTTCCTGCAAGACCGCCTGCCGTCCATCTACCTGGGCATCGGCATCGCCTGCGGCCCGGCCCTGGTGGGGGGCTTCGGCGGTGCGCCGGGCGTGCGCCAGTCGCCCGTGCTGCTGGGCGACGTGGTGGTGGAGGCCCAGCAACTGCGCACCTTCGCCCTGCGCGGGCAGGTGCTGGTCAGCGAGGCCGTGTACCAGCGTTGCTGGAGCATGGCCTCGGTGGCCCCACCCATGCAGGTCTTCGTGAAGGGGCGCGACGAGCCGCTGTCCATGCGCGAGCTGGTGGCGGTGCCCAGCCGCAAGCTCAAGGTGCCGCGCCAGGAGTTTCGCCGCAGCCACCGCGTGGAGGCGCGCCTGCCGTGCAGCTGGCAACTGGTGCAGGACGGCATGGTCATGCCCCATGCCGTGCCCTGCATCCTGCGCGACATGGGCTACCACGGCGCGCTGCTGGAGCTGAACGGCACCGTGCCGTTGCATGGCGAGCTGCGCCTGGCCTTCGACCTGCCGCTGGTGCACTACCCCGCCCGCGACGTGTACGCCCGCGTGGTCACCCTCAAGCCGGCGGGCGATCAGGTGCTGGCGGGGGTGGAGTTCACCGCGACCAGCGCGGAGTTCGATGCGCGCGTGCGGCGGTTCGTGCAGGGGATGGTGGCGGGTTGAGCATTCGGAAATCCCGAAGAGGCTGCGGCCTGGCAATTCATCCGCCGTCTTTGTCTTGGTCCAAAAGGTGGCCGAAACTCTGCGAAAGAAGATAAGGAACCATGGACCCCGCCACCCACCACCAACTCGATTGCCAGTAGGCGATGGCCCAGCAGGCCCAGGCAAACCAGATCGTTGCCGTTTGAAGATAGTCGGAGGGCTTCCGTTTGCTCATCGGGTGACCTTAACGCCGTTGAGTCCCCATCTCACCTACACCAGGTAAGGGAGAATACGTGCCGTGCCCGCTGGCGTGGCCAGCATGATCGGAACCCGGGCCTGCGCTGCCACGATCAGATTGATGGGGCGCCCGATGCGCGCCATATAGACACCTGGGCCATAGATGCCATGACGGGGGAGAGCGCTGGCTCGGATCACTCCGGTGCGTGCTATCCCTGCAGCACCGGCTGTCGTAGTGAAGTGAATCAGGTTCTTGGGCAGAGCGGCGAAGCCATAACCTGCCGTTCCGAGCGTGAGTGCGGTGGTTGGTGCTATTTCGGGTGTCCATAGCACCGCGACGGCGCCGGGGACGTGTGCCAATGGAGCCCAAGGGCTTCTGGAGTTCACCGCGATGTCGGCCCAATACTGCGCCGCGTTGTCACCGGCCAGCGTCGAGGCCCGGTACAACTGCTGGAGTTGGAGGATGAACCGGCGCATCGGGCCTGGATCGGATATTTCGACGGGCTTGCTGCAGCCGTCGCGTCGACACATCAACGTTTGTTCGGTCATCCATCCCTCGGCACTGTGGTTATACGGCGAGCTTACCTGCCGCCGTCCCACGTGCGATGCTGGCGCCTCGAGTGCCGGCTTACGCGCCCAGTCGCTCCGCCAGCCCTACCAGACTCTCCGCATGCCAGTCGTTTCCTGCCTGCGGTGACACGTCCTTCGGCCTGGCCCTCCCGAACTCCCATGGCCGCTCGATGTAGGCCGTCCGCAGCCCGCATTCCCGCGCCGCCGCCAAGTCCTCGTGGTGGGCCGCGACCATCATCACCTGCCCCGGCACCAGGTCGAACGTGCGGGCCACGCCCAGGTACACCGAGGGATCGGGCTTGTACGCACGGAACACCTCGGCGCTCAGGATGCAGTCCCAGGGCAGGCCGGCCCGCTTGGCCATGTTCGTCAGCAGGCCGATGTTGCCGTTGGAGAGCGTGGTGATCGTATAGCGGCGCTTCAGGCGCTGCAGGCCCTCCACGCTGTCGGGCCAGGGGTCGAGCCGGTGCCACACGCGGTTCAGGTGCTGGCGCTCGGGCTCGGTCAGGTGCTGCAGGCCGAAGCGGGGCAGCAGGCCGTCCAGGATCAGGCGGTGAAGCTCGTCGATGCGGGTCCAGCCCAGTTCGCCGCTTCGCACGCGCTGCATGGCGGGCTGGTACCCCTCGCGCCAGGCCAGCGCGAAGGCGTCGGCGTCCACGTGCGGGTAGAGGGCCTGCACCTCGCGCACGATGCTGCCGTGCCAGTCCACCACGGTGCCGAAGATGTCGAAGGCCAGCACGCGCACGCCGTGCCAGGGTTGGTCGTTCATGGGGGCTCCTTGGAGGGGATGGATGCAAGGCGGCTCACCGGAGGGGCAGACCGATGCAGCCGCAGCATAGCGGGGCGTGGGGGATGTCCCCCGACCTGCGGAGCGCGGCGCGGCGTGATATGGTCTCCGGCCTGCGGGTTAACCCTGATCCGCCCCGCCGGCCATTTCTCCATGACCACGCCTTCCATTCCCTCCCCATCCCCCGACGCCCTGGCGGCCACACCTTCTCCCGCCGCCCCCGCCAGGGACGACCGCACGCTGCTGCGCGCCGTGCTGGCGCTGGGCCTGGGCGGGTTTTCCATCGGCACCGGCGAGTTCGTCATCATGGGCCTGCTGCCCGAAGTGGCGCGCGACATCGGCGTGAGCATTCCGCAGGCGGGCCATGTCATCAGCGCCTACGCGCTGGGCGTGGTGATCGGTGCGCCGGTGCTGGCCGTGCTGGCTGCGGGCTGGGGACGGCGGGCGTTGCTGATCGCGTTGATGGGGGTGTATGCGCTCGGAAATTTCGCCTCGGCGATGGCGCCCGGATACCTGTCGCTGAACGTGCTGCGCTTCGTGACGGGGCTGCCGCACGGCACGTATTTCGGCGTCGCGGCGCTGGTGGCGGCGTCGCTCGCGCCACCGGGGCGGCGCGCCCACGCGGTGGGGCTGGTGATGCTGGGGCTGACCGGGGCCACCCTGCTGGGGGTGCCCATCGCGGCATGGTTGGGGCAGGTGTTCGGCTGGCGCGCGGCGTTCGTCTTCGTGGGGCTGATCGCGGTGGCGGCCATGGCCATGGTGCGCCGGGGCGTGCCCTACCAGCCGCCGGCCGAAGGCGCCAGCCCCTGGCGCGAGCTGGGCGCCCTGCGGCGCAAGCAGGTGTGGCTCACGCTGGGCATCGGGGCGATCGGCTTCGGTGGCATGTTCTCGGTGTTCAGCTACATCAAGCCCACGCTGACCGAGGTGGCCGGGTTGCCGCTGGCCGGCGTGCCGCTGGTGCTGGCATTGTTCGGCGCGGGCATGGTGGCGGGCAACCTGGTGGGCGCCCGCCTGGCGGACAAGTCGCTGATGCGCACGATCGGCGGGCTGCTGCTGTGGTCCATCGTGGTGCTGGGCGGCTTCGTGTTCGCGGCGCACCATGTGGTCACGGCGGCCGCGGCGACGTTCCTGCTGGGCACGGTCGTCGCCATCGGCCCGGCGCTGCAGATCCGGCTGATGGACGTGGCCGGCGAGGCGCAGACCCTGGCCGCGGCCCTCAACCACTCGGCCTTCAATTGCGCCAACGCGCTGGGCGCCTGGCTGGGCGGCGTGGCGATCACGGCCGGGCTGGGCTGGACCTCCACCGGCTGGGTGGGCGTGCTGCTGGCGCTGGGCGGGCTGGCGGTGTTCGGCTGGTCTCTGGCGGCGGACCGCGCGGGGCGTGCGGCGGGCTGAGGCCCTCAGAACGTGTTCAATGCCTTTTGGCGCGACTCCAAAAAGACATGGAACACGTTCTCAGGCCACAGGCGCGGCGCGGGAGCGCCGCCAGTGGCCGATGCCCGACATCATCATCACGCAGCACACGAGCCATGCCCCGCCGGTGAGCCAGCCGGCGAGCACGTCGCTGGCAAAGTGCACCTGCAGCACCACGCGGCTCCAGCCCACGGTGAACACGGTGGCCACCGCCAGCAGCACGGCCGGCAGGTGCCAGCGCGCTGGCAGCAGGCGCAGCGCCAGATAGGCCAGCATGCCGTAGGCCACCAGCGAGCTGCTGCTGTGCCCGCTCGGAAAGCTGAAACCGTCGGCCACGGCGATCTCGTGCGTGTGCACCGGTCGCACGCGTTCGAAGGTGTGCTTGAAGCCGCGCGTGAGCAGCCCGTTGCCAGCCAGTGCCGCCGTCCAGCCCAGGGCCAGCAGGCGGTAGCGGCGCAGCCAGAGGGCGGCGGCCACCGCCACGGCCAGCACCGTCAGCACGGCGGTGTCGCCGGCATGGGTCAGGTTCGCGAACAGGGTGAGCGTGGCCACGCTGGCGGTGGCGCGCAGCGTGGCGGCCAGGGTGTCGTCGAACAGGGCCCACGCGGTGGGCGCGGCCCATTCCGCGGCGATGGCGGCCAGCGCCTGCGCGCACGCCAGCAGCAGCAGGGCAGCCACGCACAGGGTGGCCAGCAGCCGCGCGCCGGCGTTTTGCGGCGCGCCCCAGCGCTCGGCCCAGGGGGCGACCCACCGGGCCCCGTGCGTGTGCAGCGGCCCGTTGGCCGCCCAGGCCGCAGCGGCGGCCACCAGCGCGATGACCAAGCCCCCGGTCCAGACGGTCAGGGGGTGCGATCCGGCCCACAGGGCCATGGCCTGGACGTCCATCATGCGCGGGCCTCCGGCGAGGCGGGCCGCGGGTTCGGGCGTGGCTGCGCAGGGCGGGCAGGGCAGGGATGGCAGCGGGGCAGTGGCATGGATCGCGCAGCAAGGGAGTGGACCAGGGCGGCAATGGTGGCAGGCGCGTGGCGGGCGGCCAATCCCATTTCCTGGCGATCCGTCGGGGTTTGAGGGCGGCGCCTTGGCGTGTCGGCCATGGCTGACAAGGGGTGCGCCTGCCTGCCGATGCCCCCCTGCCCGGGCCATGTGCAGAATCGGGCGTCCCGCGGTGCGGGCACCGCCCCCCGAGCCCGATCGGATCCAGCCCTGCGCAGGGTGATACTCCCCTCGAAAGCCTTCCCGACATGCCATCCAACGACCTGCCAGCGTCCATGCCAAAGGGCCGTGGCCCGATCCATCTGGTGGTGCCCCACCGGCCCGGTGCCGACCATGGCCAGCTGCGAGCCCGCCTCGAGGGCCTGGCGCCCCTGCAAAGCAACGCCGTGCAGTGGCACGTGCCCGCGCAGCGCGCCGGCATCGTCCAGGCGGCCGAAGAGGCTGCGCTCGCCGCCCAGGCCGACGGCGGCCTGGTGGTGGCCGCGGGCGGGGACGGCACCATCAACGCGGTGGCCACCGCCGCCTGGAAGCACCAGGTGCGCATGGGCGTCATTCCGGTGGGCACCTTCAATTATTTCGCGCGCGAGCAGAGCCTGTCGCTCGACCCCGAGCAGGCGGCCAACGACATCCTGGCCGCCATGGACTCGGGTGATGCACGGCCGGTGAGCGTGGGCTTCGTCAACGAACGCATGTTCCTCGTCAACGCCAGCGTGGGGCTGTACCCGCGCCTGCTGGAGGAGCGCGAGCTGGCCTCGCGCCGCTTCGGCCGCTCGCGCTGGGTGGCCATCGTGTCGGCGGTGTGGAGCTTCTTCCGTCCGGCCTCGGCGCGCCGCTGGCGCGTGGCGCTGCGCCAGCACCGGGTGGCCGATCCCACGCGCGAAGAGTTCTTCGCCTCCACGCTGTTCGTCGGCAACAACCCCCTGCAACTGGAACGCCTGGGCATTCCGCAGGCCCAGGACGTGGCCGACGGCGACCGCCTGGCGGTGCTGCTGCTCAAGCCCCAGGGCCGCGCTGCCACCGCGCGCACCGTGTGGAATGCCGCCGTGGGCCAACTGGCGCGCGATGAGGCCGTCATCAGCCTGGCCTGCGCCGAGATGGTGGTGGAGCCCACCTGGCGGCCGCACCGCGTGAAGGTGGCCTTCGACGGCGAGCGCGAATGGATGGCACCGCCGCTGCGTTTTCGGGTGGAAGAGCGCCCGCTGTGGCTGGTGGCGCCCACCGCCACGGCACGAGACGACGATCCTGCCGCCGAGGGCGCCGTGCCGGTGGCCGATCCGCCCCCGGCCGCCGTCCCGGAGGGCGCCCCGGTGGCCGTGCCCGGCCTGGCGGCCGGCTGAGCCGCCCGCCCCGAAGGCCGCCCATGAGCGTTCTCATGCACCTGTCGGACCTGCACTTCGGTGCGCACGATCCGCGCGTGTGCGCGGCCGTTGCCCGGCTGGTCAAGACGCTGGACGTGTCGCTGCTGGTGGTGTCGGGCGATCTCACGCAGCGCGCCACGGCCGAGCAGTTCGAGCAGGCGCACGCGTTCATCGCCGGGCTGGGTGTGCCGCGCCTGCTGGTCATGCCCGGCAACCACGACGTGCCGCTTTTCGCCTGGTGGGAGCGGCTGGGCCGGGCCTACCGCCGCTACGAGCGCTGGTGGGGGCGCGACCTGGAGCCCGTGTGCGACGTGGACGGCTTCCTGGCCGTGGGGGTGAACACCACGCGCCCCTGGCGGCACGAGCGCGGCAGCCTGTCGCATGCCCAGATCGACGCGGTGGCGCAGCGCCTGGCCGCGGCCCCGCGCGACCGCTGGCGCATCGTGGTCACGCACCACCCGCTGGTGGTGCACCCCACGAGCGACACCGAGCACCGGCCCCACCGCGCGGGCGAGGCCCTGGCGCGCTGGCGGGAGGCGGGTGCACAGCTGCTGCTGTCCGGCCATGCACACGAACCGGGCCTGGCCGAGGTGCTGCCCGGCCTGTGGGCGGCCCGGGCGGGCACGGCCGTGTCGGTGCGCCTGCGCGCCCATGCGCCCAACAGCCTGGTGACGCTGGAGCACCCGGCGCCCGAGCGGTCCGGCACCGAGGCGCTGCCGGCGCGCCACCGGCTGACGCGCTGGGACTACGACGTGCGGCTGCAGGCTTTTTTGCCGCTGCCGCCCCGGGACCTCGGGAGCGCCGAAACGTAACGCCGGCATGGCAAGATCCAGGGCGTTGCCGTCGTCCTGAATTGCCCCATGCTGATCAATTGCGTTGCCTACCAAAACGGTGCCAAGCTGGCCGATATCTCGGTCGACCACATCAGCGATTACGTCTCCCTGCCGGGCTGCTTCGTCTGGGTGGCCCTGGCCGATGCCACGCCGCAGGAGCTCGCAGAGATGCAGCAGGAGTTCGGCCTGCACGAACTCGCCGTGGAGGACGCCCAGCACGGCCACCAGCGCCCCAAGATCGAGGAATACGGCAATTCGCTGTTCGCCGTGCTGCACCTGGTCGAGCCCGACCCGGAGCAGGGCGGCATCAACGTGGGCGAGGTCGATGTGTTCGTGGGCAGCAACTACGTGCTGTCGGTGCGCAACCGCAGCAAGCTCGGGTTCCTGGGCGTGCGCGAGCGCTGCGAGCGCCAGCCCGAACTGCTGCGCACCGGGTCGGGCTTCGTGCTGTATGCCCTGCTGGACGCGGTGGTGGACCGCTACTTTCCGGTGATCGACGCGCTGGAGGTGGAGCTGGAGCAGATCGAGCAGCAGATCTTCACCAAGGGCGCGCCGCACAACAACATCCAGCGCCTTTACGAACTCAAGCGCCACGCCATGGTGCTCAAGCGGGCGGTGGCGCCGCTGATGGAGGGGGTGGGCAAGCTGCACGGCGGGCGCGTGCCCCAGGTGTGCATGGGCTCGCAGGATTATTTCCGGGACGTGCTCGACCACCTGAGCCGCATCAACGGCTCGATCGACGCCATGCGCGACACCATCGGCACGGCCATCCAGGTGAACCTGTCCATGGTGACGATCGAGGAGAACGAGATCACCAAGCGCCTGGCGGCCTGGGCCAGCATCTTCGCGGTCTGCACCGCGTTCGCCGGCATCTGGGGCATGAACTTCGAGGGCATGCCCGAGCTGAAGTGGACCTACGGCTATCCGGCGGCGCTGGTGCTCATCCTGAGCGTGTGCGGCTACCTGTACTACCGCTTCCGGCGGGCGGGCTGGCTCTGAACCGCGGGTCGGTGAACGCGTGCCGGCGGCGGCCGGCCGCGGGGTATCCGGTGGCGCGCCGTGCCGGGCGCGCGGGTGTTGTCAAACGGATCGCTCCTGGGTCGCTGCCCATTGGTCAAATCGCAGCAAGATGGTACAAAAGCCGGGGAGGGAGAAATCTCTGGCGGCGACACGGCAACAAGAACCACGGCGTTCCTTCATGCAACACCTTTTCCTGACCCGCGCACTGTGCCGACTGGCACTGGCCTGGCTCTGCTGCGCTCCCCTGGCAGGGCACGCCCAGAGCCCCCCGGCCGCCGGCGCCGGCGGACCGGGCGCATCCACCCCGGCCCCGACCCCCGCGCCGTTCATGCTGCGCGTGGTGGGCAGCCTGGGCGCCCTGTCGCAGTACACGCAGCGCGAGGCGCCGTTCTGGACGCAGGAACTCGCCCGGCTCAGCAATGGCCGGTTCTCGTCCACCATCGTGCCGTTCGATCGCGCGGGCGTGCCGGGCATGGAGATGCTGCGACTGGTCGAGCTGGGCGTCGTGCCCTTCGGCACCGTGCTGATGAGCTCCCTGACCGCGCAGTACCCGCAGTACACGGCGCCCGATCTGCCGGGCCTCAGTCCCGACATCGCCAGCCTGCGCACCACGGTCGCCGCGTTTCGCCCGTATCTGGAGGCGTCGCTGCGCCAGGAGCGCAACATGGAGATGCTGGCCATCTACGTCTATCCGGCCCAGGTGATCTTCTGCAAGAACGCCATGACGGGCCTGGCCGACCTGTCCGGCCGGCGCATCCGCGTGGCCTCGGCCTCGCAGGCGGACTTCATCAGCGCGGTGGGCGGCATTCCGGTGCACACGGGCTTCGGCCAGATGGTGGCCAGCCTCAAGGCCGGCGACAGCGAATGCGCCGTGACCGGCACCATGTCGGGCAACACCATGGGGCTGTACGAGGTGACCCAGTACGTCTATCCCATGCCGCTCACCTGGGGCCTGTCGATCTTCGGGGCCAACCGCGATGTGTGGAACTCGCTGCCCCCCGACCTGCGCACCCTGCTGCAGCGCGAGGTGCCCCGCCTGGAGGCCGCCATCTGGGCCGATGCCGAGCGCGAGACGACCGAGGGGCTCGCGTGCAACACGGGCCGGCCCACCTGCGTGAAGGGCGCCAAGGGGTCCATGGTGGTGGTGCCGGTGTCGGCGGCCGACGATGCGCGGCGCGTGGAGATCCTGCGCACCACCGTGCTGGCGAACTGGCAGCGGCGCTGCGGCCCCGCCTGCGTGGACCTCTGGAACCGCACCGTCGGCCCTGCGCGCGGCATCACCGCCCCCCGGGCCCCGTGATGCTGTCCATTTCCAGGCGCATCCGCATCGCCGTCGGCAGTGTCGTGGCCGTGTTTCTGCTGGCCCTGGCCGGGGCGGCCGCATGGCTGGTGTGGAGCACGCGGCATGCCGCCCTGGCCGAGAGCGAGGCGCAGGTCACGCGCTTTGCCACCGGCGCCGAGGCCGCGGTCAACCGGTCGCTGCTCGGCCTGGATGTGCTGCTGGCCAGCACCGCCGACCTGATGGCGATGCGCGAGCAGGTGCACGAATCCCGCGATCCCGGCGTGGTGAGCCAGCTGCTGCGCGCGGCCGCGCGCCAGAACCTCATGGTGCGCTACGTGGCCCTGCTGGACGGGCAGCGCAAGGTGGTCGCCTCCTCGGACACGGCCGGCGGGCGCGTGGGGATGGAGCTGCCCTCGGGCTTCTTCGAAGAAGTCATGGGCCAGCCCGTGCCCACGCTGGCGATCAGCGTGCCGACCATCAGCTTCGCCAGTTCCGAGCGCGTGCTGTACGTGGCCCGCCACGTGCGCGCCCTGAACGGCGAGCGTTTGATCGCCGTGGCCCAGGTGCCCACCAGCATGCTGGTGTCGGTGCTCACGCAGGCGGTGGACATTTCCGGGCTGGAGGTCACGCTGGAGCGCGGGCAGGGGCAGATGCTGCTGGGGTTCTCGGGCCGGGGCGATGCGCGCCACCGTGCGCGGGTGCATCCGCTGAGCGAGGTCGGCGTGCCCATCAGCGCCTGGGGCCAGGGCGCGCGCATCACCGGCGTGTCGTCGCTGGTGGTGGCGCGGCCCATCCTGTACCCGGATTTCTGGATCTCGGCCAGCCTGCCCGAAGCGGCGGCGCTGTCGGCCTGGCGCAGCGAGCGCACGGCCATCGTGCTCGTGGCCTTGTTCTTCGGCGTGACCGTGGCCGTGGCGGGCCTGTTCACCATCGCCTACCTCACGCGCATGAACCGCGCGCGCATGGCGCTGGCCAGCTCCAAGTCCACGCTCGACCAGGCGCTGGGCTCCATGGTCACCGGCTTCGTGCTGCTGGGCCGCGACCTGGAAGTGCTGCAGTGGAACCGCCGCTTCGAGGACATGTTTCCCTGGCTGCGCGGCGTGATGACCAATGGCTTGCCGTTCCGCGCGCTGCTGGAGGCGACGGTGCTGCACCACCTGCCCGATGCCAGCGAGCGGCAGCGCCGCGAATGGGTCGACCAGCGCCTGGCCCTGCAGCGCCACCCGCAGGGCACGCACGAGCAGATGCTGCCCAACGGCCACTTCATCCAGATCACCGAGCGCGCCACGCCCGAGGGCGGCCTGATGATCTCCTACCACGACGTGACCGACCTGCGCCTGGCCAGCGCCGAGATCGAGAACCTCGCCTTCTACGACCTGCTGACCGGCCTGCCCAACCGGCGCCTGCTGCTGGACCGGCTCAACCAGGCTGCCGCCACGGCGGCGCGCTCGCGGGAGCTGGGGGCGCTGCTGTTCCTCGACCTGGACCATTTCAAGACCCTCAACGACACGCAGGGCCACGAAGTGGGCGACCTGCTGCTGCAGCAGGTGGCGGTGCGCCTGAAGGATTGCGTGCGCACCACCGACACCGTGGCGCGGCTGGGCGGCGACGAGTTCGTGGTCATGCTGTGCGACCTGGCGCGCGACCCGCAGGAGGCCGCCACGCTGGCGCGGCGCATCGGCGAGAAGATCCTGCTGGCGCTCAGCAAGCCCTACCAGTTGCGGGCGCAGACGCACCACAGCAATTGCAGCATCGGCGCAACCGTGTTCGGCGACTCGCGGCAGTCGGCGGCCGAGCTGCTCAAGCAGGCCGACATCGCCATGTACCAGGTCAAGGCCCGGCGCGGCCACGGCCTGTGCTTCTTCGATCCGCAGATGCAGGTGGTCATCACCCAGCGCGCGCAGCTCGAAGTGGACCTGCAGGTCGCCATCCAGCAGGGCCAGTTCGTGCTGCACTACCAGCCGCAGTTCACCTTGCCCGGCACCATGGTGGGCGTGGAGGCGCTGCTGCGCTGGCAGCACCCCGAGCGCGGCCTGGTGGCCCCCGGCCACTTCATCGCGGTGGCCGAGGAGAGCGAACTGATCGTGCCCATCGGCATGTGGGTGCTGCGCACGGCCTGCGAGCAGCTGGCCGAGTGGCAGCGCGACGCGCGCCTGCGCAACGTGCACGTCTCGGTGAACGTGAGCGCGCGGCAGTTCCGCCACCCCGACTTCGTCTCGGGCGTGGTCGAGGTGATCCAGGAGACCGGCATCCGCCCGCACCTGCTGGAGCTGGAACTGACCGAATCGCTGGTGCTGGACAACGTGGAAGACTCGGTCGCCAAGATGCACCTGCTGCGCACCAAGGGCGTGCGGTTCTCGGTGGACGATTTCGGCACCGGCTATTCGTCGCTGGCCTACCTCACGCGGCTGCCGCTGCACCAGCTCAAGATCGACCAGTCGTTCGTGCGCAACCTGGGCGTGCGCCCCACCGACGACGTGATCGTGCAGACCATCATCGGCATGGCGCGCAACCTGGAGCTGCAGGTGATCGCCGAAGGCGTGGAGACCGCCGAGCAAAAGGACTTCCTGGCGCTGCACGGCTGCGACCTGTACCAGGGCTACCTCTTCGCACGCCCCCTGCCGGTCGAGGAACTGGTGGAGCGCTTTGCCGGCACCGCCGCGCCGAGCGCGCCCCTGCCCGGGCCGCTCTGAGCCGCTCTAAACCAGCCGCGCCTGTGCTTCGGGCCGGCCGCGTCAGCGACCCGGCCCACAGGCGGACTGCTGGATTGCTATATTTTTAATAGCGTTATGCCCTAGTATCGATTGCGCTGGAGGCCGTTTTGCCTCGGATGGCCGGTCAGGCCTTGTGGGGCCGGGATGAGGCGACGATGCCGCCCACGATCAGCAGGAACGCCGCCGCGTGGTAGGGGCGCGGCGTCTCGCCCAGGAACATCGCCGACATCACGGCGGCGAAGAGCGGCGTGAGGTTGATGAAGAACCCCGCCACCGCCGGGCCCGCGCGCTGCACGCCCACGCCCCAGCATCGGTAGGCCAGGATGGCCGGCCCGAGCGCGATGAAGGCCAGCGCCGCGGCCAGCGGCCAGCCCCATTCGATGTGCGTGTGGCCCAGCGCCCATTCGCCGCTGGCGAAGGCGCCCGACCAGGCCAGGCCGAACACCATCTGCGCCATCAGGAACGCCGCCCAGTCCGAGCGCACCGTGGCCGGCTCGTGCGTGCGCGACAGCAGCCAGCTGTAGAACGCCCAGGAGATCGTCGCCAGCACCATGAACAGATCGCCGGGCACCAGGCGCAGCGCAAGCAACTGGCCCCACTCGCCCCGGCTCAGCACCAGCAGCACCCCGGCCATGGACAGCACCGCGCCGATGAGTTGCGGGCGCCGCACGGGCGCGCCGAAGCACAGCGCGCCCACCGTCAGCATCCACAGCGGCAGGCTGGAGCCCACGAGCGTCACGTTCAGCGGCGTGGAGGTCTGCAGCGCCATGTACTGCAGCGCGTTGTAGCAGCCGATGCCCAGCAGCCCGAGCGCCGCATAGCGCCGCCAGTGCGGCCACAGCGGGCTTTGCGGCCCCAGCACGCGGAACGCCAGCGGCAGCAGCACCAGGAACGCCAGCGCCCAGCGCATGAAGTTCAGCGTGACGGGCGGCACCAGCGTGTGGACCAGCCGGCCCACCACTGCGTTGCCGGCCCACAGCAGCGGCGCGGTGGCCAGCAGGGCGATCATGCCCGGGGTGAGTCGTTGCGTCATGGGCGAGGACTGTAGCGCCTCGCCCCGGCAGGCCGCGGCAAAACATGGCAGGATTCACCCGCTTTCCGTCAGCCGGTCGCCCGCTTTTCGTTCTCTCGTTCCTTCCCCCTTCTCAGCTTGCAGGAGTGTTCCCCATGAGCCTTGCCGTCCAGATCCGCCAGCATGGCGGCCCCGAAGAACTCCATGTCGTCGATGTGGCCGTCGGCGACCCCGGCCCGGGCGAGATCCGCATCCGCCACCATGCGGTGGGCCTGAACTTCATCGACGTGTACCACCGCACGGGCCTGTACCCGCTGCCCATGCCGGCCACCATCGGCATGGAGGGCGCAGGCATCGTCGAAGCCGTGGGCGAGGGCGTCACGCACCTGAAGGCCGGCGACCGCGCGGCCTACGCCAGCAACCCGCCCGGCAGCTACTCCGAAGTGCGCGTGATGCCCGCCAAGACCGTCTGCAAGCTCCCCGACGCCATCGGCTTCGAGACCGGCGCGGCCATGATGCTCAAGGGCCTCACGGCGCAGTACCTGCTCAAGAAGACGCTGCCCGCCGAGGGCCTGCAGCCCGGCGACCACGTGCTCTTTCACGCGGCCGCCGGCGGCGTGGGCCTGATCGCCTGCCAGTGGGCCAAGGCCCTGGGCCTGCAGCTCATCGGCACGGCCGGCAGCGACGAAAAATGCCGCCTCGCGCTCGCCAACGGCGCGGCGCACGCCATCAACTACCGCACCGAGGACTTCGCCGCGCGCGTGAAGGACATCACCGGCGGCAAGGGCGTGAAGGTGGTGTACGACTCCGTGGGCAAGGACACCTGGGAGAAGTCGCTCGACTGCCTGCGTCCCTTCGGCCTCATGGCCACCTTCGGCAATGCCTCGGGCCCTGCGCCGGCGTTCCCGCCGGGCGTGCTGGGCGCCAAGGGGTCGCTGTACGTCACGCGGCAGACGCTCTTCACCCACATCGCCACGCGCGAGGCCACGCAGGCCATGGCGGACGACCTGTTCGCGGTGGTGCAAAGCGGCGCAGTCAAGATCCACATCGAGCAGCGCCACCCCCTGCGCGACGTGCAGCAGGCGCACCGCGACCTGGAGGCCCGCAAGACCACGGGCTGCACCATCCTCACCCTCGAATGAGCGGGCAACCCGTGCCGGGCTGGGTGCCCGCCGCGCGCCGCCAGGCGCAGCAGCCCCCCGCCGCGCCGCGCCTGCCGTTTCTGGTCGCCGGGCATGCCGTGGGCTCGGTCGCCGAGGGCGTTTTGGATGAAATCGCCCTCACGCCGGGAGATTCTTTGCCTTGGTTGCTATTAAAAAAGGAGCATCTCGGTGCGCCTGCATGGCACCTCGATGCCCCGGCGGGCGACGCGACCGCCGCCCTGGCGGCCCTGGCGCAGGCGCTGCGCCAGGCCGGCCGCTGCGGGGCCTGGCGCGACGAGCAGCTCGCCGTGTGCAACGCCGCCGGCGAGCGCGTCGGCACCGTGGAGCGCGCCGCGGTGCGCCCCTTGGGGCTCGCCACCCAGGCCGTGCACCTGGTGGCCAGTGCGCCCGACGGCCGCGCGTGGGTGCAGCAGCGCGCCTTCGACAAACCCACCCACCCCGGCCGGTGGGACACGCTCATGGGCGGCATGGTGAGCGCCGCCGACACGCTGGACACCGCCCTGGAGCGGGAAACCTGGGAAGAGGCGGGCCTGCGCATCGGCGCGCTGCACTCCGTGGCGCACGCCGGCCACGTGGACTTCGCCCGACCCAGCAGCGATGGCGAAGGCGTGGGCTACATGGTCGAGCGCATCGACTGGTTCCACGCCACCGTGCCCGAGGGCCTGGTGCCAGAGAACCAGGACGGCGAGGTGGAGCGGTTCGAACTGCTGCCCGCCGCCGAGGTGCATGCGCGGCTGGCGCGGGGCGAATTCACGCCGGAGGCGGCGCTGGTGTTGGCGGGGTTCTACGGCTGGTGATCCCGGAGCGCTGCGTTCATTGAAATCCTGCTTCGCATCATGGTCTGCGCGGGCAGACTGCGGGACTAAAGTGAACCCATGTTCTCACTCGAGGGAAGCACTCCATGTTCGGCCTCAGCAAATTAGGCATCGGGCGCAAGCCATCCGATGCGCAAGCACAGCCCAAAGACGGGGACAAAAAGGCCTCTGGAAGCTCTTCAGAAAAGACCTCGCGCCATTCGCATTCCGCTCTGTCGGGAATGCCCGCGTCTCGTGCCCAATCGGGCGCCACTGCGTCGGAGCATGGTGCTCGCCCCCGCACGCGGATCGGTGGGGAGTCGTCTTCGGCCCGCCCACTCAGCGTCAAGGAGCAGCGGCACCAACAGTTGATGGCGCAAGCGGCCGCGCAGGGCGGTGTCTATGCACAAGGCAGCTACACGCCCAAACCGAAAACGGAAAAACCGCCAGCCTCTGTGTCTTCTCCGTCCTCGAGCTTCACGCGTCAGGAGTCTTTCGACCCCGACATGCAAACCATGATGTTCGACACGCCCGATGCGAAGGAGTTTTATCAGCACAGGGTGAACCCTGGCGCGCACGCCCAAAGCAGTGCGTCTGCCGACGCTGCCGCGCCACCGAGCGGTCGTGTTCTTGGACGCAGCGCGCCGATCCAGAACCGCGATTACAACGCTGGGCCGGCGCCTCAGCGTTAGGGCGCTGGCGCAAGCCGCTGAGAGCGGGTTTCGAAGGCTTGGCGATGCAAGTCTTATGACGTCGCTTCGGTCGAGTGCCTTGGCTCTGCACGGGTCGGACTTCTTGTCTGCCGCTCCTGAGCCACCGTCCGCACCAAGTCCCACGCGGCCTGGGCCACCGGCGCCAGCGCCCGGTTGAGGCGGTGGACGAGCACGATTTCGCGGTCCACGCGCGGGCGCAGCGGGCGCACGGCCACCCCGGGCAGGCCCTCTGGCGGCAATGCCAGCGTGGGCACCACGGTGATGCCCAGGCCCGCGGCCAGCATGCGGAAGATCGTGGTCGGGTGGCCGACCTCCTGCGCCACGGTGGCGGCCACGCCCTGGGCGGACAACGCCTGGTCGATGAGGCGCCGGCTGCCCGAGGCATGGTCGAGCAAAACCAGCGGCTCGCCCGCCAGATCGGTCCAGCGCACGCTGCGCCTGCGCGCCAGGGGATGGCTGGGCGGGCAGGCCACGCAAAAGGGCTCGGTGAGGATGGACTCGCAGGTGAGTGCTTCGCGCTCGCCAGGATCGATCACCACGCCGAAATCCACCTCGCCCGACAGCACGCTCGCCAGCACGTCGTTCTGGATGCGGTCCAGCAGCACGATCTGCAGGCCCGGAATCTCGCGCTGGCAGCGGGCGATGCAGTCGGGCATGAGGTGGGCCGAAAGCGTGGGGCTGCTGGCCACGCGCACCCGGCCCCGCCGTTCGGACGCCATGCCGCGCACGTCCAGCAGCACCGCGTCCAGGTCTTCCAGCACGCGCTCCAGGCGGGCGGCGAGGCTGCGGCCCGCCTCGGTCAGCTCGACCTCGCGCGTGGTGCGGTTGAGCAGCTGCAGGCCCAGTTGCGCCTCCAGTTCGGTGATGCAGCGGCTGACCGCGGGTTGCGTCAGGCCGATCTGTTCGCCCGCGCGGCTGAAATGGCGCGTGGCGGCGACCGCGCGAAAGACATGGAGCTGGCGCAGCGTGACATTCATGATTTCCCATCATAAAACCATCAGATAAATCCATTTCTCTTTGGATCGCGCGCCGGGCCTAATGGCGGCCATCCGATTGCAAAGGTTCAGTGTTCCATGGCCCGCTCCCGCTTCCTTCCCGACAATTTCACCCTCGCGCTGCTCGCCACCGTAGCGCTGGCCAGCCTGCTGCCTGCCTGGGGGCGGGTGGCCCAGGGCTTCGAGCAGGCCACGCTGGCCGCGGTGGCGCTGCTGTTCTTCCTGCACGGTGCCAAGCTGTCGCGGGAGGCCATCGTGGCCGGCCTGTCGCACTGGCGCCTGCACCTCGTGGTGGTGGCCTCCACCTTCGTGCTCTTTCCGCTCATCGGCTGGGCGCTGCGGCCGGTGCTGCAGCCGCTGGTCACGCCCGAGCTGTACCTGGGCGTGCTCTTCCTGTGCGTGCTGCCGGCGACCGTGCAGTCGGCCATCGCCTTCACCGCCATGGCGCGCGGCAACATGCCTGCCGCCGTGTGCGCGGCCTCGGGCTCGACGCTGCTGGGCATCGTGATCACGCCGCTGCTGGTGGGCTGGCTGCTGCCGGGCGTTCCCATGGCGCATGGCGCGGGCGGCGCAGCGGGTGGGGGCACGCACGATCTGCTGGCCAGCATCGGGCGCATCACGCTGCAATTGTTCGTTCCCTTCCTGTCGGGCCATCTGCTGCGCCCGTGGATCAGCGGCTTCGTGCAGCGCCGTGCCGCGGTGCTCAAGTTCGTGGACCAGGGCTCGATCCTGCTGGTGGTCTATACGGCCTTCAGCGCGGCCGTGATCGAGGGGCTGTGGCGGCAGATTCCACTGCCGGCGCTGGCCGGGCTGCTGGTCGTGTGCGCGGTGATTCTGGCCATCGCGCTGGCGGCCACGACCTGGATCAGCCGGCGGTTCGGGTTTTCGAAAGAGGACGAGATCACGGTGGTGTTCTGCGGCTCCAAGAAAAGCCTGGCGAGCGGCGTGCCCATGGCCAAGGTGCTGTTCGCCTCGCACGCGGTGGGGGCCATCGTGCTGCCGCTGATGGTGTTCCACCAGTTGCAGCTCATGGTGTGCGCGGTGCTCGCACAGCGTTATGCCCGCCGGCCCGAGGGGCTCGCCCCCGCAGATCGCATCGCTGCCCATGCGGCAGCGGCCCGCGCGGCCGAGACGCCGCGGGTTCCGTAGGGGCGACGGAAGGGGGCTGATGGAGGGCGTTGCGGGGCCGGGTGGCTGGCAGAGACGGCGCACCCCCGCTTCGCTTGGCGCGAAGCCGGTTCGCGCGGGTGGGCGCGATGGCGCCAGAGGCGTGCCATCTTGCCCTGTGCCCGCCGATGGCCGGGGGGCGTCCCTCCTCCCCCGACCCCATGCCCAGCCCCGTTCCTTCTGTTCCTTCTGTTCCTTCATCGTCCCGCCGGCCCCGTCCCGCCACTGCGCAGGAAGCCGCGACTTCCGCGGATCAACGCCCCGCGCAACGACCGCGCCTGACCGGTCCCTCGTCCCTGCCGGGGCAGGCCGGTCCGCCTCTGCCGCCGCGGCGTTCCGGGCCTGCGCTGCCGATGACGCCCGCCCGCACTGCCCTGTGGCGCTGGGTGAGAGCCCATGCGGATGCGCCATTGCTTGACAATGCGTCCGCCCTGTCGCGCATGGGCATCGAGCCCGAAGCCCGCCTGCTGGCGCCCGTGCCCGACCGCCCCAGCGTGCCCACCCCGTCGGTCTCCCCAGGCGGCCTGTGTCTGCCCATGAGGCTAGCCCTTCCCCCGGCTCCCCGTGTCGCCCTGCCGGAAGGCGACACGGCTGCCGTGCAGAGGCGCCAGGTGGTCGATTGGTTGAGAGAACTGCGCGCGGTGGCTGCCGACCTGCACGACGAGGGCGCCAGCCCGGACGAGGAGCCCGATGCCATCCGCAAGCTCGACAAGCTGGCCATGCCGGCCATGGTGGCTGCGCTCAATGCGGAGGACCCACAACTGCGCCTGGTCTATGCGCACGTCAACGAGCCCGACGACCGGGGCGTGGTGCCCGACAACGAAGGCTTTGGCTCCTCGGAGTGGACGCAATTCATGGAGGCCGCAACTCCGGGGCGCTGGCGGGTCGTCCTGGACAACTCGACCCACAACCTTGCGCTGGACGTGCGGATTGACGGGTTGCCGGGGCAGCCCGGCCGCCGCGGATCCATCGTGCACCTGAGCCCGTCCTTGGCGGGGAACGCCGAGCCACTCATCACGGCCGCCGAGATGGCGAGCCATCTGCACCTGCCGGACGATTGGCCTTTGCTGCTTGCGGACGTGCCGGCGCAAAAGAGCCTGCGTTCCTGCAGGATCTTTGCCCTTTCGATGGCCCTGAAGTGCCACAAAGATGCCTCCATCGACGCCCTGCATGACCAGCGCCTGCGCGGCGCGCCGCTGCCGTTCGCCGCGGTGCCGGTCGAGGCCGAGTTGCTGCAGCCGGCCGAATACTCCAGCGACGAAGAGAGCTTCGGCAGAGAAAGCGATGGTGACGGCGTGGCATCTTCGGATTCAGAATCCGATGCCGATTCTTCCTCGCGGCTTCGGCGGGACGCCGGCAAGCGCGGTGCGAGCGCCGTTGCGCAAGACCGGCACCTTGCGCCGGCCGATCCTGCCGTGCCGCCGCAGGCGCCGCGGACGGGCCTTCTGGGGCACTATGCCCTGGACGCAGCGGACTGGGTCGGTCTGCCATTCATGAAGCACGCCCAGTCCCGCAACGAGGTGCTGGCCTATCTGGCCCGGAGCCCGATGAACCCATCGGATCCCTTGAACCGCAAAGGGCAGACGCTGTTGCAGCGCCATGATGCCCACCGGGTCGCGCGCTGGCCGCAAGCCGATGCGCGGCACTCCGGCCCGCTGATGCAAAGCGCATCGATCGAGCTCAAGCGCATCGCCTTCCTTGACAAGGCCCTGCAGCATGCCGCCCGTTGCCCGCCGCAAGAGGTGCAAGACTTGTGCGTGTTCATGGACGGTGTGGACCGCCGTTGGCAGGACCGTTACCGCAATTGAACGCGCTGCGGCGCTCATCGCCGCGCGGGCGGGCCCGGGTGGCGGGCACCGGCCTTATTCCTTTTCTTCGCCGGGCGGCACCTTCAGGCGGTCGTTGCGGACCTCCTTCATCATGGCTTCGCCCTCGGGGTCTGTGTCGTCCACCGGCACGCTGTCTTCCTGGGTGATTTCCGGCTCGTCATCGCCGTGGGGGTGCTTGGGGGTGTTCATCGTGTCTCCTGGGACGGAAATACAGGCCGGGCAGGCCCTGGCAGGGCTGGCCCGGGCGGTCGGCGAGCGCCGACTGTGCTCGATCAAGGCTGCAGCAATTCCGGCTGCGTGCGGATCGAGGTGCGATCGCGCTGGTCCTTGAGCTTGCCGAGGGCGCTGTCCAGTGCGCGCTGCAACTTGGCTTCGGCGCCGCGGAAGGCTTCGTCCACCGTGGGTGCGTTGTGGGTGGCAACGACAGGCGCATGCTGGGGCACCAGCGCTTCGATCACGCAGCGCTTGTCGTCTGCGCCGCCCCGGTCATGGTTGACATCCGACAGGTGCACCTCGACGCGTCGCACGCCCTCGTTGAACCGCGACAAATTCTTGCGGATTTCGGCGTCCGCCCAGCGTTCCAGGCTCTCGCGGTTGTCCATGCCATTGCCCGTATTGATGTGAATTTCCATGAGATCTCCTGATGCAGATAAGAGCGCCCAGAGTGCCTTGGGCGGTCCCGCCGCCCTGTAGGCCGAGGGAGCATGGGGCCGTGCGCAGGGTCCTTTGTCACGTTGCGTGACACCTGGGCTGAAGCGCCCCTCACATCGCTCAGCCGTGGCGCTGTGCCCTGTGGAAATCGAAAAAAAAGCCATGCGGGTGCCTTGGCATGGGGCGGATTCGCCTGTTAAATTTCGTAAGAGGGGTGAGAGGTGCTGCAGGCGTCGAGCCATGCACCAGGAGCGGAAGACGCAGGCGGTTTTCCGGACAGCGGCCCCGAGTCTTTGCCGCGACCCGAACGTCGTTGCACGCCCTGTGTCCCGGTTCGGGAAGGGGCATCCGGCAAAGAAATCGTTTCTCAAAAAATCAGAACGGGTTGCGCCATGCACACGATTTCCTCTTGCCCGCGGCATCGCCGCCATGCCATCGCGGCGTTGATCGCCTGTACGGCTTCTTTGCATTTCGCCGCGGCGAATGCCGCCGATGTCAGCATCACGCTGCCCCCTGGCGGCGGCTTCAGCGTGCGCAGCAGTGGCGGCACCGATGAGCGCCTTCGGGTGCAGTCCGATGGCGCGGTCCTGTTGCCTGCGCTGCCTGCCTCGCCGCAGCAGGGCCAACTGGCATGTTTCGACGGCGCTTCGGGCCGCCTGGGGAGTTGTTCCCCGGCCGCTGCTTCGGCCTTGGCGGGGCCCACCGGCGCGACCGGTCCGGCCGGGGCTGGCGGAGCGACAGGTGCCACGGGCGCGCAGGGAGCGACCGGCGCAACCGGGTCATCGGGCGCGACCGGCGCGACGGGGCCCATCGGATTGGCCGGCGCCACCGGTCCGGCGGGCCCGCAAGGCCTTCAGGGCCCGACCGGTGCGGCGGGCGCCACCGGCACGGCGGGTGCGACCGGGGCCACCGGCCCTGCGGGCACTGGCGGGGCAGTGAGTGCGGTGTCGATGGCTGCGCACAACACGGCAGGCTCCACCATCGCCGTTCTGCTGGGGGGCACCAATGTGCCGATGCCGCAGGCGCAGAACCTCGGCGGTGGCTTTCTCGCCAATGGTTCCAGCGACGTCTTCACGGTGCCCACCACGGGCCGCTACCGCGTGAAATACGCCATGCGCACCACCGCCGCCACCCTGGCGAGCGCCCGGGTGCTGATCAATGGCGCCTCCTATCCCGCCTTGACCGAGGTGCCCAGCACGTCGACGAACCGGTATCTCGGCGAGACCATCGTGACGCTGATCGCGGGCTCCACCTTGCAGGCCCAGTTCTATGGGATGTTGGGCTCGGTGACCTTGGACGGCGGGGCGGGCGCGACCCTGATCGTCGAGCAGATGGACTGACCCCATCCGATGGGCGCACGGGCGGGCACCTGGCCCACCGCTTTGCTAGCGGGCGGGCAGAAGATCCGCCACCCGTTCGGCGGGCCGGCACAGGCGCACGCCCCGCGGCGATACCACGATGGGGCGGTTGATGAGTGCGGGGTGGGCGGCCATGGCATCGAGCAGCCGGGTGTCGTCCAGGGCCGGATCGGCGAGTCCCAGTTCCGCATGCAGCGGGTGCTTCTCGCGCAGCATGTCGCGCGCCGGCACGCCTGCCCGCGTGACCAGCCATGCCAGCATGGCACGCGAAGGCGGGGTCTTCAGGTACTCGACCACATGCGGCTCGATGCCGCTCGCACGGATCATCGCCAGCACGTTGCGCGAGGTGCCGCATTCCGGGTTGTGATAAATGACGACGTCGGGTTCGAGGGCGCGGTCGGGCAGGGCAGGGGAGGTCACAGGCGGGGCTTTCGGCAAGGGGTCTGGCTGCAGCAATGGCGCGGCAATCGCAAGGGGCACATGCGTGGGCGGCGAGCCCGTCATTTTCCGATCGTGGCGTCCTGCGCCGCGCCGGTGGCCGAGCGCAGGCGGTTGGGCGCCAGGGCACCGGCCGAGTCCAGGATGGGATAGGCGATCGAGCAGATGTGCGAGTTGATGCGCTTGAGTTCGCTGATCAGGTCGATGTGAAGCGAGCTGGTTTCCATGCTCTGCACCGTCTTGTCCGCCAGGCGCACCAGGTGGGTGGCGGCGTAGGCGCGCTCCAGGTCGCGAAAGCGCGCTTTTTCTTCGAGCAGCTTCTGCGCGTCGCGCACCGTGCCGTTGAGGAACACGCTCATTCCCAGGCGCAGGTTGTTGATCAGGCGCTCGTGCAGCTCCGTGATCTCGGCCATGCCGGCGTCGGAGAACTGGCGGCCCTTTTTGATCTTCTTGTCTTCGATGTCCAGCAGCACGCGTTCGATGATGTCGCCGATCTGCTCCATGTTGATGGTGAAGCTGATGATGTCGGTCCAGCGCCGGCTTTCGTCCTCGCCCAGCGCCTCGCGGGAGATCTTGGTCAGGTAGTACTTGATGGACGAATACAGCTCGTCCACCTCGTCGTCCATCTTGCGCAGGCGTTCGGCCAGTTGCACATCATTTTTCTTGATCACATCGAGCACGCCCAGCAGCATGGTCTCGACCACGTCGGCCTGGTGCAGCGCCTCGCGGGCGGCGCAGGAAATGGCCAGCGACGGGGTGGACAGGGCCGACGGGTCCAGGTGGTGCGGCCGCAGGCTCTGCGCGCCCACGGGCTTGGGCAGCAGCCGGGTCACCCAGGTGGCCACCCATTGCGTGAAGGCGATGAACCCCAGGCTGATGACCACGTTGAAGCCCAGATGGAACAGCACCACCCCCTGTGCCGTGCCCGGCATGTGGGGCTGCACGTAGCGCAGCCACAGCCCCGCGAACGGGGCCACCAGCGCCACGCCCATCAGCTTGAAGACGAGGTTGCCCACGGTGACCTGCCGCACCTCCACGGCCGATTTGGCCGTGGTCAGCACGGCCAGCAGGCCGCTGCCCAGGTTGGCACCCAGCACCAGGCCCAGGGCCACGTCCAGCGGCACCACGTGCGAGGCCGCCATGGCCGAGATGAGCAGCACGATGGCCAGGCTGGAGTACGCGATCACGGCCAGCACCGCGCCCATGACGATCTCCATCACGATGTCGCTGTTGAGCGAGCCGAGCATGGCCTTGATGATGGGCGAGGCCAGCATGGGGCCGCTGGCCTGCACCACCATTTCGAGCGCCAGCAGCATCAGCCCCAGCCCGATGAGCACGCGCCCCACGCGCCCGGCCGAGCTGGACTGGCGGGTGATGAACAGCACCACACCCACGAAGATGAAGAGGGGGGACAGCCACGACAGGTCGGTGGAGAACAGCACCGACATGAGGGCGGTTCCCACGTCGGCCCCGCGCATCACCGCCAGCGCGGCGGGGAGGGTGATGAGCCCCTGGCCCACGAACGACGAGGTCATGAGCGAGGTGGCCGTGCTGGACTGCACCAGGGCCGTCACGCCGATGCCCGACAGCGCTGCCGTGAAGCGGTTGCCCATGCTGCGGGCGAGCATGGTGCGCAGGTTGGCGCCGAACACACGCAGCACGCCCGTGCGCACCAGGTGGGTGCCCCAGACCAGCAGTGCCACGGCGGCCAGCAGATTCAACAGGTGCTTCATGAAAGGGATCGGATGCTTCACCCGGGGGCGGTGCTCAGGGCTCCTGGCCTGCCTGCCGTTCCGGGAGTGACAGCATACTCCTGAATCCATAGCAGCCGGCCAGCAACCACGGGCCTGGGCGGGTCGGACCGCTGTGCCGGGTGGCCTGGGTGGCACGGGGTGGTCCGGGTTTCGCGTGCCGGGCAAGGGCTTCGGGTGATGCGGAGCGGCGGGTAAGGCCCGTTTCTACCCTCGGCCCTTCCACTCAAGCATTCAAGGGAGAAGCCATGGTCCAGTTCACAGGAGTCACGTCGCCGCCGCGCGTTGCCCGTTCCGTTGAGGAGCGCATCCAGGAGGGCGCACCGCAACGCAGGTCCACTTCCATGTCCGCAGCGACACTGGGCTTGCAGGGCAGAGCGCTGGCCCTGCAAACCAAACCCGAGGATTCGGGGCCGCCGCCCACCCGCCGTCCCCCTCCGCCGAAACTTTCCCGACCAGCCGGGGCGCGTCACCGCGAACCGGCCGTATCCGGCACCGCTGCGTCAGCCTCGGCGACCCGTGCGGCGGCGCTTGCCGAGGCGCGTGCCGGCAAGGCCAAGGCTGTCGCCGTCGCCTCTACAGGCCGCTCGGGCCCTCCGCCCGTGGAAAATACCGACGCATGGCGCGACCTCGCAGCCGCAGGGATTCTGAGGATGCAGGGGTATGTCGGCCAACCAGAAAAGTCAGTGGCCGAAAACCCGGCGGCAATGCAGATCCGGATCAAGCGTCTGCAAAGCATGGCGAGCCTCAAAGCCGATTCGCTGCGTTTTCAATCGGAAATGCGCAAGCAGATGAACGGCTTGGACGGGAGCGCGACGCCGGAGAGCTACAAAAAATGGGTGCAGGCTGCATCGGTGAACCTGGAAGCGGTGTTCCAGACAGCGGAGGCTGCGGCGCGCGAGGCGCATGCGCGGCTGGAGGTAGAACCTGAATCGGACGCTGACTCCGATACGGACGTCTTCATGGACGCGCGGTCGGATTGGGACGCGGATCTGGAAACGCACACGGAAGCAGAAACAGATGCTGCAACGGAAGCGAATGAAAGTGTGCAGATCGACGTGGAGGCGAACGTGGCGTCCACCCAGTCGGAATCTCCGAAATCGGCTGCCAGCCCCCGTGCCGGTGACGTGATCGCATCAACCCAGCCGGTGTCCAGCGCTTCTTCGACCGAGGGCTCCGCCCCGGCTTCCCCCACACACGTTGCCAGCACGGCGGCTGCCGAGTCAACCGCCGCGCTGGCACAGAGCGCGGCAGACGAAAAGCGCCACGAAACGGCGCAGGCCCTGTTGTCGCTCCGCACCATGAACATGAGATATCACGTCAGTGGCGTGCTGGAGCTCCTCGAAAACGTCCAGGCGATGGGCAGAAAGATCCAAAACCTGGAGCAGGTGCTGGCGACTAAAGATGAACTGCTTCAAGGCCATGGCGATCTGGTGGAACGACTGGCCGACGAAACGGTGAGCGCCCGGCTGGATCCTCGGCAGCTCAAGCAGTGGCGCGATGCCGCGGCCATGGACCCTGGAGCGAAATTCAATGAACTCGCGGCATCGATCAGCGACATCAAAGCCCGCATGCGCAACGGTGTGGAGCATCTGACCAAGATCGAGGACTACTCCATGGCAGAGATTTTTCCGAGGAGCCGATGAGCGAAGCCGTGCCGAGCGGGCCCCATCGCGGCAAATGGGTTTGGATGGACGAGATCCTCAATCGATGAGTTGCCCCGCCTCATGGAACGGATACGGCCCGGGATATGTCCCGCTGGCCGCGATGTGGCTGACCAGCCGCCCGTCCTGCGGCAGCGCATGCACCGCAAAGCCCGGCGGCTCCAGCGTCCAGGCCGAGGCGGCGTCGGGCGCCAGGTCCAGGCACACCTGGTGCGCAGGCGATGGCACGGTTGCTGCCAGCGTGCCGCCGAAGCGCACCTGGATGGCGCGGTGCAGGTGGCCGCAGACCACCCGCTCCACGTTGGCGTACCGCGCCACGATGGCCTCCAGCGCTTCGGCGCCTTCCAGCAGGCCGATGGCGTCCATGTGGCCGATGAGCGTGCGAAACGGCGGGTGGTGCATGGCGATCACCACGGGCCTGCCGCGGTGCGCTTCCAGTTGGCGCTCCAGCCAGTCGAGCCGTGCTTCGCACAGGCCGCCTTCGCTGGCGCCGGGCACCACGGTATCGAGCGCGATGAGCTGCAGCCCGCCCACCGGCACGCTGTATTGCACGAAGCCTTCTTCGCCCAGGTAGGCGTGCTCGGGAAAGCTGGCGCGCAGCTGCTCGCGGTCGTCGTGGTTGCCGGGCAGCAGGTAGAGCGGCATGGCCCCGAGCGGCGCCAGCAGTTCGCGCAGGTGGCCGTATTCCGCCGGCCGGCCGAAGTCGGTCAGGTCGCCGGTGACCACGACGGCATCCGGGCGCTGGGGCATGCGCAGCACCGTGTCCACGGCCTGGCGCAGGTAGGGGGCGGTGTCCAGCCGGCCATAGGCCAGCCGGCCGGGCTCGCGGATGTGCAGGTCGGAGAGCTGCAGGAGCAGGGTGGTGGTGTTCATGCGGGTCATGCGCTGAGGCTTTCGGTGGCGGACAGCAGGCGGTGCGTGGCGATCCGAAAGCCTACCCGCTCGCCTTCGCGCGCGGGATGGTCGCGGTGCACATCGGCCAGGAGGGGCGCATGCCCCGAAACGGCCAGCGTGAGCTGCACGCGGTCGCCCAGGAAGCTGCGGCGCGTCACGGCGGCGCTGCCCCAGTCGGGCAGGGTCGGCCCCACCTCGACGTCCTCGGGGCGCACGAGCAGCGCGTCGGCCGAAGCCGAAAGGGCGTCGCAGGCCTGCAGCGCCGTGAGGTGCGGCAGTCCCCGCGCTGCGCTGGGGTCCACGGCCGGCACGATGCGGTTCACCCGGCCCAGGAACGTGGCCACGAACGGGTGGCTGGGCGTGCGGTAGAGCGCCTCGCCGTCGCCCACCTGCACGATGCGGCCGGCATGCATCACGGCCAGGCGGTCAGCAATGGCAAGGGCTTCCTGCTGGTCGTGGGTGACGTGGATCGCCGTGATGTGCAGGCGGCGCAGCAGGTCTGCCAGTTCGTCGCGCAGCGATTCCTTGAGCTTGGCATCCAACGCGGTGAGCGGCTCGTCCAGCAGCAGCACGCGCGGGCGCGCGGCCACGGCCCGGGCCAGGGCCACCCGCTGGCGCTGGCCACCGGAGAGTTCGGCCGGGCGTTTTTTCTCCAGGCCGCCCAGGCGCACCAGATCGACGAGTTCGCCCACGGTGCGGCGGCGCTCGCTTTCGGCCACCCCGCGGATCTTGAGGCCATAGCCGATGTTGGCCTGTACCGTCATTTGCGGAAAGAGCGCGTAGTGCTGGAACACCATGCCCACGCCGCGCTGTTCGATCGGCATGCGGGTCACGTCGGTGCTCCCGAAAGCGATGCGGCTGCCCGCATCAGGGGCCTCCAGCCCGGCGATCAGGCGCAGCAGTGTGGTCTTGCCGCAGCCCGACGGTCCGAGCAGCGCCATCACCTCACCGGGCTCCACGGTCAGGTCGGTGGACTGCAGGCCGCGGGTGCCGTCGGCATAGGTTTTGGCGCACTGGACCACGTCCACGCGCGTGCGTTCAAGTTCCATGGTGTTTCTCGATGAAGGTGCCGATGGCCTGCAGGCCCCACAGCACGGGAAGAATGACGATCAGAAAGACCAGCGTGTAGGCCGAGCCGATTTCGATGCGCATCGAGGCATAGCTGTCGGCCAGCCCCACGGGCAGCGTGCGGGTGAGCGGGGTGTGCAGCATCCAGGTGAGATTGAATTCGCCCACCGAGAGCGTGAACACCATCAGGCTGCCCGCCACGATGGCTGGCAACACGGCCGGCACCAGCACGCCCAGAAAGCGCTGCGCGAAGCTGGCGCCCAGCGAGCGCGCGGCCTCTTCGAGAGAGCGCAGTTCGTTCTTCTGGAATGCCGATCCCACGGTGCGCACCATGAAGGGCAGCGTGAAAACCATGTGCCCCACCAGGATGAAGGCGAAGCTCTGGCGAAAGCCCGAAAGCTGCCCGTAGGCGAGGATGAGCGCCAGCGCGCTGGCCAGGCCCGGCACGGCGACGGGCAGGGTGAGCAGTTCTTCGAACAGCCGGGCCCAGCGTGAGCGGCTGCGCGCCAGGGCATAGGCGCAGGGCACGCCCAGCAACAGGTTGCCCAGCACGCACAGCAGCGCCAGCACCAGGGACCAGCCCACCGTGCCGCCGTAGTTCTCCCACACCTCGCCCAGCCAGCGCAGCGTGAGCCCGCTTTTCAGGCCCACGCTGTAGTTGTTGACCAGCCCGGCCACCACCGAGAGGGCGATGGGCGCGATCATGAACAGCGCGACCAGGGCGGTCAGCGCCAGCAGCGCCGGGGCCTGTCTTGCGTTTCGCATGGTTTCGGCTCCTTCAGAAAGCGGTGGTGCCGGACACGCGGCGCGACACCCACAGCACCATCCAGGTGATCAGCCCGAGCGTGATCGACAGGCTGGCCGCCAGCGCGAAGTTGGCATAGTTGGTGAACTCGTTGTAGATGGTGATGGGCAGCACCTCGAACTTGGCCGACAGCGTGAACGCCGTGCCGAACGCGCCCATGGCCGTGGCGAAGACGATCGCGCCGCAGGCCAGCGTCGTGGCCGCCAGTTCGGGCACCCACACATCGCGTGCCACGCGCCAGCGCGAGGCGCCAAGGGAGCGGGCCGCTTCTTCCAGCTGCGCATCCATGCTGCCGGCCGCCGCCGTGTAGGTGGCGATGGCCCGCGGCAGCGAGAAATACAGATACGCCAGGAACAGGCCGGTGAGCCCATAGGCGAACGTGGTGCGGCCGGCGCCCAGCGCCTCCGACAGGTCGGCCACCAGCCCCTGCCGCCCGCCCAGCAGGATCATGAAAAAGCCCACGATCACGCCGGGGAACGACAGCGGCAGCGTCAGCAGCGACAGCAGCAGCGCACGGCCATGAAAGCGCTGGCGCGCGAGCGTGATGCCCACCAGCGCACCCAGCACCAGCGTGGCCAGCGTGACGGCGAGCGACAGTCCCAGCGTCTGCAGCAGGCTCTGCAGATAGCGCGCATGGGTCAGCACCGCGAAGTAGGTCTCCCAGCCCTTGGCCGCCGGCAGGGCCAGCAGCAGGGCGACGGGCAGCAGCCAGAACGCCGCGAAGAACGCCACGGCAGGCGCGGCGCACGCCAGCAGCACCGGGCGCGAGGGAGCGGAACCACCGTGGCCCATGGCGTTACTGCACTTCCTTCAGATAACGGTCGGAGAACGCCTTTTGCGCAGCCGCCATGCGGCCGTAGTCCACGGTCTTGGCGCGCGCGTAGTCGCTGGCCGGCAGGAAGCGGGCCTGCACTTCCTTGGGCATGGCATTGGCGCGCACCGGGCGCAGGTAGGCGTTGGCCCATAGCGCCTGGCCTTCGTCGGACAGCACGAAGTCCAGCACCTTCCTGGCATCTGCCGCATGCGGGGCATTGGCCACCAGGCTCATCACGTAAGGCACGACCACGGTGCCTTCCGCAGGGATGACGAACTGCACGTTGGCCTGGTCCTTGTACTTGGCGCGGTAGGCGTTGAAGTCGTAGTCCAGCAAGATGGCGATCTCACCCGACAGCACGCGGGCGTAGGCCGTCTGCTTGGGCACGATGGGCTCGTTCTTCTGCAGTGCCTTGAAGTAGTCGATGCCGGGGGCGAAGTTGTCCATGGAGCCGCCGCGGGCCTGGTTGACCGCCACCGCGCCCACGTAGCCCACGAAGGCCGAGGCCGGGTCGAGGTAGCCGATCAGGCCCTTGTAGTCGGGCTTGAGCAGGTCGGCCCACGATTTGGGCACCGGCTTGCCCTTGAGCGCATCGACGTTCACCATGAAGCCGAGCGTGCCCGAGTGGATGGTGAACCAGTGGCCCGCCGGGTCCTTGAGGCCTTCCGGAATGTCCTTCCAGCCGGCGGGCTGGTAGGTGCCCACCACGCCGTCTTTCTGCGCCTGGATGGCGAACGTCACGCCGAGGTAGGTCACGTCGGCCACGGGGCTTGCGCGCTCGGCCACCATCTGGGCAAGGGCCTGGCCGGAGTTCTTGTTGTCCGGCGGCACGGTCACGCCCGTGCGCGCCTTGATGGCCTTGAGCTGGCTGCCCCAGTCGGCCCATTCGGGCGGGCAGTTGTAGCAAATGGCGGTTTGCGCCATCGCGGCGGCGCCGGAGGCCAGGCCGAAGGCCAGCACGGTGGTGCGGATCAGGGTTTGCAAGGTGTGTTTCATCGGGGGCTCCAGAAAAGCAGAACGAAGGAAAGGATGGGTTGGGGGAGAGTGGGTTGCGGGATCTGTCGGTCAGGCGCCTGCACAGGATTCGCCGGCATGGAAGCGATGGGGCAGCGTCAGGCTGGCCTGTGGCGTCAGCGGCGCATCGGCGGCCATGGCCTGGATCAGCAGTTCCACGCTGCAGCGGCCGATGTCGGCATTGGGCTGGGCCACGGTGCTCAGCACGGGGGTCAGGTCCTGCCCCAGCGCGATGCCGTCGAAGCCCACCACGCTGAGATCGCGCGGCACGGCGAGGCCCGCCTGGTGGGCGGCCCGCAGACAGCGGATCGCAATCAGGTCGTTGGAGCAGACCAGGGCGGTCGGGCGCTCGGCCCCGCGCAGCCACTGCGCCACGTCCTCCACCGCGGTTTCCACGAAAGGCACTTCGATCACCGGCGCCTGCGCGAGCCCGGCAGCGGCCATGCCGCGTCGAAAGCCGCGACAGCGCTGCTGTGCGCGGTCCGAGGCGGCCAACTGGCCGCTCACCATGGCGATGCGCCGGTGCCCCAGGGCCACCAGCCGTGCCACCAAGTCGGCCACGGCGCCTTCGCTGTCCACCGAGACGCAGGGGTGGCCGGGGTGCCGGTTGTAGGCCAGCACGTAGGGCAGGGCGGCCGCCGCCAGGCGCGCGAGCGCTGCGGAGGACTCTGGCTGCGAGACGACGAGGATCATGCCGTCCACGTCGCCTGCCAGCAGCAGATTCACGGCGCGCTCTTCCTGCGCGATCGCGTAGTCGGTGGTGAACGGCAGGATGGCATAGCCCGCCAGCGCCGCGGCGCGCGCGATGCCTTCGAGGCATTCCGCGAACACGGGATTGAGCAGCGTGGGCAGCACTACCCCGATGACGCGGCTGCGCTGCGTGCGCAAGGTGCGGGCGCTGGCGTTGGGCGCGTAGCCCAGGCGCTCGGCCACGCCGAGCACGAGGCCGCGCGTGGCGGGGGTGACCTTGTCCGGCAGATTGAACGCGCGGGACACGGTGGCGACCGAAACCCCGGCTTCGCGGGCGACGTCCTGGATGCTCATGGGAATGGGATGGGGCTGCAAAAGGCCATGTAATCGATTTCATGGCATTGGAGCGGGGCGGCGTGACGGCGTGATGACAGTCGCGCGCGGTGGGAGCAAAGTCCGCGGGTTCGTACGCCAACGGGTGTCTTCGCAGCACGCATGGAGGAAGGGCGATGTCGTGCTTAACCTGCGTGTTCGTGTTCCGCATGAGGCGGATTCGGATGGTCGAAGGCCGCATGCCCTGGTCCGGCGCCTGCGGCCTTTCCCTTTCAAAACCGGGCGCCAGAATCAAGGAGCCGACTTATGGTGTCACCGCTTTCATCCCGGGGCGGTCCGCCTGCCGTGCTGGCGCCCAGGCCGGGTGTCGGATCCCCTTCCACTGGTAAAGACCCCGCCCGCGGCTGCGAGGTAGCTGTCCACGGACTGCATTCGCGTAAAGCTGCTGGTATCGCCGTAATGGAAGAAGGCCTGCTTCGCCCCCGCCAAACCCTGTCCTCCGCAGTGGACCGGCAGTTGCGCGGCTATGTCATGGCCCGGGCCATCGATGGCCGGCATGTGGAAGGGCCTGACCTCACGCGCTTGCGCAACGCCACCGCCACGGTCGAGCAGGTCCGCGCGCTGTTGCCGAGCGGTCGTGGCAACGTCAAAGACGACATTGCGCAATTCGGTCACGAAAGTTCTAGGAGGGTCGAAGCGGGCCGGCTTGTGAAGAACATGCTGGTGGCGCACGGGCTGCCGCGAGTTGTGGCCTACGCTGCCGGGGGAATTTTGGCCCGGGCCGGCAATTGCGCAGAGTTCGCTGCCTTGACCATCATGCTGCATGTCCCTCTGTTGAAAGAAGCCAGCTCAGGCACCGACAAGGGGGAGTTCATTTACCTCGTGAAGTCGCAGTGGATCGACCACGACTGGGCAGAGCTGAGGGACGGGCGTGGGCCGGATTACCACATGGTATTGGACCCTTGGCTGCGCGGACCCGCAGTCTTTTCTGCTGACAGCCAATGGGGAGGTTACGCTGGTGACTTCACCCTGAGCCTGGAGTACGGCCATGCCTCGGGCTTGAAAGACAGGGCAGAAATGGAGACGGCTTTGACTGAGAACTCGCCATCTCTGCTGGCCCGTTTCGACCAGGGCTTGCGCGAGGTCGGGCCCACGATGCGCTACGCGCCACACACTGTCTTTCCTTCCATGGCGGTGGTGGGACGGGGGTTCGAGCGGCGAGTTCAACTCAAGCTCCAGGTCCCCGTTGATGTTGCCAAGGCCCGCGTTCCTCGTGAAGTGCGGGCCATGAATCCCAACCTGCGCCGGACCCAGCGCGCTCTGCTCAATGAGGTGCTGGCCGTGGGCGTCGCGCGGCAGATGGATGCTGGCGCAGGCATACGGAGCGCAACGCAGGAAGTGCCCGGGTTGCTGGATGCCGCCAGGCGACTGCGTGATAAAGGCAAAGGCGCCTGACGCTCGGCGCAGCCGGCGTGCTGCCGGGCAGGGCGCGCTGTCGGCGCCCGGTCTTCAGGACGAGCGCTTCACCCGCAGCAACTCATCCAGGATCAGGCAGGCCGCTCCCACCGTGATGGCCGAGTCCGCCAGGTTGAAGGCCGGAAAGTGCCAGCCCCGCGCGTGGAAGTCCAGAAAGTCCACCACGTAGCCGTGCATCATGCGGTCCACCACGTTGCCCACGGCGCCGCCCAGGATGCTGGACAGCGCGAAGCAAAACAGCTTCTGCCCGGGATGGGCGCGCAACTGCCACACGATGAACAGCGTGGCCGCCACGCCGATGCCCGTGAACACCCAGCGCTGCCAGCCGCCCGCATCCGCCAGGAAGGAGAAGGCCGCGCCCGTGTTGTGCGCACGCACGATGTTGAAGAAGCCGGTGATGTAGGTGGCATCGCCCAGCCGGTAGTAGCCCAGGATCAACGTCTTGGTGAACTGGTCTGCGATCAGGATCAACAGTGCCCAGACGAGCCAGGGCCACATCTTGCCGCCCGCGGAGGATGAAGACGAATAGCTGCTGCGGGCCATCACGCGTGCTCCCGCGCTTCGCCGGCGCCGTACAGGTTGCTAGTGCAGCGGCCGCACAACGTCGGGTGGGCCGGGTCCTGGCCCACATCGCTGCGGTAGTGCCAGCAGCGCTCGCACTTGGTGTCTGTACTGGCCTGCACACTGATCCGCAGCGCATCGCCCGCCACCAGTTCGATCGCGGACGTGATGAAGACGAACTTCAGGTCGTCGCCCAGGCTGGCGAGCAGCGCATGGTCTTCGGGGGCGGCGGTCAGGGTGACCGTGGCCTGCAGAGACGAGCCCACCTGGCCGGCCGCGCGCAGCGCTTCGATTTCCTTGTTCACCGCATCGCGGATGGCGCGCAGGCGGGCCCACTTGGCCAGCAGCCCTTCGTCGGCGCCCGCGATGGCGCCATAGGTTTCCAGGAAGATCGATTCGGAGGTGCCGAACACCTTCCACGCCTCTTCCGCCGTGAACGACAGGAAGGGCGCCATCCAGCGCAGCATGGCGTGCGTGATCTGGTAGAGCGCGGTCTGGGCGCTGCGGCGCGCCAGGCTCTTGGGCGCCGTGGTGTACAGGCGGTCCTTGAGCACGTCGAGGTAGAAGCCGCCCAGGTCTTCCGAGCAGTACAGCTGCAGCTTGGCCACCACGGGGTGGAACTCGTACACCTGGTAGTGAGCCAGCACTTCGGCTTGGAATTCGGCGGCCCGCGTGAGCGCATAGCGGTCGATCTCCAGCATCTGGTCGAACGGCACGGCGTCGGTCTTCGGATCGAAGTCGCTCACGTTGGCCAGCAGGAAGCGCAGCGTGTTGCGGATGCGGCGGTAGGCGTCCACCACGCGCGCCAGGATCTTGTCGTCGCCGGCGATGTCGCCCGAGTAGTCGCTGGCGGCCACCCACAGGCGGATGATCTCGGCGCCGAGCTTCTTGTTGATCTCCTGCGGGTCGATGCCGTTGCCCAGCGACTTGCTCATCTTGCGGCCCTGGCTGTCCACGGTGAAGCCGTGGGTCAGCAGGCCCTTGTAGGGCGCGCGGCCCTCCAGGGCGCTCGCCAGCAGCAGCGAGCTGTGGAACCAGCCGCGGTGCTGGTCGTGGCCTTCGAGGTACAGGTCTGCCTCGGGGCCGGTGTCGTGGTGCACGTTCGGGTGCGTGCCGCGCAGCACGTGGAAGAAGGTGGAGCCGGAATCGAACCACACTTCCAGGATGTCGGTGCTCTTGGTGTAGCAGGCCGCATCCTCGGCACCCAGGATGTCTTCGGGCGTCACGCGGCTCCAGGCCTCGATGCCGCCCTTTTCGACGATATCGGCCGACTGGTCCATGATCTCCATGGTGCGCGGATGCAGCTCGCCCGAGTCCTTGTGCAGGAAGAACGGGATCGGCACACCCCAGCTGCGCTGGCGCGAGATGCACCAGTCGGGCCGGTTGGCGATCATGTCGTGCAGGCGGGCCTTGCCGTTCTCGGGGTAGAAACTGGTGTGCTCGATGGCCTCCAACGCCGTCTGGCGCAAGGTCTTGGGCGCCTTGTCCTTGGTGAATACGCCTTCGCCTTCGTCCATGCGGATGAACCATTGCGCGGCGGCTCGGTAGATCACCGGGGTCTTGTGGCGCCAGCAGTGCGGGTAGCTGTGGGTGATGTCCTTGGTGGCCATCAGGCGGCCAGCGTTGCGCAGCGCCTCGATGACGACCGGCACGGCCTTCCAGATGTGCTGGCCGCCGAACAGGGGGAAGTCGGCCGCGTAGGTGCCGTTGCCCTGCACGGGGTTCAGGATGTCGTCCAGCGCCAGGCCGTGCGCGCGGCAGGAGTTGAAGTCCTCCAGGCCGTAGGCGGGGGAGGAGTGCACGATGCCGGTGCCGTCGTCGGCCGTGGCGTAGTCGGCCAGGTACACGGGCGACAGGCGCCGGTAGCCGGCATCGACGTCGTAGAGCGGGTGTTCGAACTCCAGCCCGCCGAGCTTTTCGCCCAGCGCCGTGGCGAGCACCTGGCCGGTGAGGCCGTAGCGTGCCATGCAGTCTTCCACCAGCGATTCGGCCAGCACCAGCAGGCCGCGCTCGGTGTCCACCAGCGCATAGGTGATTTCGGGGTTCAGGTTCAGCGCCTGGTTGGCGGGGATGGTCCAGGCGGTGGTGGTCCAGATCACCACGAAGGCATCTTTCTGCAAAGCGCTCAATCCGAAGGCAGCGGCCAGCTTCGCGGGCTCGTGCGCCTTGAAGGCCACGTCCAGCGTGGTGCTCTTCTTGTCCTGGTACTCGATCTCGAACTCGGCCAGCGACGAGCCGCAGTCGAAGCACCAGTACACGGGCTTCAGGCCCCGGTACACGAAGCCGCGCTCCATCACGCGCTTGAACGCCCGGATTTCGCCCGCTTCGTTGGCGAAGTTCATCGTCTTGTAGGGGTTGTCCCATTCACCCAGCACGCCCAGGCGCTGGAAGTCGCCCATCTGCTGGGCGATCTGCTCGGTGGCATAGGCGCGGCTCTTGGCCTGCATGTCGTCGCGGCTCAGGTTGCGGCCGTGCTTTTTCTCGATGGCGTTCTCGATCGGCAGGCCGTGGCAGTCCCAGCCCGGCACATACAGCGCGTCGAAGCCTTCGAGCTGGCGCGCCTTGGTGATCATGTCCTTCAGGATCTTGTTCACCGCATGGCCCATATGGATCTGGCCGTTGGCGTAGGGCGGGCCGTCGTGCAGGATGAACTTCGGTGCGCCGCAGCGGGCGTCGCGCAGCTTCTTGTAGATGCCTTTTTCGTCCCATTCCTTCACCCAGCCCGGCTCGCGCTTGGGCAGGTCGCCGCGCATCGGGAAGGCGGTGTCGGGCAGGTTGAGCGTGGCGCGGTAGTCCGTGCCGGTGGAAGGGGTGGGGGTGGCGTTCGTGTTCTCGGACATGGCAAGACCTAAGGAGCGGGCCGTTCCGGGCCATGGCCTGGAACGCAGGAAGAGAAAGAAGATGAGGGGGCGGACGGGGCCGCAGGGCTGCGCTGCGGCACGGGGACCGTCAAATTCGGTCGCGCGTGGTCTGGCGACGGGTCTCGGCGTGCGTGGAGGCGGAGAAATACGCCCGCGCGTCATCGCAGTCCCTGGCGATGCCGCGGGTGAGGGCGTCGAAGCTGTCGTATTTCAGCTCGTCGTGCAGTTTGTGCAGGAGTTCCACGCGGACGATTTTACCGTACGCCCCTTCGGCCCCCAGATCGCGGGGCCAGTCCAGGCAGTGCGTCTCCAGCAGCACGCGGCCGCCGTTCACGTCCCGGGGATCGAGCGACGGGCGCACGCCCAGGTTGGCCACGCCCGGCAGGGGCTCGGCGGCCAAGCCGTGCACCCGCACCACGAAGATGCCGCCCGCAGCGGGCTTCCAGTGGGAAAAACGCAGGTTGAGCGTGCGAAAGCCGTCGCCGGCGCCTTCGCGGCTGGCGCCCAACTCACGGCCGAGCTTGCGCCCGTGCACCACGTGGCCCGAGATGGCATAGGGCCGGCCCAGCAGCCGCGCGGCGTCTTCCATGCGGCCGGCGGCCAGGGCCTCGCGCACGGCCGAGCTCGATACCCGCAGGCCGTGCACCTCGTAGCTGTTCATGCGGGCCACTTCGAAGCCCTGGCTGCGTCCGGCGCCGTCCAGCATGGCGTAGTCGCCCGCGCGCTGCGCGCCGAAGCGGAAGTCGTCGCCCACCAGCACGTAGCGCGCGCCCAGGCCGCGCACCAGCACGTCCTCGATGAACATCTGCGGCGGCTGGCTGGCCAGCCGTTCGTTGAAGGGCAGCACCACGGTCTGCTGCACGCCGCAGCGGCGCAGTTCGTCCAGCTTGTCGCGCAGGGTGCCGATGCGGGCGGGGGCCAGTTCGGGGCGCTGGCGGGCGCCGGCGAAGTAGTCGCGCGGGTGGGGCTCGAACGTCAGCACGCAGCTGGGCACGCCGCGGTGGGCCGCCTCGTTGTTTAGCAGCGCCAGCATGGCCTGGTGCCCACGGTGCACGCCGTCGAAATTGCCGATGGTGAGAGCGCAGGCCGATGCAATGTCGGGGTGATGGAAGCCTCGAAAGATCTTCATCGGAGTGCTTTACTTTTGATAGCGCCGTGCGCAGGTGTATCAAGCGCTGGACGCCAATTTGTCATGAACGGAGTATATTGTGAGCCACAGGCCGGCCTTGGCACGCCGCCCATGAGACATCAGCGTTCCGAATCCTTGTGTGCATCGTTGTTCCAGGAGGCGAGTTGTGAAGGTCTTGAAGTTGTCGGCCCAGGGGCTACCCCAATCGTGGATTTCGCTGGAACAGGCGGTCATTCACTATGCCGCGGGCGAGGTGCGCTGGGAATCCGGCGCGCAGATCGCCCGGTTCCGCGGCGGCCACAACGCCGTGACGGGCGAGCAGTCGGTCATCGGCGTCAACAGCATCATCGGCACCAAGGGCGTGCCGTCCATCAACCCGTTCAACCTCAAGCCCAGCCTGACCAACGGCAAGCTCTTCGCCCGCGACCGCAACGTCTGCGCGTATTGCGGCGGGCACTTCCACGAAGAAGACCTCACGCGCGAGCACATCGTGCCCTATGCGCGCCAGGGCGTGGACCACTGGATGAACGTGGTCACGGCCTGCCGCCCCTGCAACCACCGCAAGGGCCCGCGCACGCCCGAGCAGGCGCACATGCCGCTGCTCTATGCGCCCTACGTGCCCAGCCTGTGGGAGGACTTCATCCTGCGCAACCGCCGCATCCTGGCGGACCAGATGGAGTTTTTGATGGCGCACGTGCCCAAATCGTCCCGCCTGCTGGACTGATCGAAAAAAAGCGCCTGCGCAGGTACTTTCCCCGAGGGCCGGGGGCCGGGGCTGCGGGAATAATCCTGCCTCCTTTGTCACAACGCCCCCTGGGGGCCAAGATCGGACCGTTTCCATGCGCATTGCTTCCCGCCGCCTGTTGCTGGCCGCCGCCGTTGCCGGCTTGCCCATTCTTCCCGTGTTCGCCCAGCAGGCCAAGGAAATCAAGGTCGGCTATGCGCTGGCGATCAACTCGCACTACGGCGCGGCCGCCCAGGCCTGGGCCGACACGGTCGAGAAAGGCACCAACGGCGCCTTCAAGTTCAAGCAGTTCCCCTCCAGTGCCCTGGGTGGCGAGCGCGAGCTGATCGAAGGACTGCAGCTGGGCACCGTGGAGGCGGTGATCGTCTCCACCGGCGCCCTCAGCAACTTCGTGCCCGATGTGGGCGTGGTGGACATTCCCTTCCTGTTCCGCGACACGGCCCACGCCCGCGCGGTGCTGGACGGCCCGTTCGGCCAGGACCTGCTGGGCAAGTTCAAGGGCCGGGGCCTGATCGCCCTGGCCTGGGGCGAGCAGGGCTTTCGCCACCTGACCAACAACAAGCACCCGGTGAGCACGCCGGCAGACCTCAAGGGCCTCAAGATCCGCGTGACCGAGAACCCCGTGCACATCACGGCCTTCCGCACGCTGGGCGCCTCGCCCACGCCCATGTCCTGGCCCGAGGTGATCGGCGCGCTGCAGCAGGGCACCATTGACGGGCAGGAAAACCCGATGTCGGTGATCGTTTCCGCCAAGCTGCCGCAGGTGCAGAAATACCTCTCGCTGACCGGCCACGTCTATGCGCCCATGGCGCTGATCGTGTCGCCCAACCTCTGGTCGAGCCTCAGCGATGCGCAGAAGGCCAGCTTCACCCAGGGTGCCAAGGCGGGTGCAGCGGCCTCGCGCAAGTTCGTGGACGACGTGGAGCAAAAGGGCCTGGCCGACGTCAAGGCGGCCGGCATGCAGGTCGTGGAGTCGGTCGACAAGGCGGCCTTCCAGAAGGCCCTGGAGCCCGCCTACAAGCAATACGCCACCAAGTTCGGCCAGAAGACGCTGGACCAGATCACCGGCACGAAGTGATGGTGGCCGGCGCGTCCGGAGCCTGTCCGGCGTGCGCTTTTCCTCTGCCCGGCCTGGCCGGGCTTTTTCCTTTGTGATCGACCGACCGATAGATTGGCACCGGCAGGTGCCCTCCCTCTCATGCTGAACCGATTCGAGCGCGCGCTGGTGGCCTGCAACCGCTGGCTGCTCATCATCTTGCTGCTGGCCATGGCCTGCATCGTCTTCGCCAACGTGGTGCTGCGCTACACCACGGGCGATTCCATCGTCTGGGCGGAGGAGGTAGCCCGGCACCTGATGATCTGGGGCACGTTCCTCGGGGCCGGACTGGTGCTGCGCTTCGGCGGGCACGTGGCCATCGACAACCTGCACCACACGCTGGGGCAGACTAGCGCGCGCTGGCTGCGCGGGCTGATCGTGGCGGGGCTGGGCGTGTTCTTCCTGGTGATGGCGTGGTTCTCGGTGCAGTACGTGTGGGCCACGCGGTTCCAGACCACGCCGGCCACCGACATCGCGTTCGCCTGGATCTATTCGGCGATGCCGGTGGGCTTCCTGCTGTTGTTCGTGCACCTGCTGTTCATGGCCCGGGGCTATGTACGGGATGGGCACTATGTCGAGTCCGACGAGATGGACGCCGAGTCCGCCGCGTCGCTGTGATGTTCCGAAGGACCTGACCCATGGCCATCACCCTCTTCGTTTCCGCCATCGTCCTGATGGCGCTGGGCTTTCCCGTCGCATTCGCGCTGGCCATGTCGGCTGCGATCGCGGTGTTCGTTGGCGGGCGCTATCCGCAGCTGATCGTGTTCAAGGAGATGTTCACCGGCATCGACAGCTTCCCGCTGATGGCGGTGCCGTTCTTCATCCTCGCGGCCGAGATCATGTCCGGCGGCGCGCTCACCGTGGTGCTGCTGCGCTTCGCGGCGCAGTTCGTGGGCCACCTGCGCGGCGGGCTGGGGCATGCCAACATCCTGTCGCTCACGCTGTTCTCGGGCATCTCAGGCTCGGCCCTGGCCGATGCGGCGGGGCCCGGCTCCATGATGGTGAAGATGATGGACAAGGCCGGGTATTCGCGTGCCTACGCGGCGGCGCTCACCGCCAGCACCGCCATCGTGGGCCCCATCATTCCGCCCTCGATCATCATGATCATCTATGCGCTGCAGGACGAGCAGGTGTCGGTGGGCGCGCTCTTCATCGCCGGCTTCGCGCCCGGGCTGCTGATCGCCGCGGCCATGGCGCTCGTCAACTGGCGCGTGTGCGTGCGCCGCGACTACCGCTCGCGCGAGCCGCGGCCGAGCCGGGCGGAGATGCTGTCCAACAGCATCCGCGCCATCCCGGCGCTGATGCTGGTCGTGCTGATCCTGGTGGGCATCCGCTTCGGGATCTTCACGCCCACCGAGGCGTCGGTGGTGGCGGTGTTCTATGCGCTCATCTGCGGCAAATGGATCTACCGCACGCTGGAGTGGAAGGCGCTGCCCCACATCGCCGCGCGCTCGGCCTTGCTGACCGCATCGGTGCTGCTGGTGGTGGCAGCGTCGGCCGCGTTCGCCTGGGTGCTGACGATCGAAGGCATTCCCCAGCAACTGGCGGAGACCATCGTGGGGTGGAACCTGTCGCCCGTCACCTTCCTGATCGCGGTGAACATCCTGCTGCTGCTGTTCGGCATCTTCATGGAGCCGCTGCCGGGCGTGATGATCCTCGTGCCGATCCTGGCGCCCATCTCGGCGGCGCTGGGCATCGATCCGATCCACTTCGCGATGGTGGTGATCGTCAACCTCACCCTGGGCATGATCACGCCGCCCGTGGGCGGGCTGCTGTTCGTGACCTCGGTGGCCACCAAGGTGCCGCTGGCGGCCCTCACGCGGGAGCTGCCGCCCTTCCTGCTGGCGCACCTGGCGGTGCTGATCCTGCTGACTTTCGTGCCGGCCATCTCGACCTGGCTGCCGCACGCGCTGGGGTTCTGACCCCGCGCACGAGGGCATGAAAAAAGCGCGGCAACGGCCGCGCTTTTTCTTTGGGGGCGCCGTGGGCGCCCCGCCGTCAGACCGCCTTGCGCGCCGTGACGATGAAGCCCTGCACGGGCGCGTTGTTCTCGTAGCGCAGCACGGTGTCTTCCACCTCCACGGTCTCGAAGCCCGCCGCCTTGCACAGCGCCACCACATGGCTGCGTTTGTGGGCATAGCGGCCGCTGGGCTGCAGCACCATGTCCGGGCCCGCTTCGTCCGAGGTCTCGCACGAGAAGATCAGCTCGCCCTGGGGCACCAGGATGCGCAGGGCGTTGGGAACGGTTTCGGTGAGGTCGCCGGTGTAGATGAACACGTCCAGCGCGGCCAGCACGTCGTAGATGGCGTCGGGCGTTTCCTGCAGCGCGTCGAGCAGGTTGACGTGGTGGAAACGGTCGTACACGTTGTGGCGGCCGGCCTGCTCGATCATCTTCATCGAGATGTCCACGCCGATCAAAAAGCCGTCCAGCCGGCCCAGGCACACGCCGAGCAGGCCCGTGCCGCAGCCCAGGTCCAGCAGGTTGAGCTTCTTGTCCGGAAAGCGTTCGAGGATCTTGTCCGCCACGCGCTTGGGCAGCTGGTAGCGCAGGCCGCGCACCATGTGCTGGTCGTACATCTCGGCCAGGCTGTCGAAGAGGCCGCGGTTCAACTCCGGCGGCTGGTGCTTCGGCGTCACGCCATGGGCCAGCGCGGCGTAGTAGGCATAGACCGAGTCGCCAGGGGCCAGTTCCAGCAGCGTGGTGGTGTCGGCGACGGCACGGGCGGGCGTGCCCGCGGCGAGGTGCGCCTTCACGCGGCCGAGCAGCGATTCGGTGTCGGCCGGGTTCTCGGCGATCAGGCCGCTCCACAGTTCGACGGATTCGGCGTGCGCGCCCCGGCCGCTCAGGTCGCGCGCCAGCTGGCGGCGCAGTTGCGCATCGCCCGGCACGAGTTCCAGCCCGCGGCGCAGGTGGCGCACGGCCATGTCCAGGTGGCCCGCGCGGTGCGCGACGTCGATCACGCCGGCCAGCACCACCAAGTTGTTGGGCTCGATCAGGGCGACCTTTTCCGCGGTGCTCACCGCTTCGTCGAACTGGTTCTGGCGCGCCAGCAGCAGGGCCAGCTCCAGCAGGCCAGGGCCCCAGTCCGGCGAGATCGCCACGGCATGGCGCAGCGCCTCGAACGCCTTGGGCAGGTTGCCGGCCTTCTCCGCCATCAGGCCCGCCAGCATGAACACGCGCGGATCGTTGGGGGACTGCTGCTGGGCCTTGTTCAGCGTCAGCGCGGCCTTCTGGAGTTCGCCCTGGGCGATCTGCGTCCTGGCGGTTTCAAGGTGTTGGCGGTTGGGGTCTGCGAGGGGTGTTGCGCTCATGTCGGGAGGGGCAAATAGGGGGAGGCGCGCATGCTCGGCGCCTTCAGGATGGGTGGACGATTATCCCGGATTCGCTGCGGGCCCTGTTCGTGCATTGGCCGCGCTGCGACGAGGGCGTTGCACCACGCCTGCGCGGGGCCGGCCCGGGCCTGAAAAAAGGCCGCTGCGACCCGACGGGCGGCAGCGGCCTTCCACCTTTGGCGATCTGCGAACGTTCAGCGCGAGAGTTCGTCGCCCACGGCGCGCACCAGCTCGCCGCCGTCGCCCGACAGCTCCCAGAACATCATGCCGCGCAGGCGGGCCAGCTTCACGAAACGCGCCTTCTCGCGCAGGGTCTGCGCATCGTCGAAGGTCCAGAACGTGGTGCCGTCGAACAGCCAGGCCGAGCGCGCATGGGCATCCCAGTAGCGGGTGAAGCCCGGCTTGGCCTGGAGGGTCTGGTAGTCCTCGATGCCCGCCTCGTACGTGCCGGCGGGAATGCCCGTGGCCGCCTGGTACAGGCCGCGCTGGGCGTTGGTCACCCCCGTCCAGCCGCGCGAATACAGCGGCGCCCCGACGACGATCTTTTGCGCGGGCACGCCCGCCTGCAGGTATCGGCCCACGGTCTCGACCACCGAGAGTTTCTGCGCGCGGGCCGGGTCATTCGGGTTCGGCGCGAGCGCGGCCTGGTGGTTGGTGGTGCTTTCCCAGGCGCCGTGCAGGTCATACGCCATCACGTTGATGAAGTCGAGCGACCGGGACACCTCGGCCAGTTCGATCTTGGCGGCGGTCTGCGGGCCGGCCGGCGCGGCGATGGTCAGGCGCAGCTGCGGATCGATCGCATCAAGCTGGCGGCGAAACTCCTGCAGCAGCAGCGTGAAGTTGCGGGTGTCTTCGGGCCGCACGGTGTTGCCCTCGGCGCCTTCCGCAGCTGGGTATTCCCAGTCGATGTCGATGCCGTCGAATACGCCGGCGGCCGGCCCGTTGCCCGCGGTGCTGCCGTCGGTCCGGCCCTTGATGAACAGGTCGATGCAGGAGGTGACCAGCGCGCTGCGGGATTCGGCGGTGAGCGCAGCGTCGGAGAACCATTTCGACCCATTCCAGCCGCCCAGCGCGATCAGGACCTTGGTGCCGGGGTAGGCCCGCTTGAGTGCGAGCAGCTGCTGGAAGTTGCCGCGCAGCGGCTGGCTGGAATCGACCGCCTGGCCGTCCACGCTCTCTTCGGCGGCCCAGGCGCGCTCCACATCGGCATAGGCATCGCCCAGCTGGCAGACCACCGGGCCGGTGCCGCCGGCCTGCGCGGGCTGCACGTTGCCGAACGCGTAGTTGATGGTGGTCACCGCCGGAACGCCGCCCTGGGCGACCAGGTCCTTGACCTTGAAGTTGCGCGCGTAGATGCCCCACGAGGTGAAGTAGCCGACGACTTCGCGCGGTGGGGCGCCGCTGCCCCCGCCAGGGCCGTGGCCCGGTCCGTGGCTCCAGGCGCTGGTGGCCACGAGGGCCATCAGGGGGATGGCGGCAATCTGTCGGATCAAGGTGCGCATGGCGGGAAAACCTCCGGAACTGTTGTTGGGGCGGCCACTATAGCGAAATTCCACCTTTTGGAATGTGTGAAATTTCCCCGCAAAATGCCGGGCCGCGAGCGCCATCAACTTGTCATGCAGGCCCGCTAAGGTCCGGCGCTGTCCATCCCTGCCATCCACCTTGTCCGAAGAGCCGTCCATGTTCAGACCCCTTGCCTGCGCTGCCATCCTCTCCGTGTGCCTTGCCGCCTGTGGGGGCAGCGACGGCGGTGCCCGCGACATCAGCGTGCGCCTGATCGGCGAGCAGACCGTGCCGAACACGCTGCAGGTGGGCGGCACACTGGTGGGCGGGCTCTCGGGCATCGACTACGACGCTGCGCGCGACACCTGGGTGCTGGTCAGCGACGACCGCTCGGACAAGAACCCCGCGCGCTTCTATACCGCGCGCCTGCAGTTCGACCCATCCACATTCGCGCCCGTGCAGTTCCTGGGCACCATGCCGTTGCGCCAGGCGGACGGCAGCGTGTACCCCGCGCGCACGGCCTCCACGGCGACGAGCCCCGTGCCCGATCCGGAGGCGATCCGCATCGATCCGCGCGATGGCAGCCTGTGGTGGACCAGCGAGGGCGATCGCAGCCTGGGCCTGGACCCGTTCGTGATGCATGCCGATGCCAGCGGCCGGGCCCTGGGCGCGCTGCCCTGGCCTGCGGCTTACCGCATGTCGCCCACGCAGGCGACCGGCGCGCGCAACAACCTCACGCTGGAGGGACTCAGCTTCTCGGCCGACGGCGCATCGCTGTGGGCCGCCATGGAGGCGCCTCTCTATCAGGATGGGCCGGTGCCCACGCCCACGGCGGGCGCGTATTCACGCCTGCTGCAGTACAGCCGCAGCGGTGCGCTGCTGCGCCAGATGGCCTATCCGGTCGATCCCATCCAGGCGGTGCCGGGCACCGGCAAGAACGCGGACAACGGCGTGTCGGAAATGCTGGCGGTGGACGACCACCGCTTCCTGGTGCTGGAGCGCTCGGGCGTGCAGGGCAGCGACGACCTGTACCGCATGTACATCCGCCTGTACGAGATCGACACCCGGGATGCGACCGACGTGAGCGGCATCGCCTCGCTGGCCTCGGGCGGCTTTACCGCAGTGCGCAAGCGCCTGGTGCTCAACCTGAACACGCTGGGCCTGCGCACGCTGGACAACATCGAGGGCATGGCCTGGGGGCCGCGTCTGGCCAACGGCCACCGCAGCCTGGTGATGGTGTCCGACAACAACTTCAACGACACGCAGATCAGCCAGTTCCTCGCCTTCGAGGTGCTGTCCGAATAGCCTACTGCGCCAGGCCCGCCCCGTCAGGCGAAGACACCTGCCGTGTCCTGCATGCGCGCCGATACCTCGCCCAGGTGGTGCAGCGTGTCGCCGTAGGTCATCTCCAGCTGCGTGAGCGTCTTGAAGTAGTGGCTGCCGATGTATTCGTCGGTCACGCCGATGCCACCGTGCAGTTGCACCGACTGCTGGCCCACGAAGCGCATCGACTGGCCCAGCTGCACCTTGGCGCGGGCGATGGCGCGGCGGCGCTCGTCCGCCGGTGCGTTGAGCTTGAGGCTGGCGTAGTAGCTCATCGAGCGCGCCAGCTCCAGCTGCATCTTCATGTCGGCCACGCGGTGGCGCAGGGCCTGGAAGCTGGCGATCACCACGCCGAACTGCTTGCGCTGGTTCATGTAGTCCACGGTGAGCGACACGGCCTGGTCCATCACGCCAACGGCCTCGGCGCACACGCCGGCGATGCCGGTGTCCACCGCCAGGGCCAGAGCGTCCAGCCCGTCGGTGGTGACGAGGGTGGCGGGTGCGTCGGCCAGCTGCACCTCGGCCGCGCGGCTGCCGTCCTGCGTGACGTAGCCGCGCGTGGTGACGCCCGGGGCGCTGCGTTCGACCAGGAAGAGGGCGATCGCGCCCTCCCACTGAGCGGGCACCAAGAAGGCATCGGCCTGATCTCCGGCCGGGACGATGCTCTTGATACCGGTCAGCGCATGGCCTGATGGCGCCGCTGTCGCCGTGGCTTCGCACACGTCGAGGCGGTAGCGGGCTTTGCGCTCCTGCTGCGCCAGCACGACCAGGGCCTCGCCGCTGGCGATGCGCGGCAGCCAGTCGGCCTGCACGGCTTCGGGCGCGTACTGGCCCAGCACGCTGCTGGCGATGAAGGCCTGGGCGAGCGGCTCCAGCACGATGCCCCGGCCCAGTTCCTCCAGGGCCACCATGGCGTCCACCGGGCCCTGGCCCAGGCCGCCGTGCGCCTCGGGCACGGTCAGGGCCGTGAGGCCCAGCTCGGCCAGTTCGTTGTAGGCCGCGCGGTCGAAGCCGCCGGCGGCCACGATGCCGCGGCGGCGCTCGAAGGTGTAGCCCTTGTCCACCCAGCGGCGCACCGCGTCGCGCAGCGATTGCTGGTCGTCCGAGAAATCAAAGTCCATTTTTTTCACTCCTGGCGAAGTTCTCGCCCTGGCGGGAGGGGTGGGGTTCAGCCCAGAACGGTCTGGGCGACGATGTTGCGCTGCACCTCGTTGGAGCCGCCGTAGATGGTGGTCTTTCGCAGGTTGAAGTAGTTCGCGGCCAGCGGGGCGTTGGCCACCTCGCCGCCCGGGAAGCCGCCCAGCGCGCCGGCGCCCGCATCGCCCTGCCAGCCGGCCTCCATCGCCTCTTCGATGAAGGGCAGGCTGAAGGGGCCGGCGGCCAGCATCATCAGTTCGGCGTAGCGCTGCTGGATCTCGCTGCCGCGGATCTTGAGCAGGCCCGCGATGTCCAGCGAGTTCTTGCCCGACTTTTCGGCCGACAGCACCCGCAGCACCAGCATTTCCAGTGCGACGATGTCCACCTCCAGCAGGGCGATCTGGTCGCGAAAGCGCAGGTCGTCGTACAGCCCCTCGGCACGGGCGATGCGCTTGAGGCGCTCCAGCTCGCGCTTGCTGCGGTTCACATCGGCGATGTTGGTGCGCTCGTGGCTCAGCAGGTGCTTGGCGTAGGTCCAGCCCTTGTTCTCTTCGCCGATCAGGTTCTCGGCGGGCACCTTCACGTTGTCGAAGAAGACCTCGTTGACCTCGCACTCGCCGTCCAGCAGCTTGATGGGCCGCACGGTGACGCCGGGCGACTTCATGTCGAGCAGCAGGAACGAGATGCCGGTCTGCGGCTTGCCTTCCGTGCTGGTGCGCACGAGGTTGAACATCCAGTCGCCGTACTGGCCCAGAGTGGTCCAGGTCTTCTGGCCGTTGACCACGTAATGGTCGCCCACGCGCTCGGCGCGCGTCTTGACCGAGGCCAGGTCCGAGCCCGCGCCGGGCTCGCTGTAGCCCTGGCTCCACCACACCTCGCCGCTGGCGATGCCGGGCAGGAAGCGCTTTTGCTGTTCGGCATTGCCGAAGGCCATGATGACGGGCGCCACCATCACCGGGCCGAAGGGGATGATGCGCGGCGCGCCGGCCAGGGCACATTCCTCTTCGAACAGGTGCTTTTGCACGGCAGTCCAGCCCGGGCCGCCGAACTCCTTGGGCCAGCCGAAGCCCAGCCAGCCCTTCTTGCCCAGGATCTTGGCCCAGCCCTGCATGTCGCCCCGTGTCAGGCGCAGGGCGTTGTGCACCTTGTGGGAAATCTCCGGGGGGAGATGCTCTTTGACCCAGGCGCGAATCGTTTCGCGAAAGGCCTGTTCTTCGGGGGTGAATGCGAGATCCATGCGGTGTGTCTCCTGGGGCTGCCGGTTCGAGCCGATCCGCCGGTTGTAGCACGGTCGTGCTTTTTACTCCTGTCCGGGCGGCGACACGGGCGCAGCGCCTTGCGGCTGCGCTGCCTCCAGCCCCAGTTCCTGGCACAGGCGCTGCACCGTGGCGCGCAACTGGGCCACTTCGGCCTCCAGCGCGGCCACGCGCGGGGCCAGTCCCTGGGCGGCGAGGGCCTCGGCGGCCGAGGCACCGGCGGCGTACTGGCTCGCATCGACCGGGCCGCACAGCAGGTGGGCCCAGCGCTGCTCGCGGGCGCCGGGCGCGCGCGGCAGCTGCACCACCAGCGGGCCGCCTTTTTCTTCGCTGCGCGACTGCAGCTCGTCCAGGAAGGCCTCCACCGAGGAGATGTCGGCGAACCGGTGCCAGCGTTCGGAGTTGATGCGCAGCTCGCCCGCGGTTTGCGGTCCGCGCAGCATCAGCAGGGCCAGCAGCACCGCCGACTGGTCGGGCACGCCGATGCCGCGCGGGAAGTTGTGCTCGAACTTCGTCGCCCGGTTGCCGCCGATCTCGACCGCCAGCGTGCGCAGGCGCAGCGAATCGAGCGCCTCCTGGGCTTGGGACTCGGTCAGCTGCATCACCGGGTCGCGGCTGCTCTTTTGGTTGCAGCCGGTCAGCACGCCGTTGAGCGTGAGGGGGTAGCTGTCGGGCACGGTGCGGGCCTTTTCCATCAGCGTGGCGAGCACGCGGGCCTCGGTGGGCGACAGGGGGCGGGTGCGGGGATCGAAGGGCATGGCGGGGGATAATTTCCGGCAATGAAGAACATCGTGATTTTGATCTCCGGCAGCGGCTCCAACATGGCAGCCATCGTGAATGCTTCGCGCCAGCAGGATTGGGCCGGCCGCCACGGCGCCCGGGTGGTGGCCGTGCTGAGCAACAAGGCCGACGCCGCGGGCCTGGCCTGGGCCCGGGCCGAAGGGATCGCCACGGATTCGCTGGACCACCGGGCGTTCGATTCGCGCGAGGCCTTCGATGCGGCGCTGGCCGAGCGCATCGATGCCCATGCGCCGGCGCTGGTGGTGCTGGCGGGGTTCATGCGCATCCTGACGCCTGCGTTCGTGGCGCGCTACGCCGGGCGGCTGGTCAACATCCATCCCTCGCTGCTGCCCGCCTTTCCGGGGCTGCACACGCACCAGCGCGCCATCGATGCGGGCTGCGAGGTGGCCGGCGCCACCGTGCACGAGGTGACGGCCGAACTCGATTGCGGCCCCATCCTCGCCCAGGGCGTGGTGCCGGTACTGCCCGGCGACACCGCGCCGGTGCTGGCCGCGCGCGTGCTGGCGCAGGAACACGCCATCTACCCCCGCGCCGTGCTCAAACTGCTGCACCGGCTGGGCTGATCCGGACCGCCGGGCGGCAGCCCCCGCTCAGGACCAGCCGTCGAACACGCAGACCCGGTTGCGTCCCGAATCCTTGGCCACGTAGAGCGCCCGGTCGGCACGCGCCAGCAGCGCGTGGGGATCGCTCACCTCCTCGAACCCCGCCGTGGCCACCCCGAAGCTGGCGGTGACCGGCCGGTGCGGCCAGTTGCTGGCATTCAATGCCGCATGCAGCTTCTCGGCCACGAGGCGGGCGCCGGTGGCGTGCGTCTGGGGCAGCACCACGCAGAACTCCTCGCCGCCGAAGCGGGCCACGAAATCGCCCGCCCGCACGTGGCTGCGGACCACCTCGGCCGCATGCTGCAGGATGGCGTCCCCGGCCGGATGGCCCAGGTCGTCGTTGACGCTTTTGAAGTGGTCCAGGTCCACCATCACCAGGCTCAGCGGCTGTCCGGCCCGCTTGCCTTCGTCCCAGCTGGTGCGCAGCTGGCGGTCCAGGCAGCGCCGGTTCCACAGCCCGGTGAGCCCGTCGGTCATGCTCTCCAGTTCGAGGCCGGCCATGGCCTGGCGCAGCTCCAGCTGGGTCACCACCTGGCGGGCCAGCGATTCGAGGGCGCGGCGCTCGGCGTCCGTCAGGGTGCGGGGCTCGCGGTCGATCACGCAGACGGTGCCGATGGGCATGCCGTCCGAGGTCACCAGCGGCGCGCCGGCATAAAAGCGGATGCCCGGCTCGCCGGTGACCAGCGGGTTGCCGGCAAAACGCGGGTCCAGGTGCGCATCGGGCACCTCGAAGACGTAGTCGGGCTGCAGGATGGCATGGGCGCAGAAGGCCAGCTCGCGCGGTGTCTCGGGCGTGTCGATGCCGGTGCGCGACTTGAACCACTGGCGCTCCGCATCGATGAGTGAAATCAGCGCGATCGGCGTCTGGCACACCGCCGACGCCAGCATGGTCAGGTCGTCGAAGGCCTGCTCGGGGTTGGTGTCGAGCACCCGCAGCTTGTCCAGGGCCTCCAGGCGCTGCGCCTCGTTGAAGGGCAGGGGGGCGCCCTGGGACGGATCGGGGGCCGGGGGCGTGGCGTCGGCGGGAGCGTCGGGTTTCTGGTTGGGGGACATCAATGGCTTCACTGAAGGAACGACAGTGAGTGTGTACGCAGCATCCGGCCATTCCGTTGTATCCATTTGATACGGCCAGGGTCTTTTCCTGGGTCACCGAACGGCGGCAGCGTGGGCGTGTCGATGCTTTTGCTATAAAAAATATAGCGATATGCCTTAGAAGATATTGTGCTGGAGCCGCTTTTGGCCCGAAGGCCAGCGGCGCAGGGCGCCGGTCCATGCAGCTCGTCCACTGACGGGCTGTGCAGCACTGCGTGGACCGGCAAAACCAGGGGCCGGGCGCCCGGTGCCTGCGGGCGCGGCCGGCGGCCCTCTCAGGCCAGGGCGCTCAAGGTGCTGGCGTTGCTGCTGGTGGTCCACGCGCTGGCGGCCGCCGCATATTGCCGGCGTGCCTGTTCGGCCAGCTGGGCCAGGTCCAGCCGCTGGCCGCTGCGGGAGGCGGTGCCGTCGTCCTGGCCGGTACCGCTGCTGCTGCTGCTGGCCGTGTTGGTGGCATTGGCCGTCGCCCACTGCGTCAACTGGTCGATGAACGATGACGACTCGCTGGCGCTGAGCTGCTTGTCGCCGTCGGTGTCGATGGCATTGAACAGCGCGGTGACCGCATCCGTCGTGCTGCCGGACGTGTCGTCGGTGCTGGCTGCCGCCAGTTCCGAGGCCGACACGACACCGTCTTCGTTCGTATCCAGCACGTCGTAGGTGGTGCTGCCGGACGATGCGCTCGCGCTGCCGGCGCCCCCCGCTCCACCTGGCCCGCCCGGGCCACCCGGTCCGCCGGGCGGCGGGGGCGGCATGCCGCCCGCCTGCGGTCCGCCCGCGCCGCCCTGGCCCGAGGGCCGGCCGGCATCGAACTCCGCCTGCGACAGGCTGCCGTCGCCGTCCGCATCCAGCTGGCCGAACAGTTCGTCGCTGCTGGTGCCGGTGGCGCTGGCCGTGCCGCCGGAGACTTTCTCCAGCAGGAACTGCAGTTCGTCCTGGCTCACCTTGCCGTCACCGTCGCTGTCCACCTTGCCGAACAGGTCGTCGCCGGCCTGGCCGGTGGCGCCGCTGCCGGCGTCGCTGCGCGACTGGGCGAAGTCCATGGTGGAGCGCTGCGGCAGCACGCTCTCCAGCGTCTTGGACAGCTCGTCGCTGCTCGTCGCTGTCGTACTTCTGGATCAGGTCCGAAGCGCTGGTGCTGCTGTCCACACCGCTTTTCTTCGCCACCTTGTCCAGCAGCCCCTGCAGCTCGGTGCCGTCCACGCCGCCGCTGCCATCGGCATCCAATTTTCCGAACAGGCGCTCCGGCGAAGGCCCGGGGCGCGAAGCCCGCTGGACGCTCGCACTGGACCACGCGCTGCCGACACTACTGATGGTCGTCATCATCGTTCCTTTCGTTCCAAGGGTTGGCGGCTGCCGCGCCGTCGTGCGTCCCGGGAGCGGGGCGCGCGCACTGGCAGCAGCCTGCAGCCCATTCTTGGAAGCGCCGGTAACGGCGGTTTGTCCCGTTTGTATCGGGCTTGGTACGAAAGGGTTCGCCAAAGCGCGAACAGCGGGGAAAAAGCCGGCCAGTTCCCGCGCAACGCCGCGCGGGCGCTGCGTACACTGGGGCGGCAACCCGCTTTTCCGCCCGCTCCCATGCAACACATCCTGGTGGTCGATGACGACGACGACATCACCGCGCTGCTGACGCAGTACCTCGCCCGCTTCGGCTATGCCACCCATGCGGCGCGCGATGCGCAGACCCTGCGCGAGCGCATGGCCGCGCAGGCCATGGACCTCGTCGTGCTGGACATCATGCTGCCCGGCACCGACGGCATCACCCTGGCGCGCGAGCTGCGCGAGCGCTCGGCCGTGCCCATCATCATGCTCACTGCGCGCGCCAATCCGTACGACTGCGTGCTCGGGCTGGAAATGGGCGCCGACGACTACATGAGCAAGCCCTTCGAGCCGCGCGAGCTGGTCGCGCGCATCCAGAACGTGCTGCGGCGCGCGGCGGGCCGTCCCGCCGCCGCGCCCGCGGTGCCGGACGACGTGGTGCGCTTCGACGGCTGGGCGCTGCACAGCGTGGAGCGCCATCTCGTCTCGCCCTCCGGCGTCACCGTGCCGCTCACCAACGCCGAATACCGCCTGCTGTGCACCTTCCTGCGCATGCCGCGGCGCGTGTGCAGCCGCGACCAGCTCATGGAGCATGCGCGTGGCCGCACCATGGATTCGTTCGAGCGCAGCATCGACCTGCTGGTCTCGCGCCTGCGCCACAAGCTGTCGGACGACCCGCGCGCACCCGCCTTCATCCGCACGGTGCGCGGCGTGGGCTACCTGTTCCACACCCAGACCGTGCAGGGGCTGGCGGGCAGGGCGCAGTGACGCAGGCCGCGACCACGGCGCCGACGGCGCCCGCGCGCACAGGGTGGCGGCGATGGCTGCCGGACACCCTGTTCGGCCGGCTGGCGCTGCTGCTGTTCGTGGCCGTCACGGCCAGCCACGTGCTGGCCCTCACGCTGATGTTCGAGCTGCGCCCGGCCGGCATGGGCCCGCCACCACCACCGGAGGCCGCCATGGACGGCGATGCCGCGCGGCGCCCGCCACCCGCCCGGCCGCCCGAATCCAGCGGCCCCTCGCGCGAACGCCGCCCCGGCTTCCTGCACGCGGGCCTCGCGCTGGACATCGGGGTGCGGCTGCTGGCCCTCATGCTTGCGGCCTGGTGGGGCGCGCGCTGGCTGTCCCAGCCCATCCACCGGCTGGCCCGCGCCGCGCGCGACCTGGGCGGCGATCTGCACGGCCCGCCGCTGCCCGAAGACGGCCCCGCCGAATGCCGCGAGGCCAGCCGCGTCTTCAACCAGATGCAGGCGCGCATCCGCCAGCAACTGGCCGAGCGCGACGGCTTCGTGGCCGCCGTTTCGCACGACCTGCGCACGCCGCTCACCCGGCTGCGGCTGCGCGCCGAAACCCTGCACGACGACGGCGAGCGCGAACGCTTTTGCCGCGACATCGGCGAGATGGACGCCATGATCACCGCCACGCTCGACCACCTGCGCGGCGTGGCCCATGCCGAGCCGGTGGCGCCGCTGGACATCGGGGCGCTGCTGCAGAGCCTGGTGGACGACGCGCAGGACTGCGGCCACGCCGTCACGCTGCAGGGCAGCGCGCGGCCGATGCCGGCGCGGGTGGGCGCGCTGCGCCGCTGCATCGGCAACTTGGTCGGCAACGCCGTGCGCTACGGCGGCGGCGCCGAGATCACGCTGAGCGGCGATGGCGCCGCGGTGCGCATCGCCGTGCGCGACCACGGGCCCGGCCTGCCCGAGCAGGAGCTGGACCGGGTGATGCAGCCCTTCTACCGCGTGGAGGGCTCGCGCAACCGGCACAGCGGCGGCGTGGGCCTGGGGCTGTCGATCGCGCACGACATCGCGCAGCGCCACGGCGGCAGCCTGCAGCTGTGCAATGCGCCGGGCGGCGGGCTGGTCGCCACCGTCACCCTGCCGCGCGGGGGCGAGGCCGGCCAGGCAATGCGTTCGCTATAAAAACAATAGCTACGGAGGCAATCAACCTCCTGGCGCTGGCACGTCGGCGCATCGAATCGCCCTGGCAGATGCCCGGCAGGGGATGGCCCGCGTCGCCCGCGCTCCGGTCAGGCCCGTTGGAAGAAATGGCGCAGCCGCTGCGCGATTCCTCCGGAGGGGGCATGCGCCGGCGCGGTGGTGGCCGCCGCCGGCAAACTGGCCTGCGCCTTGGCCTGGGCCTGGGCCTGGGCCTTTGCCGTCGCATGGTCCTCGTCATCGAACAGATCCTGCAGGGTGACCCTCGTCGCTTGGGCCTCCAACTCGGGCTCCTCGGCAATGGTGAACAGGGTCCGGCCTTGCAGTCGGGCCATCGCGGCTTGCACCTCGGGGCCGTCGCCGCCCTGGATCTCCTCGGCGTGTGCCGAATCCGGTACGGACTGCGCTGCGGGCGGCGGCTCCTGCTGGATCTCCGGGTGCGTCCCGGAAGGGGCTTGCGCCGCCGGTGGCTCCGCTGCGGGGCGGGGGATTGGGGCGGTAAAAGCCGATCCGGCGCTCACGTTCATGTAGCGGATGGCGGAGGCCACGTCGGACGCCCGCTGGCTGGCAGTGCCGTCCAGGGGCTGGCGCGGCCGGGGCGCTGTCTGCGGCCTGGAATGGCGCCCCACCAGGCCGGACAGCAGGCCGCCACCGCCGTGGCTGCTGCTGCTGCTGCTGGCTTTGGGCGCCGTACCCGATGCTTTCCCGGGCGAGGTCGACGGGGCCGCGTTCGGGGTGGGACGGGAGTGCGGCAGCAGTTTGGAAAATTTCACGGGCCAGGCCTTTGCTTCGACTGGCACAGGCCAGAGGATGAAACAGGATGGTGTTCCTGGCGCAGTGGAATTTGCTTTGCCGCACGAATATGCCGTGGTCCATCCGAAGCTGGCGTATCGCAACGGATTAGAATTAATTTGCTATAAAAATAATAGCTATCAAGGCAATCGGATCTAGGGCATTTGGCCCTTTTATGGCTTGGCCGCGGGCGCGGCTTCCGGCGATGCCTGCACCCGCTGAAAGCGCGGCTGCTCCCGTCCGTCGATCACCACGGTTTCCTCGAACATCGCGGCGTGCCGCACCCACAGCCCGCGCTCGCCGTAGAGCGCGCGGTACAGCGTCATGGGCTCCAGTGTCTCGCTGTGGCGCGCGGTGTCGATCACCTCGTACAGAAGGCCCTTGTAGTGGCGATAGAGGCCGGGCGGGGTGGGGCGCAGGTCGGGAAGGTCGTCGGTCATGGATACGATGGCGGATTGGCAAACGGGGGATGGCGGGACATGGACCAGGCAGATTTCGTGCACATGGTGCGCATGAGCGAGCACGCGAGCGCTGAAGACTCCAGCGCTTACCGGCGCAGTGTCGCCGCTTTCGCGGCCCTGGGGTACGCCTGGGTGGTGGGTTGCCTGCTGCTGTCGGCGGGGCTGCTGGCCTGGGTGCTGCCGCAACTCGTGCATGGCCGCTTTCGCGTGGCCTACGTGTGGGTGGTGCTCGGGGCGGGCGGCCTGCTGTGGACCTGCCTGCGCGCGCTCTGGGTGCGCATCGATGCGCCCGATGGCCTGCCCATCATGGCGGCCGATGCGCCCGGCCTGTTCGAGGCGCTGGAGCGCATCCGCACCAAGGTCAAGGGCCCGGCGCTGCATGGCGTGTACCTGGACGGCGACTTCAACGCCAGCATCCGGCAGACGCCGCGCTGGGGCCTGTTCGGCGGCGCGGTCAACCACCTCACCATCGGCCTGCCGCTCGTCATGGCGCTGGACAAGCCGCGCCTGATGGCCGTGCTGGCGCACGAATACGGCCACCTGCGCGGCGGCCACGGCCAATTCACCGCCTGGATCTACCGCACGCGGCTGGGCTGGCTGCGCCTGCACGAGGGCCTGCGCGACGGCAGCGGGCCGGTGGCGGCGGCCACGCAGGCCTTCCTGCGTTGGTACTTCCCGCGCTTCGCCGCGCGGACGTTCGCCCTGGCGCGCCAGGACGAATACGAGGCGGACCGCATCGCCGGCCGGTTGCTGGGCCCCGACGTGGCGGCCGCTGCGCTGGCCGAGATCGAGATCAAGGCGGCCTGGCTGGCGGACGAGTTCTGGCCCGGGCACTGGCGCACGGCAGCCGCCCACCCGCTGCCTGCGGGCCCCTACGGCGCCCTGCGCCGCCTACTGGCGATGCCGGTCGAGGCCGGCTTCGCCCAGGAGGCGCTGCGCCAGGCCGTGCGGCGCATCAGCGGCGTGGACGACACCCACCCGGTGCTGCGCGACCGGGTCGAGGCGCTCACCGGTGCGCGGCCCGTCCTGCCCGAGGGATCGCGCCGCGGCGCCCTGTCGTTGCTGGGCCGCGATCCGCAGCGCTGGATCGACCATTTCGACCGCCTGTGGTGCCAGGAAAACGCCACGGGCTGGAAGGAACACCACGCCTGGCTGACCCGGGTGCGCGAACGGGCCGAGGCGCTGAAAGCCAGCGCGGCCCGCAACAACGCCGACGAAACCGTGGAATGGGCCACGCTGCTGCGCCACCTGGACCCCGCCGCCGATGTGCGCCCCCTGTACGAGGCGGCCCTGCAGCGCAGCAGCGAGCACGCCGGCGCGCTGCAGGGGCTGGCCCGCTGCCTGCCGGCCCCCGACCGGGAGGCCCGCCTGGCCGTTCTAGCGCGGCTGTGGGATGCGGCGCCGGCCCGGCGCTGGTGGGCGGCCAATGCCGCCGTCGCCGAACTGGAGACGACGCGCCCGGGCCTGGAATACGACGCCGAGGGCCTCAAGCACTGGCGCGAGCGGCAGCGCCTGGCGAGCGAAGCCGAGGAGCGGGCGTGGGAGGAGCTGTCCACTCCGCCGTACTTCAGCCGGGTGGCGCGGCACGATCTCTCGCCGTTCGAACTGAGCGAGGTGCAGTCCGAACTGGCCCGCTGCCGCCCGGTGGCGAAATGCTGGATCGTGTGCAAGGCCCTGCGGGAGTTTCTGCAGCGGCGGGCCTACCTCGTCTTCGTGCTCCTGCCGGCCATGGACGATGAGGACCGCTACCGGCTGTGCCGCTGGCTGGAGCGAAACCTCAGCCTGCCCGGGCCGGCGCTCGTGCTGTGGGCGGGGGAGTCGCCCACGCTGCAGGAGATCGAGCGCTCGGCCTTCGCGCCGGTGCTGTCGAGATAGCACCGGCGAGGGCCCCGGCAGGCCGGGGCGGCGCCAGTGGGACAATCGGGCGATGCACCCCAAAGCCCTTCTGGACGCCTGCGCTGAACTCGTCAGGCTGACCTTGACCCTCGAACACCCCGCCGACGCGGTGGTGTCCCGTTTTTTCCGTGACAACCGCTCCCTGGGCCCGCGTGAGCGCGCCACCCTCGCCGAGACCGCCTACACGGTGCTGCGCAAGAAGCTGCTGTTCGAGCAGCTCGCCCGTTCGGGCAGCGGCCCCAAGGAGCGGCGCCTGGCCATCCTCGGCTTCGCGCACAGCCAGGACGAGCAGGCCCGCCGCGCAGGCGCAGGCAATGCCTCCGGTGCGCGCGACTTCCTGCGCGGCGCCCTGAACGATCAGGAAAAGAACTGGCTCGACCAATGCGATGCCGTGCCGGCCGACGACCTCATGGACCGCCACCGCCACAACCTGCCCGAGTGGCTGGTGGCGCCGCTCAAGAGCCAGCTGGGCGATGGCTTCTGGCCCCTGGTGGACAGCCTCTCGCAGAGCGCGCCGCTCGATCTGCGCGTGAACGCGCTGCAGGAAAAGCGGGCCGATGTGCAAAAGGAACTGGCCAAGGCCGGCATTGCGGCCCGGCCCACCCCGTACTCCCCCTGGGGCCTGCGCGTGGACGGCAAGCCCGCGCTCACCAAGCTCGATGCCTTCACGCGCGGCGCCGTCGAGGTGCAGGACGAAGGCTCGCAGTTGCTCGCGCTGCTGCTCGATGCCAAGCGCGGCGAGATGGTGGTCGACTTTTGCGCGGGCGCCGGCGGCAAGACGCTGGCCATCGGCGCGGCCATGCGCAATACCGGGCGCCTCTATGCCTTCGACGTGTCGGCCCACCGGCTCGACGCGCTCAAGCCCCGGTTGGCCCGCAGCGGCCTGTCGAACGTGCACCCCGCCGCCATCGCGCACGAGCGCGACGACCGCATCAAGCGCCTGGCCGGCAAGATCGACCGCGTGCTGGTGGACGCACCGTGCTCCGGCCTGGGCACGCTGCGCCGCAACCCCGACCTGAAGTGGCGCCAGAGCCCCCAGGCGGTGCAGGAACTGGTGGCCAAGCAGACGGCCATCCTCGCCAGCGCAGCGCGCCTGCTCAAGCCGGGTGGCCGGCTGGTGTACGCCACCTGCAGCGTGCTGCCCGAGGAGAACGAGGCCATCGCCGAGGCTTTCGGTGCCGCGCACCCCGACTTCGTGCCGGCCGATGCGGGCGAACTGCTCACCCAGCTCAAGGTCGAGCAGGCCGGCGCGCTGTGCAGCGGAACGGAGTCGGGCACTGGTTATCTGCGCCTTTGGCCCCATCTGCACCAGACCGACGGTTTTTTTGCCGCCGTGTGGACGCGCAAGCCCTGAAAGCCGTGCCGCGCACCCCCGCAAGACACCGGCGGTGTTGCGGGTATGCGCGGCTTCGTGCCTGCATCGTCCCCTAAAATCATTCAGTTGCCCCCGAAAGGGGCGGCATTCACTTTGTTCGCTAGCGAAGGCTCCCTATGCTTTTACCCGACTGGGCTGTTCTGAACGCCGCCATCGACTGGCTGGGCTCCGGCCTGTGGAACCTGTCGTGGTGGCAGGTGGTGCTGTACACGCTGTTCACCACGCACATCACCATCGCGGCGGTGACCATCTTTCTGCACCGCGCACAGGCGCACCGCTCGGTGGAGCTGGGCGCGGTGCCCTCGCACTTCTTCCGCTTCTGGCTGTGGCTGGGCACCGGCATGGTGACCCGCGAGTGGGTGGCGATCCACCGCAAGCACCACGCCAAGTGCGAGACCGAGGAAGACCCCCACAGCCCGCAGACCCGGGGCCTGGACACCGTGATGTGGCGCGGCGCCGAGCTGTATCGTGCCGAGGCGAACAATGCCGAGACGGTGCGCAAGTTCGGCCACGGCACGCCCGACGACTGGGTGGAGCGCAACGTGTACAGCCGGTTCGCCTGGCAGGGCGTGGGCCTCATGCTCATCATCAACCTGGTGCTGTTCGGCGGCCTGGGTGCCACGGTGTGGGCCGTGCAGATGCTGTGGATTCCCTTCTGGGCGGCCGGCGTGGTCAACGGCATCGGCCACTTCTGGGGCTACCGCAACTTCGAGGCGCAGGACGCCAGCACCAACCTCGTGCCCTGGGGCGTGGTGATCGGCGGCGAAGAGCTGCACAACAATCACCACACCTATCCGACCGCGGCCAAGTTCTCAGTCAAGCCCTATGAATTCGACATCGGCTGGATGTACATCTCCCTGATGCGCGCCGTCGGCTGGGCCACCGTCAAGAAGGTGCCGCCCAAGCTGCGCCTTGGCGCCGTGAAGCCGGTGGCCGACGAGCACACGCTGGAGGCGCTCATCGCCAACCGCTACGAAGTGATGGCCGGCTACGCCCGTGGCGTGCGCCAGGCCTGCCGCGAGGAGCTGGCGGCGCTCAAGGCCCGCAAGGGCGACGTCTCCGTGCTGCGCGCTGCCCGCCGCTGGGCCCACCGCGATGCCGAGAAGGTGCCCGCCCGCGCCAAGCCTCACCTGGCCCAGGCCCGTGCCGCCCATCCGGTGCTCGACAAGATGATGACCATGCGCGAAGAACTGCGCCAGCTGTGGCTGAACACCTCACAGTCGCGCGAGCAGCTCACGGCCGACCTGCAGGCCTGGTGCCACCGCGCCGAGGAAAGCGGCGTGGCGGCCCTGCGCGAGTTTTCGCTGCGGCTGCGCGCGGCGCAGGTCTGACCCTCACGGACTGCCGGGTCGGCAACGCTTCGGCGTCCCGGGGCCGACCCGTGTCGGTTGCGCTCAATGCGCTGCGCCGACCTCGCCGGACGCCCGCGCTCCGCTGGCCGCGGCAGCGTGCCACCGGGTCTTCATCCATGCCCAGGCCTGCGCCAGGGCGCCGGGCTGCGGCACCGCTTCGATCAGGACAGCGCGCACCGGCCGGCGGCCCGGGTTGCCCAGGCGCACCCAGGTGGTGGGCGCACCGCCGTCCTGGGTGAGTGCCTGCCCGGCCACCAGCGTCTGCTGGCCCACATGCAGCACCTGCCCGCAGACCAGCGGGCCGAAGCCCAGGGCGATGTCGCCCTCCAGCGCCCGGAGCGTGCTGGCCGGGGGCAGGCAGGCCAGCACATACCGCCCCGGCGCGATGTCCAGAACAAGGCGCAGGGCAGGGGTGGCGGCGGTGGTGGCAGTGGCGGTCGGGCGGGGGGCTTGCGTCATGGCGGACTCCTTCGGATGAGGGCTCCAGCGTAAGAAAAGCCGGCCTTTTGGGGCAGGTACAAGCGCCACCGGCGGCAGGTAGAACAGCCGCGATCGGCAGGGGGCTGTTATGGTTCGCCATGTTCCATCCTGTATCTGTTCCGGTGCACCGTGCCGGGGCATGATGGAATTCCCGCTTGCCGCGCGCGGGGCCTGGCGCGCGGGTTCTTCCGATGCCTGTCATGTCCCGCCCTGCCGATTCCCGAGAGACCACCCCCCTGTACCGCCAGCTGGCGGCCCTGTACGAGCAGGCGATCGCCGCCGGCAGTTTGCAGCCGGGCATGCGCATGCCGTCGGTGCGCGAACTGTGCCAGCGCCACCAGGTGAGCCTGACGACCGCGCTGCAGGTGCTGCGGCACCTCGAATCCCAGGGCAGCGTGGAGGCCCGCGAGCGCGTGGGCTACTTCGTGCGCGAGCCCGGCGGCATGGCGCTGCCCGGCGCGCGCGAGCCCGAATTGCTGGAGCCGCTGCCGGACGACCCGAGCGTGTTCGCCGGCATCAACGAGCGCATCTCCATGTTCCTGGAAAAGGCGCGCCGCGCCGGCCCGGTGCCGCTGGACCTGGGCAGCGCCATGCCGGCGCCCAGCCTGTTCGATGCCCGCGCGCTGAACCGGCTGGCGCAAAGCCTGCTGCGCGAGCAGCCCGACATCCTCGTCTACGGGCCCTCGGCGCCCACCACCCACGTGGAGTTCCAGCAGGCGATGGCCCGCCATGCGCTCACGTTCGGGGTGTGCCTGGCGCCTTCCGACATCAGCGCCACCCATGGCAACTCGGAGGCGGTCACCCTGGCGCTGGATGCCATCGCCGACCCGGGCGACGTGATCGCGGTGGAGTCGCCGACGTTCTTCGGCATCCTGCAGGCCATCCAGGTGCGCGGCCTGAAGGCGCTGGAGATTCCCTGCAGCCCGCACACCGGTATTTCGCTGGAGGCGCTGGAACTGGCGGCGCGCAACGAGCCGCGCTTGAAGGGCGTGGTGGTGGTGCCCCACCTGCAGATGCCGCAGGGCAGCGTGATGCCCGATGCGCACAAGGAGCGCCTGGTGGCGCTGTGCGTGGAATACGGGCTGGCGCTCGTCGAGGACGACATCTACCGCGAATTCGTCGAGTCGCCCCGCGCGCTGCGGCCCGCCAAGGCCTGGGACAAGGTGGGCGATGCCGGGCAGGTGATCTATTGCGCCTCGCTCAGCAAGAGCTTTGCCCCCGGCCTGCGCCAGGGCTGGATGAGCGCCGGGCGCTGGCAGGCCCGGGTGCAGATGCTCAAGTTCGCCCGCACGCGCAACATGCAGACCTGGTCCCAGTTGCTGGCCGCGCGCAGCGTGGACTCACCAGCGTACGAGCGCCACATGCGCCGCATGCGCACCCAGTTGCGTGTGCAGCGGGAGCATTCGGCGCGCGCGGTGGCGCGGTACTTTCCGGTGGGCACGCGGCTGAGCCTGCCGCCGGGCGGGATCAGCCTGTGGCTGGAGCTGCCCCCCGACATTTCCACCACGCGCCTGTACGACCAGGCCCTGCAGTGCGGCATCCGCATCGCGCCGGGCCCGATGTTCTCCAACACCGGGCGCTACGAGAACTTCCTGCGCCTGAGCTGCGGCATGCCGTTCACGCCCGAGGTGGAGGAGGCCTACCGCACGCTGGGCACGCTCATGGCCCAGCAGCGCGCCGAGCCGGCACTGCGCCGCGCGGCCTGACGCGCCCGCTGCCGGGGCAGGCGCCGATAAGCAACACACCGGCCAGCGAACATGCACGGCGCGGCGGGCATAAAAAAACCGCCCGGGGTGCCGGGCGGTTTCTGAAGGGGCCTGAGGCTGAATTACTTCAGCTTCATTTCCTTGTATTCGACGTGCTTGCGAGCTTTTGGATCAAATTTCATGATCAGCATCTTCTCGGGCATCGTCTTCTTGTTCTTGGTGGTGGTGTAGAAGTGGCCGGTACCCGCAGTGGATTCCAGCTTGATCTTGTCGCGTCCGCCTTTGCTTGCCATGGTGCTTCTCCTTAAGCTTGGCCACGTGCACGCAGGTCTGCGAGCACGGAGTCAATACCGTTCTTGTCGATCAAACGCAGGCCGGCGTTGGAGATGCGCAGGCGCACCCAGCGGTTTTCGCTCTCGACCCAGAAACGGCGGTATTGCAGGTTCGGCAGGAACCGGCGCTTGGTTTTGTTGTTGGCGTGGGAAACATTGTTCCCGACCATCGGGCCCTTGCCCGTGACTTCACATACGCGTGCCATGAGGACACTCCAATGTTTTCAACGGCCTTCGAGCGGGTGCCTTGCGGATCCGCCAGCGAAGAACGCTTTGGATCGCAAGGCCTGCCGTCGGCCTCACCTCGCCAGTTCAGGGTGGCGGTAACCCGATTGCCGTGTCCAGGATAGCGCAAAGCCCGCCCAATTTCAGCAAAGCCGCGGATTATAGCCCGCTTTGTTCAGATGACGCCATCCTGCTCGAGAAAGCGCTGCGCATCCAGCGCGGCCATGCAGCCCGTGCCCGCGCTGGTGATGGCCTGGCGGTACACATGGTCCTGCACATCGCCTGCGGCGAAGATGCCCGGCACGCTGGTCTGCGTGGCGAAGCCCTTGAGGCCGCCCTGCGTGACGATGTAGCCGTTCTCCATGGTCAACTGGCCTTCGAAGATGGCGGTATTGGGCGAGTGGCCGATGGCGATGAAGCAGCCCTGCAGCGCGATGTCCTCGGTGCGGCCGTCCACCGTGCTCTTGACGCGGATGCCCGTCACGCCGCCGTCGTTGCCCAGCACCTCGTCCAGCGTGTGGAACAACTTCAATTCGATCTTGCCGGCCGCCACCTTCTCGTTGAGCTTGTCCACCAGGATGGGCTCGGCCTTGAACCGGTCGCGGCGGTGCACCAGCGTGACCTTGCGGGCGATGTTGGACAGGTACAGCGCCTCTTCCACGGCGGTGTTGCCGCCGCCGACCACGCACACGTCCTGCTCGCGATAGAAGAAGCCGTCGCAGGTGGCGCAGCCCGACACGCCGCGGCCCATGAAGGCCTCCTCGGACGGCAGGCCCAGGTACTTGGCCGAGGCGCCGGTCGCCAGGATGAGCGCGTCGCAGGTGTAGGTGCCGCTGTCGCCCTTGAGCGTGAACGGTCGCTGGCTGAAGTCCACCTGGTTGATGTGATCGAACACGATCTGCGTCTTGAAGCGCTCGGCATGCTCCAGGAAGCGCTGCATCAGGTCGGGGCCCTGCACGCCGTGCACGTCCGCCGGCCAGTTGTCCACTTCCGTCGTGGTCATCAGCTGGCCGCCCTGGGCGATGCCCGTGATGAGCACGGGGCTCAGGTTGGCGCGCGCTGCGTACACGGCGGCGGTGTAGCCGGCGGGGCCGGAGCCGAGGATCAGGACTTTGGCGTGTTGCGTGTTGGACATGGAAGGAAGGTAAATGTTTGTATGCGCCCGCGGCCGGGCTGAATGGGCAGATGGGACCGCAGCCGCGGAGTATCAACCCGCCGCCACCGGTGGATGGCGCCGCTTTTTCAATCGCGCCCATTGTAAGAAGCGATGAAAAGCCGGGCGCTCCACCGGGGCGCTCGGCGCCGCGACCGGCGCAAAAACCGCGCAATGCGCATGGGGTAAGCTTGGCCGCGCACGTTTATGACCTACTCCCTCAATACCCTCAATGCCTCCGCAGGCAAGTCGCCGCCCCGCAGCGGGGCCGCACGTTTCGGCCACGAGATCAGCCTGGTGCTCGGTCTCGTGGCCCTGGTTTTCTGGCTGCTGGCGTTGGCGACCTATTCGGGGCAGGACGCCGCCTGGTCCACCTCGGGCGTGGGCGACGGCCGGCTGATGACCAACTGGGCCGGCCGCTTCGGTGCCTGGCTGGCCGACAGCAGCTATTTCGCGCTGGGCTTTTCGGTCTGGTGGTGCGTGGCCGCGGCGGTGCGGGCCTGGCTGTCTTCCCTGGCGCGCTGGATGCGGGGCGGCGAAGACGCCGGCGCCAATGCGCACAGCCCGATGGTGCGGCGCGCGATGTTCTGGGGCGGCCTCATTGTGTTGATGGCGGCCAGCACCGGGCTGGAGTGGTCGCGCCTGTACCGGCTGGAGTCCCTGCTGCCCGGCCATGCGGGCGGTGCGATCGGCTACCTCACCGGGCCTGCGGGCGTGAAGTGGCTGGGGTTCACCGGCTCGGGCCTGGTGGGCGTGATCCTGGTGGTGCTGGGCGCGGCGCTGGTGTTCCGCTTCTCCTGGGGCCACGTGGCCGAGCGGCTGGGCGGGCGCATCGATGCGCTGGTGCAGCTGGGCCGGGCCAAGCGCGAGAAGGCCAAGGACGTGGCCGTGGGCAAGCGCGCCGCGCGCGAACGCGAAGAGGTGGTGCTGGAGGAACGCCACGAGGTCGAGCAGCACCATCCGCAGCCGGTGCAGATCATCGAGCCGGTGCTGTCCGACGTGCCCCAGAGCGCCCGCGTGGTGAAGGAGCGCCAAAAGCCCCTGTTCACCGACATGCCCGACAGCCGCCTGCCGCAGGTCGATCTGCTGGACGGCCCGCCTGCGCAGCGCCAGGAGACGGTCTCGCCCGAGACCCTGGAGATGACCAGCCGCCTCATCGAGAAGAAGCTCAAGGATTTCGGCGTGGAAGTGCGCGTGGTCGCCGCCATGCCGGGCCCGGTCATCACCCGCTACGAGATCGAGCCGGCCACCGGCGTGAAAGGCTCGCAGATCGTCGGTCTGGCCAAGGACCTGGCGCGCTCGCTGTCGCTGGTCTCCATCCGCGTGATCGAGACGATCCCGGGCAAGAACTTCATGGCGCTGGAGCTGCCCAACGCCAAGCGGCAGTCGATCCGGCTGTCCGAGATCCTCGGATCGCACGTCTACCACGAGGGCAAGAGCATGCTCACCATGGGCCTGGGCAAGGACATCGTGGGCAACCCCGTGGTGGCCGACCTGGCCAAGATGCCGCACGTGCTGGTGGCCGGCACCACCGGCTCGGGCAAGTCGGTGGGGATCAACGCCATGATCCTCTCGCTGCTCTACAAGGCCGAGGCGCGCGATGTGCGCCTGCTGATGATCGACCCCAAGATGCTGGAAATGTCGGTGTACGAAGGCATTCCGCACCTGCTGGCGCCCGTGGTCACCGACATGAAGCAGGCCGCCCATGGCCTGAACTGGTGCGTGGCCGAGATGGAGCGCCGCTACAAGCTCATGAGCAAGCTGGGCGTGCGCAACCTGGCCGGCTACAACGTGAAGATCGACGAGGCCAAGGCGCGCGAGGAGTTCATCTACAACCCGTTCAGCCTCACGCCCGAAGAGCCCGAGCCGCTGCAGCGCCTGCCGCACATCGTGGTGGTGATCGACGAGCTGGCTGACCTGATGATGGTGGTGGGCAAGAAGATCGAAGAGCTGATCGCCCGCCTGGCGCAAAAGGCGCGCGCGGCCGGCATCCACCTCATCCTGGCCACGCAGCGCCCCAGCGTGGACGTGATCACCGGGCTGATCAAGGCCAACATCCCGACGCGCATCGCCTTCCAGGTGAGCAGCAAGATCGACAGCCGTACCATCCTGGACCAGATGGGTGCCGAGGCCCTGCTGGGCATGGGCGACATGCTCTACATGGCCAGCGGCACCGGCCTGCCGGTGCGCGTGCACGGCGCCTTCGTGTCCGACGAAGAGGTGCACCGCGTGGTGAGCTACCTCAAGAGCCAGGGCGAGCCCGACTACATCGAGGGCGTGCTGGAGGGCGGCACGGTCGATGGCGACGACGGCCCGCTGGGCGACGGGGACGGAGGCAGCGGCGAGAAGGACCCCATGTACGACCAGGCCGTGGAAGTGGTGCTCAAGGACCGCAAGGCCAGCATTTCGTATGTGCAGCGCAAGCTGCGCATCGGCTACAACCGCTCCGCCCGCCTGCTCGAAGACATGGAGAAGGCGGGCCTCGTGAGCGGCCTCACCACCAGCGGCCAGCGCGAAGTGCTGGTGCCTGCCCGCGGCGGCGGCGAATGAGCCGGCGGCCCTGGAAAAGCCGGCATCCGGCCTCAGATACCGAGAACCCATGAAAAAAATCATCCTCACCGCCCTGATCGCGGCCGCTGCCCAGTGCGCCAGCGCCGACGGCCTCAAAAGCCTCGAGTCCTTCATGAAGGGTGCGGCCGCCGGCCGTGCCGATTTCACGCAGACCGTCACCGCTCCCCCGAAGGACGGCGAGGCGGCGCGCACCAAGACGTCCAGCGGCACCTTCGAATTCCAGCGCCCCGGGCGCTTTCGCTTCACCTACCAAAAGCCGTTCGAGCAGACCATCGTGGCCGACGGCAAGACGCTGTGGCTCTACGACGCCGACCTGAACCAGGTCACCCAGCGCGCGCAGGCCCAGGCCCTGGGCACCACGCCGGCAGCGCTGCTGGCCTCGGCGCCCGACCTGCAGGCGCTGCGCGCCGACTTCGCTCTGGAGTCGCAGCCTGAGCAGGACGGACTGCAGTGGGTGCTGGCCACGCCGAAGGCCAAGGACGGGCAACTCAAGAGCGTGCGCGTGGGCTTCCAGGGCGAACGGCTCGCGGCGCTCGACATCCTGGACAGCTTCGGCCAGCGCTCGGCCATCCGCTTCACCAACGTGCAGTCGAGCGCCTCGCTGCCGGCCTCGACGTTCGACTTCAAGCCGCCAGCAGGCGCGGACGTGGTCAAGCAGTGACCGGCTAAAAGTCTTTTTGCTATCGTATTTGTAGCGTAATGCCCTAGTACTTATTGTGCTGGCGGGCATTTTGATGCATGGCCTGCACCCTGGCGCCGCAGCGCACCGGATCAGGCCAGCAGCACGAGGGCCAGGCCCACGGCGGCCGGAATGGCCTGGATGAACAGGATCTTGCGGGACGCCGTGGCGGCGCCGAACACGCCGGCCACCAGCACGCACAGCAGGAAGAACACCTTCACGCCCAGGCCGGCGCCGCCCAGCCACAGGCCCCAGAACAGGCCCGCCGCGAGAAAGCCGTTGTACAGCCCCTGGTTGGCGGCCAGCACCTTGGTGGCGGCGGCCCGTTCGGCGCTCTGCCCGAAGGCGCGCAGGCCGGCGGGCTTGTCCCAAAGGAACATCTCCAGCACCAGGATGTAGACGTGGAGCAGGGCGATCAGGGCGACGACGGCATTGGTAGCGATGGACATGGGGGTCTCCTCCTTGGGTTTTCGAATCGAAACGGGCGCCGCGGCATTGTGCGGGAAATTCCCGCATGCCCATGGGGACGACGCGCCCGAAGAGGGGACGGAGAATAATCGGGCGTCGGGGGCCATGCCGCCTGCCTTGCCGAGCTTCCTCCCGCGTAACCCCGCGCCCGGCCCGCCGCCGGTGGCCCTTGGTCTTTAGCCCCATCGCGTTCACTTCTTCACTGAGCCTACCCATTGACCCCCAAGCCCATGGCCGATCTCTTTTCCTCCGCCCCCACCGCGCCGCTCGCCGAGGCCCTGCGCCCGGCCAGCCTGGACGAGGTCATCGGCCAGTCGCACCTGATCGGTGCAGGCCGGCCGCTGCGGCTGGCGTTCGAGTCGGGCAAGCCGCATTCGATGATCCTCTGGGGCCCGCCCGGCGTGGGCAAGACCACGCTGGCGCGGCTCACGGCGAGCGCGTTCGGCTATGAGTTCATCGCCCTGTCGGCGGTGTTCTCGGGCGTGAAGGAAATCCGCGCCTCGATGGAGCAGGCCGAGCACAACCTGGCGCTGGGCAAGAAGACCATCCTGTTCGTGGACGAGATCCACCGCTTCAACAAGAGCCAGCAGGACGGCCTGCTGCCGTTCGTGGAGTCGGGCCTGGTGACCTTCGTGGGCGCGACCACCGAGAACCCGTCGTTCGAAGTCAATTCGGCGCTGCTCTCGCGTGCCCAGGTGTATGTGCTGCAGGCGCTCACCGACGACGAGCTGAAGCAACTCGTGCGCCGGGCGCAGGACAAGGTGCTCACCCACCTGCAGCTGGACGATGCGGCGGTGGACACGCTCGTGGGCTATGCCGACGGTGATGCGCGGCGCCTGCTCAACCTGGTCGAGCAGACCGACACCGCCGCGCGCGCCGCCGGGGTGCAGCAGGTGGACGCCGCTTTCCTGGAGAGCGCGCTCACCCTCAACGCGCGCCGCTTCGACAAGGGCGGCGACAACTTCTACGACCAAATCTCGGCGCTGCACAAATCCGTGCGTGGATCGCACCCCGACGCGGCGCTGTACTGGCTCAGCCGCATGCTGGACGGCGGTGCGGATGCGAAATACCTCGCGCGCCGCATCGTGCGCATGGCCTGGGAGGACATCGGCCTGGCCGATCCCCGCGCCATGCAGATCGCCAACGACGCGGCGCTCACCTACGAGCGCCTGGGCTCGCCCGAGGGCGAACTGGCGCTGGCCCAGGCCGTGATCTACCTGGCGGTGGCGCCCAAGAGCAACGCCGGCTACATGGCCTACAACCAGGCCAAGGCGTTCATCAAGAAGGACAAGTCGCGCGAGGTGCCCAACCACCTGCGCAACGCGCCCACCAAGCTGATGAAGGAACTGGGCCACGGCAAGGCCTACCGCTATGCCCACGACGAGCCCGGCGGCTACGCGGCGGGCGAGACCTACCTGCCCGAGGACATGCCCGAGCCCGGGTGGTACCAGCCGGTGCCCCGCGGGCTGGAGGCCAAGATCGCCGACAAGCTGGCCCAGTTGCGCCAGCTGGACCAGGACGCGGCCAAGGATTGAGGGGAAGGGGAGGGCGCAGCGAGGCTGCGCGCCCCCGATCCTTCGCCCGACTGCGTCACCGCCTGGCCCACCGGAAGCCCCCTCGGCGGGGTGGTTGGCGGCTGCTGAACCGTATAAGCCACGGAGGTCAATCCCACGGCTGCATCACGCCGACTAATGGTGACGTCGCCCCGCTGATGGCGCGCGAGTCCAAGGGAAAACCCCGCCAAACGTGCTAAAGACGCACGGTTTCGACTGGCTACAATCCCGTCCACCAAACCCGCACAGCTTTGCTCCTGGCGGGTTTTTTGCTAGGTGGCATTGGGGGCTCACAAGGCACTGCCGATCTTGGCTTGCGAAGTGCGCGCGTTACAAACACGAAGGACTTTTTTTATGGACATCTTGCTGCAGCAGATCATCAACGGTCTGGTTCTCGGCAGCATGTACGCCTTGATAGCCTTGGGCTACACGATGGTGTACGGCATTATTCAGCTGATTAATTTTGCCCATGGGGAAGTGCTGATGATCGGCGCTCTCACCAGTTGGAGTTGCATTGGCCTGATGCAAGAGGCCATGCCCGGGGCTCCGGGCTGGATCATCCTTCTTCTGGCCACCCTGATCGCCTGCATCGTCGCCGCGGCGCTGAACTTCGTCATCGAGAAGGTCGCCTACAAGCCGCTGCGCAGCAGTCCGCGCCTGGCGCCCCTGATCACCGCCATCGGGATGTCGATCCTGCTGCAGACGCTGGCCATGATCATCTGGAAGCCCAACTACAAGCCGTATCCCACCCTGCTGCCCACGACCCCGTTCCAGGTCGGCGGTGCTGTGATCACCTCCACCCAGGTGCTGATCCTGAGCGTGACGGTGATCGCACTGGCTTCGCTGGTGTATCTGGTGAACTACACCAAGCTCGGCCGCGCCATGCGCGCCACCGCGGAAAACCCCCGCGTGGCCTCCCTCATGGGCGTGAAGCCCGACATGGTGATCTCGGCGACCTTCATCATCGGCGCCATCCTGGCGGCCATCGCCGGCATCATGTATGCCTCCAACTACGGCACCGCGCAGCACACCATGGGCTTCCTGCCGGGCCTCAAGGCCTTCACGGCCGCGGTGTTCGGCGGCATCGGCAACCTGGCCGGCGCGGTGGTGGGCGGCATCCTGCTGGGCCTGATCGAGGCCATCGGCTCGGGATATATCGGCACCCTCACAGGCGGCCTGCTGGGCAGCCACTACACCGACATCTTTGCATTCATCGTGCTCATCATCATCCTCACGCTGCGCCCCTCGGGCCTGCTGGGCGAGCGTGTGGCCGATCGCGCCTGAGGAACCCATTGTCATGAAGCAAAACAAAACCGCACAGTGGATCGTCGGCGGCATCGCGCTGCTGCTGCTTCCTTTCATGCTGCAGTACTTCGGCAACGCCTGGGTGCGCATCGCCGACCTGGCGCTGCTCTACGTGCTGCTGGCCCTGGGCCTGAACATCGTGGTGGGCTACGCCGGCCTGCTGGACCTGGGTTACGTGGCGTTCTACGCCGTGGGCGCCTACCTGTTCGCGCTGATGGCATCGCCGCACCTTTCGGAGACCTTCGCGTCGTTCGCGGCCATGTTCCCCAACGGGCTGCACACTTCGCTGTGGCTGGTCATACCGCTCGCGGCGCTGGTGGCCGCGATCTTCGGGGCGGTGCTCGGGGCCCCCACGCTCAAGCTGCGCGGGGACTACCTGGCCATCGTGACGCTGGGCTTCGGCGAGATCATCCGCATCTTCCTGAACAACCTGGACCACCCCGTCAACCTGACCAACGGCCCCAAGGGCATCGGGCAGATCGATTCGGTGAAGGTGTTCGGGCTCGACCTGGGCAAGCGCCTGGAGGTGTTCGGGTTCGACATCTCGTCGGTCACGCTGTATTACTACCTGTTCCTGGTGCTGGTGGTGCTGAGCGTCATCATCTGCTATCGCCTGCAGGACTCGCGCATCGGCCGCGCCTGGATGGCCATCCGCGAAGACGAGATCGCCGCCAAGGCCATGGGCATCAATACCCGCAACATGAAGCTGCTGGCCTTCGGCATGGGCGCTTCGTTCGGCGGCGTGTCCGGCGCCATGTTCGGTGCCTTCCAGGGCTTCGTGTCGCCCGAATCGTTCAGCCTGATGGAGTCGGTCATGATCGTCGCCATGGTGGTGCTGGGCGGCATCGGCCACATCCCCGGCGTGATCCTGGGGGCCGTGCTCCTGTCGGCCCTGCCGGAAGTGCTGCGCTACGTGGCCGGTCCGCTGCAGGCCATGACGGACGGCCGCCTCGACTCCGCCATCCTGCGCCAGCTGCTGATCGCGCTGGCCATGATCATCATCATGCTGCTGCGTCCCCGCGGCCTGTGGCCTGCGCCCGACCATGGCAAGAGCCTGACGCAAAAGACCTGAACAGCACTGAAAGTTAGAAATGGCAGAGAAATCCAACGATGTGGTGCTGAAGGTCGCCGGCATTTCCAAGCGCTTCGGCGGCTTGCAAGCCCTGTCCGACGTCGGCATCACCATTGAACGGGGTCAGGTCTACGGCCTGATCGGTCCCAACGGCGCCGGCAAGACCACGTTCTTCAACGTGATCACCGGTCTTTACACGCCCGACAGCGGCAGCTTCGAGCTGGCAGGCAAGCCCTACCAGCCCACGGCCGTGCATGAAGTGGCCAAGGCGGGCATCGCCCGCACGTTCCAGAACATCCGCCTCTTCGCCGAAATGACGGCGCTGGAGAACGTGATGGTGGGGCGGCACATCCGCACCAAGTCGGGGCTGCTGGGCGCCGTGTTGCGCACCAAGGGCTTCAAGGAAGAAGAGGCCGCGATCGCCCGCCGGGCGCAGGAACTGCTCGACTACGTGGGCATCGGCAAGTTCGCCGACTACAAGGCGCGCACCCTGAGCTACGGCGACCAGCGCCGCCTGGAGATCGCCCGCGCCCTGGCCACCGACCCGCAGCTGATCGCGCTCGACGAGCCGGCCGCCGGCATGAACGCGACCGAGAAGGTGCAGCTGCGCGAACTGATCGACCGCATCCGCAACGACAACCGCACCATCTTGCTCATCGAGCACGACGTCAAGCTGGTGATGGGCCTGTGCGACCGCGTCACGGTGCTCGACTACGGCAAGCAGATCGCCGAAGGCACGCCTGCCACCGTGCAGAAGAACGAAAAAGTGATTGAGGCCTACCTGGGCACCGGAGGACATTGAGAATGGCCGAAAAATCCAACAACGTGTTGCTCAAGGTCTCGGGCCTGAAGGTGGCATACGGCGGTATCCAGGCCGTGAAGGGTGTGGACTTCGAGGTGCGCGAGGGAGAGCTGGTATCGCTGATCGGCTCCAACGGCGCCGGCAAGACGACCACCATGAAGGCCATCACGGGCACGCTGCCGTTCGCCGATGGCGACATCGAGTACCTGGGCAAGAGCATCCGGGGGCAGGGCGCCTGGGACCTGGTGAAGAAGGGCCTCGTGATGGTGCCGGAAGGCCGTGGCGTGTTCGCGCGCATGACCATCACCGAGAACCTGCAGATGGGCGCCTACATCCGCAACGACAAGGCCGGCATCGCGGCCGACATCGAGAAGATGTTCACCATCTTCCCGCGCCTGCGCGAGCGCAAGGACCAACTGGCCGGCACCATGTCGGGCGGCGAACAGCAGATGCTGGCCATGGGCCGCGCGCTGATGAGCCAGCCCAAGGTGCTGCTGCTGGACGAGCCCTCCATGGGCCTGTCGCCCATCATGGTGGACAAGATCTTCGAGGTGGTGCGCGACGTGTACGCCCTGGGCGTGACCATCGTGCTGGTGGAGCAGAACGCCAGCCGCGCGCTGGCACTGGCCGACCGGGGCTACGTGATGGAGTCGGGCCTCATCACCATGACGGGCCCCGGCCAGCAACTGCTGAGCGATCCGCGCGTACGCGCCGCCTACCTGGGCGAGTGAGCCCCCTCCACCGCTGCCTCCACGCACCGCCAACCGGCGCATGAAGGCCGGCGCATGGATCGGGATGAAAGCGCGTGAAGCGCACGAAAAAAGGGCCCTGCGAAGGGCCCTTTTCGTTGGGGGACGCGTGCGTCCCCGCGCGCTCAGTAGCGGTACTGCACGCCTACCGTGGTCATGTCCACATCGGACTTGCCATCGGCGAAATTCAGGCGGTGGCGCTCCCATTCGACCACGGCCGCCCACTGCGGGTTGAACGCCCAACGTACGCCGGCGCCATACGACAGCCCGAAGCCGTTATCGTCGCCGGTCGTCACGCCGAAGCCGGGGTTGCCCGAGGTCTTGGTGCGGCCGTAAGTGGTACCGACCTTGCCGAACACGTCGAACTGCTCGCTGAGCGGCAGGCGGCCGACCAGGCTGAGGTTCAGGCCCTGCGCCTTGGTCTCGCCGCCCACGCGGGTGGCGTTGCCGAAGTTCAGGTAGCCGAACTCGATGCCGAAGTTCTGGTTGAAATAGCCGCCGGTGTAGATTTTCCAGGCGGTGTCGTTGTCGTCGAACGCGAAGCCGCCCGTGCCGCTGCGCAGATCGTATTTGGACTGGCCGCCGCTCAGGCCGACGTAGCCTTGCTGCGTGCTGGGAATGAACGAGTCGCGGTTGGAGGCGCGATTGGCCGTCTGCGCGTGGGCGGTGACGGCACCGAACGCAAGCGCGAGAACGCACGGAAGAACGCGAAGCGTGTGTTTCATGGGGAAATCCTTTGGCATGGCGATGAAAGAGGCGGTTGCGTCTGAGCGTCTGAAAGAGGGCGGATCAAAGACTGCCGATTCAATGTAAGCCGCGCCTCGCCAGGGTCATGTGGGCAGCGCGGCGCGATGTTTGTAGGAGTTGCCTGACACGCCCGCCGCCGCCCGTCGGCACACGATGGGCCGGAGTGCATGCAAACGGCGCGGTTAAACTCGCGCCTTTCGCAAAAGTGTCATCGTCCTGTCACATCCGTGGCGACCGTGGGCGATGGGTCCGTCTGTTCAGGAGTCCGCATGTTTTTTGGAAAGCTGTTGCCCCGCGAGGGCAATTTTTTCGAGATGTTCAATCAGCATGCTGACCGCATCGTCGAGGCCGCCCGCGCGTTTTCGCAGTTGGTGGCCAACTACAACGATCCCCACCTGCGCGACAAGTACAACCAGGATGTGGACAACGCGGAGCGCGCCGCCGACCGCGTGACCCACGAGGTCAACCGCTCGCTGCACAAGACCTTCATCACCCCCATCGACCGCGAACAGATCCATTCGCTCATCAACACGATGGACGACGTGGCCGATCTGATCCAGGACTCGGCCGAAACCATGGCGCTGTACGACGTGCGCCACATGACCGAAGAGATCACCCGCCTGACCGACATCAGCCTCAAGTGCTGCGAACGCGTGCGCGACGCGGTCAAGCTGCTGGAAAAGATCGCCGACCCGGCCGTGGCCGAAGCCGCGCTCAAGACCTGCGAGGAAATCGACCGCCTGGAGGGCGACGCCGACCGCGTGATGCGCAGCGCCATGAGCAAACTGTTCCGCGAAGAGCCCGACGTGCGCGAGGTGCTCAAGCTCAAGGCGATCTACGAACTGCTCGAGACGATCACCGACAAGTGCGAAGACGTGGCGAACCACATCGAAGGCATCATCCTCGAGAACTCCTGATCCCGGCCTGCCAGAAGAAATACACGCTCTCTACGCATGGAAACCGTCCAAACCGCCCTGTGGGTCGTGATGCTGCTGGTGGCGCTGGCCATCCTGTTCGACTTCATGAACGGGTTTCACGACGCCGCCAACTCGATTGCCACCGTGGTCTCCACCGGGGTGCTCAAGCCGACGCAGGCCGTCCTCTTCGCCGCGTTCTTCAACGTCATCGCCATCTTCATCTTCCACCTGAGCGTGGCCGCCACCATCGGCAAGGGCATCGTGCAGCCCGGCGTGGTGGACACGCACGTGATCTTCGGGGCCCTGGTGGGCGCCATCACCTGGAACGTCATCACCTGGTACTACGGCATTCCGAGCAGCTCGTCGCATGCGCTGATCGGTGGCATCGTGGGCGCGGTCATCGCCAAGGCGGGCGCGGGGGCGCTGATCTCGGCCGGCATCCTGAAGACGGTGGCGTTCATCTTCGTCTCGCCGCTGCTCGGCTTTCTGCTGGGCTCGCTGATGATGGTGGCGGTGGCGTGGATCTTCCGCCGCGCGCGCCCGAACAAGGTGGACAAGTGGTTCCGCCGGCTGCAGCTGCTGTCCGCGGGCGCATACAGCCTGGGCCATGGCGGCAACGATGCGCAAAAGACCATCGGCATCATCTGGCTGCTGCTGATCGCCACGGGCTACGCGTCGGCATCCGACGCCTCGCCGCCCACCTGGACCATCGTGTCGTGCTACCTGGCCATCGGGCTGGGCACCATGTTCGGCGGCTGGCGCATCGTCAAGACCATGGGCCAGAGAATCACCAAGCTCAAGCCCGTGGGCGGCTTTTGTGCCGAGACGGGCGGGGCGATGACGCTGTTCGTCGCCACGGCGCTGGGCATTCCGGTGTCGACCACCCACACCATCACGGGCGCCATCGTGGGCGTGGGCTCCACCCAGCGCGCCAGCGCCGTGCGCTGGGGCGTGGCGGGCAACATCGTCTGGGCGTGGATCCTGACGATTCCGGCCAGCGCGTTCGTGGCGGCCATCGCCTACTGGGTCAGCCTGCAGCTCTACTGATCGCGATTCAGGGGTGGGATGCTATTGTTTTAATAGCTACCGCCGCATGATTTTCTAGGGCGTTGGGCATATTTGGTGCCCAATGCCGTCACTGGGAGATCTTGCGGGCCTCTTCGATCTGGTATTCGAAGTAGCGCTGGAAGCTGAAGGCCAGGCTGGCCATCAGCACCGCGGTGCCCACCAGGAGCGACAGGGCGATGGCGAAGATCGTGAACCAGTGCGTGCGACCCGGAGCGGCGTCCGGTGCCGCGGCCGGGTTGAAGCGGGCGTTCCATTGCTCGGGCGTCATCAGTCCGTAGAGGATGGCGCGCAGCGCGCAGCCCGCGATGGTGAAGCCCAGCAGCGGGATGAGCAGCCAGCTGGCGTGGTCGTCCTGCCCCATCGCCTGCACGCGCTGGATGCCGTAGATGCCCAGCGCCGTGGGAATGGGCAGGAGCCAGCCCAGCATGTCCGACAGGCCGTGCAGATAGAAGCGGTGCAGCCCCAGGGGCCCGCCGACGAAGGCCAGCCAGGCGGCGACGGTCTTGTTCTTCATGGCAGGTCGTTCATTCCGGCGACGTGGTGTCGCCCGCGCCCAGGGTCTTTTCCATCAGCACGATGTCGCGCCAGGCGCCGAACTTCCAGCCCACCGAGCGCATCACGCCGATCTCGGTGAAGCCGGCAGCGCGGTGCACTCCGATGGAGCCGGCGTTGGCGGAATCGCCGATCACCGCGAGCAGCTTGCGCACCCCCGCCGCCTCCGCCTGCTGCGCCAGCGCATCGAGCAGCTTGCGGCCCAATCCCATGCCCCGGGCGGTGTCGGCGACATAGATGGAGTCTTCCGCCGAGAAGCGGTAGGCCGGGCGGGGCTTGAACCAGTTGGCGTAGGCGAAGCCGAGAACCTGGCCTTCCTTTTCCGCCACGATGTAGGGCAGGCCCCGGGCCAGCACGTCGGCGCGGCGGGCGGCCATGTCGGTTTCGGTCGGTGGGTCCACCTCGAAGGTGCCGGTGCCGTGCAGGACGTGGTGTTGGTAAATGGCGGTGATGGCAGCGATATCTTCGCTGCGGCTGTCGCGGATGGTAGGCATGTGGGGTGAAGTGGCTATAATCGCGGGCTTTGCAGCGTGTCGCTGGCCGGGTGGCCATGTCGCGTGTCTCAAACGCAGCAAAAAACCATGCAGCTTTACGCTGCGACCACCCGAAGGATTCATTATGGTCGTTATTCGACTCTCCCGCGGCGGCTCCAAAGGTCGTCCGTTTTTCAACATCGTCGTGGCCGACAAGCGTGTGCGCCGCGATGGCCGATTCATCGAGCGCCTGGGTTTCTACAACCCCACGGCCAAGGAAAGCGAAGAAGGCCTGCGCATTGCGCAAGACCGTCTGACCTACTGGAAGAGCGTCGGCGCCCAGTCGTCGCCCACCGTGGACCGTCTGATCAAGCAGGCCGCCAAGAAGGCTGCCTGATCCGCGTCCTCCGGACAAAAGGCGGGTTCCGTTGGTTTTTTCTGACGGGCCCCGCCTTTTTTCATTTCCGAAACCCCGTTGCACACCATGCCCAATCTGCCCGTTCTTGAGCCTGCCGAATTGCCTTCCGATGCGGTGGAGATCGGCCGCATTGCCGATGCCTGGGGTGTGAAGGGCTGGTTCAAGGTGCTGCCTTACAGCGCCGATCCGGAAGCGCTGTTTTCCTCCAAGCGCTGGTTTCTGCAGCCCAGCGAAAAAGGCGCCAAGAGCTTTTTCGAAGGCACGGTGGTGCTGGCGGTGAAGCAGGCGCGAGAACATTCCGATACGGTGGTCGCCACCGCCCAGGGCGTGGACGACCGCGATGCGGCCGAGGCGCTGCGCGGCGCGCGCATCTTCGTGCCCCGCTCGAGCTTTCCGACCGCCGCCGAGGACGAGTACTATTGGGTCGACCTGATCGGCTTGGCGGTCGTCAACCGCGAGGGCGTGGACCTCGGCACGGTGCGTGAGCTGCTCTCCACCGGCCCGCAGACCACGCTGGTGCTGGCCTACGAACACGAGGGCAAGGCGCAGGAGCGCATGATTCCCTTCGTCTCGGCCTTCGTCGACAAGGTGGAGCTGGCCGAGCGCCGCATCACGGTCGATTGGCAACCCGACTACTGATGGATCGACCGACCGATTGAAGGACGGGCCGCGTCGCCATTCCTTCGGCGGCCCTGGCCCCCTCTGCCCATGCGTTTCGACGTCATCACCCTGTTTCCCGAGCTGTTCGCGCCGTTTCTGGCCAGCGGGGTGACGCGGCGCGCGTATGCGTCGGGCCAGGTCGAGGTGCGGCTGTGGAACCCGCGCGATCACGCCGAAGGCAACTACCGCCGGGTGGACGATCGGCCCTTCGGGGGCGGCCCCGGCATGGTGATGATGGCCGAGCCCTTGTCGCGGTGCCTGGCGGCCATCCGGGCCGACCGGGCCGAGGCGGCGGGGCAGACGGCCCCGGTGGTGCTGTTTTCGCCGACCGGGCAGGTGCTCGATCATGCGGGCGTGACCCGCTGGTCCGGGAGTGCGGGCGCCATTTTGCTGTGCGGGCGGTATGAGGGCATCGACCAGCGCTTCATCGACGCGCATGTGCAGATGCAGCTCAGCCTGGGCGATTTCGTTCTGTCGGGCGGCGAGATTCCGGCCATGGCCCTGCTGGATGCCGTGGCACGCCTGCAGCCGGGCGTGCTGAACGATGAGGGGAGCCACCAGTTCGACAGCTTCAACGAGGCGCTCGACGGCTTGCTCGACTGCCCCCACTACACCCGGCCCGAAGAGTGGAACGGCCTGCGGGTTCCTGCGCCGCTGCTCTCCGGCCACCATGTGCAGATCGAGCGCTGGCGCCGGGATCAGCGCCTGTCGATCACCGCGCAGCACCGTCCCGAGCTCATCGACGCGGCGCGCGCACAGGGGCTTTTGGGCAAGGCGGACGAGGCCGTTTTGGCAAAGAACGGCAACTTGCTATAATCGCGGGCTTTTCGATCCTCTGGCCGGCCGCTTTCGCCTTTGCTGCGAAAGCACCCCACGTCAATCCCGACGCTTGCCAATCTTGGCGCGGACATGATCGTTGGATGCAAACATGAATCTGATCCAGACTCTCGAGCAGGAAGAAATCGCCCGCTTGAACAAGACCATTCCCGAATTCGCCCCTGGCGACACGGTCATCGTGAGCGTGAACGTGGTGGAAGGTACCCGCAAGCGCGTGCAGGCCTACGAAGGCGTGGTGATTGCCAAGCGCAATCGCGGCCTGAACAGCGGCTTCACGGTGCGCAAGATCTCCAGCGGCGAAGGCGTGGAGCGTACGTTCCAGACGTACAGCCCCCTGATCGCCAACATCGAAGTCAAGCGCCGTGGCGATGTGCGCCGTGCCAAGCTGTACTACCTGCGTGAACGCAGCGGCAAGTCGGCACGTATCAAGGAAAAGCTGCCCTCGCGTGTCAAGGCCGCGCCGGTCGCAGCCGCATAAGGCGCCTTGCGCACTGCCTCGAAGCCGCTACAGCGCAAGCCGTAGCGGCTTTTTCTTTGGCCGCTTGGCCGATCAGGCCCACTCCATGACGCCGCCAGATTCTTCGCCCCCTTCACCTTCCATGCCTTCGGTGATCGCTCCGCTGTCCTCGCTGCCGCAGTTCGACCCGCGTCGCGTGCCCGTGCTGGGGGTGGATGCTCATCTCCCCCGCGTTCCCGCTGCGGCGCAAACGGCGCAAGCGCTGCGGCTGCGCTTCGACTCGGCGCCGGAGTGGGTGCCTGAGGTCGTGCATGAGCGTGACTTCACCGACCGGCCGCTGCGCCATGCCGCCGTGCTGATCCCGATCGTGATGCGCGAACGCGCGACGGTGCTGCTCACCGAGCGCACCGTGCACCTGTCCACGCACTCCGGCCAGGTGGCCTTTCCCGGCGGCAGCGCCGATCCGGAAGATGCCAACCCTGCCGCCACGGCGCTGCGCGAGGCCTGGGAGGAGGTCGGCCTGGAGGGGCGGTATGTGGAGGTGCTGGGGGAGCTGGCCACCTACAGGACGGGCACCGGGTTCAGCATCACCCCGGTGGTCGCTCTGGTGGAGCCCGATTGCACGCTGAATCCCAATGCCTACGAAGTGGCGGACGTGTTCGAGGTCCCGCTGGACTACCTGCTCGATCCGTCGCACCACCGGCGCCATGCGTTCGAATGGGAAGGGGTCACCCGCGAATGGTTTTCCATGCCCTATGAGGATGCCGCCGGCAAGACGCACTTCATCTGGGGCGCGACAGCGGGCATGCTGCGCAATTTCTACCGTTTCATGCTGGCCTGACATCGGGCGATCTTTCCGGTGGCGATGACGGCTGGGCACCGAACCGGGCCGCTATCATTGCCCACCATGAGTTTCTTTGCCATCCTGTTCGCGTTGCTGATCGAGCAGGCACGCCCGCTGGCGCGCAGCAACCCCATCCATGCGGGCGTTCGCGCCTGGGCGCTGTCGATCAGCCGCAACTTCGATGCGGGCAAGGCCCACCACGGGTGGGTGGCATGGGCGCTCGCCGTGCTGGTGCCTTCGCTCGCGGTGCTGGCGGTGCACTGGCTGCTGTTCTACGGCGTGGGCTGGCCGGCGGCGGTGGTCTGGAATGTCGCGGTGCTTTACGTCACCCTCGGGTTCCGGCAGTTCAGCCACCATTTCACCAATATCCGAGATGCGCTGGAAGAGCGCGACGAAGACAGCGCGCGGGCCCGGCTCGCGGCTTGGCAGCAGGTGGACGTGGGCCAACTGCCCCGCAGCGAGATCGTGCGGCACGTGGTCGAGTATTCCGTCATCGCTGCGCACCGCCACGTGTTCGGCGTGCTCGCCTGTTTCTCGGTGTTGGCCGCGTTGGGGCTCGGCCCGACCGGTGCGGTGCTTTACCGGCTGGCTGAATTCGTCTCGCGCTACTGGAAGGCCGGCAGCCCGCATCCGGCCAGTGCATCGTTGCAGCGTGCCTCGGCGCGGTCCTGGACCGTGATCGACTGGTTGCCTGCCCGCCTGACGGCCCTCAGCTTCGCCGTGGTGGGCAGTTTCGAAGAGGCCATCGATGGCTGGCGCTTCCATGCGCAGCGCTTTCCCAACGACAACGATGGCGTCGTGCTGGCGGCCACGTCCGGCGCCATCAACGTGCGCCTGGGCGGTGAGGCTTTGCGGGCGCGGGTGGACCCGCTCTCGCCCGCCGGCTTCGATGGCGACATCGAGGCCGCAAGCAGCGACGTCACGCCGGGGCGGGAGCCCGAAGTGGGGCATTTGCGCAGCGTGGTCGGCCTGGTCTGGCGCTCGGTGGTGGTATGGATGCTGCTGCTCGCCCTGCTGACCCTGGCCCGGTTGCTGGGCTGAGCCCGGTCTCTTCTTGAAGTTTCACGGCGAAGTCGCTCCGCCTTTGACGCGGCCTTGTTCGTTACCGATGCCCTGCCCCCGAGCCGGTGCCACCAGGACTGTCCATGAACCGAACTGAATCTCCATCCCGCGAGCCTTCCACGCAGGAGATGTCCGCCGCCGCGGACCGCTTCTGGGCTGCGGTCCTGGGCGAACGGGCCGATCTGCAGGGCCTGGAGTCCGTTCCGTTCATGGAGCGCCTCAATGCCCTGCTGGAGCCTTGCGTTCCCGGGGTCACGGTGGAGGTGGCCGGCGCGGGCAAGGAGGGGCCCGTGGAAGGCCTGGCCCGGCTGGTTTTCACGGCCCACGGGAGTGCCGAGCGGTTTGCCGATGTGCAAGCGTTGACCGCACAGGCACCGGCGCAGTTGCCATGGCGGGTGGAGGCCTTCCGCCAGCGGATGCCCGGTGGCTTCGGCATGCGCATGGACGGATTCGATCTGGCCACCCATGAGCTGCTGGTGCGCGTGGGCCAGATCGATGGACGCATCGCATTGGCGCTGTCGTTTTCCAAGCCCGTGCCCATGGATCTGCAGGACCATGCCCGCCACATGGCGTTCATCTTGCTCGACCACATGCTGGGCGAGTACGATTTTTCGGTGAAGGTCGGGGTGGTGGAATTCGACACGGATGGGCTCAGCGACGACGCGGGCTTCGAGGACTGGGAGCCCGCGTCGCTCGATGACAGCGTTTCGCGCATCGACACCTTCTGGCGTGAGACCCTGGGCCGCTCGGCGGTCTATCCGCCCGAGCCGGTGCGCTGGGCCGCGCTGGAGGGGCGGGATGCCCAAGGCGATCCCATCATGGTGCAGGTCAATCTGAGCGCCAACGCCTTGGTGTCCCGCGCGGATTTCGGCTGGCGCGTGCAGGCCAGCCTGCCGGCGCAGGACAAGTCCGCGCTGCAGCAGGCGCAGGATTTCGAGGACGCCTGGGTCAATGCGGCCACCATGTACCAGCAAGGCATCTGCAGCCACATCGTGCTGCGCGGTGGCACCCGCACGGTGCATTGCTACGTGACCAGCGCCGACCACGCCCTGGAGGCCGCGCGGCGCGCTGCCGAAGCGGTGCCGGGCATGGCCCCCCCCGTGCTGGAGGCCGAGCACGAGCCGGCCTGGAGCGACTATCTGGGGTGGTACGTCGAGTGCCGGGACTGAGCGCCGCCGTTCCGTCCCATCACCAATGCCGGTGCTCGCTCAACTCGGCAAACAGGTTGCTATAAATCTGATAGCGATTCGCGCTGATGGAATCTGCGCCGGTGCGTGATTCGCCTTGCAATCCGTCCACCTGCGCCATGACCGCGCAGCCGGGCTCGTGTAGGTGCGTGCAGTTGTAGAACTTGCATCCCTGGGCATGCAGGCCGATGTCGGGCATGTAGCGCGGCAGATCGGCCGGTCCGATGTGGTGCAGGCCGAATTCCTGGAAGCCCGGCGAGTCGATCAGGGCGGTGCGGCGTTCGGCGTCCACCCAGTACCAGGTCGTGGTGGTGGTGGTGTGCTTGCCGGAATTGAGCGCTTGGGAGATCTCGCCCGTGAGCGCCGTGGCGCCCGGCACCAGCAGGTTGATGAGCGTGCTCTTGCCCGAGCCCGACGGGCCGAGCACCAGCGTGGTCTTGCCCGACAGGCGCTCCATCAGTGCGGCCTTGTCCACCTCGCCCGATTCGGACAGCGACAGCGGCATCACGCCGTAGTGGTGGCCGTCCGCCGCGCTGCCGCCCATGTGGCGGTAGGGTAGCAACCGCTCCCACGCGCGGGCGAAGGGCTCGACCAGATCGCTTTTGTTCAACGCGATGATCGGCGTGATGCGCTCTGCTTCCGCAGCGATCAGCGCACGGGCCAGTTGGCTCTCCGAGAACACGGGTTCGGCGGCGATCAGGATCAGCACCTGGTCCAGGTTGGCGGCAAAGGATTTGGTGCGGATTTCGTCCTGCCGGTAGAACAGGTTGCGGCGCTCCTTGACCTTCTCGATGGTGCCTTCGTCTCCCTGGCCGGCTGGCGCGGCCTGCCAAAGGACGTGATCGCCCACCACGGCCTGGCTCTTTTTTCCGCGGGGATGGCAAATGCGGCGCTGGCCGTCGGGCGACTCCACCAGGCAATGGCGGCCGTGGCTGGCCACCACGATGCCGTCGAAAAGGGCGCTGCGCTCAGCCATGGCGGGGAAGGGGTGTGGTCATGCGGCGAGCAGGCCATCGAAGCGCGATGCGCATTCGATGTCGGTCGCCGAGATGCCATTCACGTCGTGCGTATTCAGTCGCACCACGCAGCGGTTGTAGTGCACCGACAGGTCCGGGTGATGGTCCTGCGCGTTGGCGACGAAGGCCACGGCGTTCACGAACGAGATGGTCTCGTAGTAGTTGGCGAAGCGGTAGGTCTTTTCGATGGCCACATCTGCGCCGTCGCCTGTCAGTTTCCAGCCGTCGAGGTCGGCCAGCTTGGCGACGATTTCCGTCGCCGTCAAAGCACGTCGCGTCTGCGTGGACCAGTCTTTTTTCTTGAGCATCGAAGTCATGGTGTCGGGGCCAGGTTGGGCATGCGCGCCAGCCGTTCGGTGGCCGGCGGATGCGAGTAATAGAACTTCACGTACAGCGGGTCGGGCGTGAGGGTGGAGGCATTGTCTTCGTAAAGTTTCAGCAGGGCCGTGGCGAGGTCGCTGCCGTTGGTCTGGGCCACGGCATAAGCATCGGCCTCGAACTCGTGGCGGCGCGACAGCTGCGCAAACAACGGGGAAATGAAGAAGGTGAACACCGGCACCGCCAGCAAAAACAACAGCAGCGCCAGGGCATCGTTGGGCGCAGAGCCGGCCACGCCTTCCAGCGACAGGTTGGGCAGCACGCCCAGCCCCGTGTAGAACCAGCCCTGCGTGGAAAGCCAGCCCAGCAGCGCAAAGCCCGCGAGGCTCAGCGCGAAAAGGCTCACGATGCGCTTGACGATGTGGCGGTGCTTGAAATGCCCCAGCTCATGGGCCAGCACCGCCTCGACTTCGCCAGGGGACAGCTGGCGCAGCAGGGTGTCGTAGAACACCACGCGTTTGGCTGCGCCGAACCCCGTGAAATAGGCGTTGGCATGGGCGCTGCGGCGGCTGCCGTCCATCACGAAAAGCCCTTTGGCTGCAAAGCCGCAACGCTGCATGAGGGCCGTGACGCGGGCCTTGAGGGATTCGTCTTCCAGCGGCTGAAATTGGTTGAACAGCGGCGCGATGAAGATCGGATAGACCACCATGAGCAGCAGGTTGAATCCCATCCACGCGCCCCAGGCCCACAGCCACCACAGGGGCCCGGCCGCGCCCATGAGCCACAGGATCAATGCCGCGATGGGCAGGCCGATGGCCGCGCCCATCAAGGTGGACTTGGCCAGGTCTGCCAGCCACAGGCGCGCCGTCATCTGGTTGAAGCCAAAGCGTTGTTCGATCACGAAGGTCTGATAGAGCGTGGCGGGAAGGTCGATCAACCCGCTGATGGCCGCGAAGACAGCCAGCAGCGCCAATTGCTGCACCATGCCGCCACCCAGTGCATCGAGCAGGAACTGGTTCAGTGCATCCAGTCCGCCCAGCAGGGTCCAGCCCAGCAGCACCGCGGCGCCCAGTGCCATCTCCAGCAGGCCGAAGCGGGCCTTGGTGATGGTGTAGTCGGCCGCTTTCTGGTGGGCTGTGAGTGGTATGCGGTTGGCGAACGCGGCAGGCACGGCGTCGCGGTGCCGGGCCACATGGCGGATCTGGCGCGATGCCAGCCAGAACCGGAGTGCGAGCCCCGCCACCAGAAAGGCGGCGAACAGCAGGGTGAGAAGGGTGGAGGGCGCGAGCAGCGCGGAAGGGGCAGGGGTGGGCATGTCCGGCGAGTTTAGGCCATCGGCGACAATGCCGGCCATGTCCGATATCGCCAACCCCACTGTGCCTGTGCTACCCAAATCCGACCAGAACCTCGTCTGGCTTGACTGCGAAATGACCGGTTTGAACCCGGAAACCGACCGCCTGCTGGAGATCGCTGTCGTGGTCACGGGACCGACCCTCAGCCCTCGTGTGGAGGGCCCCGTGTTCGCCATTCACCAGTCGGATGCGCTGCTCAACGGAATGGACGCATGGAACAAGGGCACGCACGGCCGCAGCGGCCTGATCGACAAGGTGCGCGCATCCACGGTGACCGAAGCCGAGGCAGAGCAACAGATCATCGAATTCCTCTCGCGCTATGTGCCGAAGGGCACGGCGCCCATGTGCGGCAACAGCATCGGGCAGGACCGCCGTTTTCTGGTCCGGTACATGCCGCGGCTGGAAACGTTTTTCCACTACCGCAACCTGGATGTCAGCACCCTCAAAGAACTGGCCAAGCGCTGGAAGCCCGAGGCCTATACCACCTTCAAGAAGGCGCAGCGGCACACCGCCCTGGCGGATGTGCACGAGTCGATCAACGAACTCGCTCACTACCGCACCCACCTGCTGGCGCTGTGAGCGCTGGGGGCGCTCATTGCGGGGCTGCAACGCACGCGGATCGTTCGATTCGGGCAGGGCGGCTCTAACGCGTTATTTAACCGATTGCATTGCGGGAAAACCCCAGCCGTGCAATAATCGCCGGCTGCGCGGAAATATCGCGCAGTTTGTGCATCTCCCTTCACACACTGGGCCTGCGGCCTGCTGAACCCTTCAGCCTGGATCCCGCGCTAATGCCCACCTGCCCAGCAACATGCTGGCGCTGGTTTCGTTTGATGGTTGATGTTTTTTAACCATTGACGAAGCCTCCGCAGGCCACGCCTGCGGCCGTCTTCGTGTGAGAAAAATATGACCGACACTTTGCAAGTGCAGGGCGAATTCGCGCCTGCTGAATCTTCCATGGCCGTTGAAACGCTGGAATCGTCCGCGATCGAAACCGGCGAATCCATCGAATCCACTGAATCCGCCGCCGTGGCGGAAGACGCGGCACCCGCGTTGCCCAACGGCTTCGTGCGTCTGGGCCTGGCCCCCGAGCTGGTGCAGGCCGTGGCCGACCTGGGCTACACCCAGCCCACCGGTGTTCAGGAGCGTGCCATTCCCCTGGCCATGGGCTCGGGCGATGAGTCCAGCCAGTTCATCGACCTGATGGTTTCGAGCCAGACCGGCAGCGGCAAGACCGCCGCGTTCCTGCTGCCCGTGCTGCACACGCTGATCCGCCAGCAGGCCGAAGCCGATGCCGCCGCTCGCGACGAGTTCGACCGTTCCGTTGCCGAAGCCCTGGCCCGTGGCGAGCCGGCTCCCAAGCGCAAGCGCAAGGACCCGACCAACCCCCGCAATTTCAAGGCTGCCGCCCCTGGCGCCCTGATCCTGTGCCCCACCCGCGAACTGGCCCAGCAAGTGGCCCATGACGCCATCGAACTGGTCAAGCATTGCCGCGGCCTGCGCGTGGCCAATGTGGTGGGCGGCATTCCGTACCAGCTGCAGATCGCCAAGCTGCAGAACGCCAACCTCGTGGTGGCCACGCCCGGTCGCCTGCTGGACCTGCAACGCTCGATGCAGATCAAGCTCGACCAGGTGCAGTTCCTGGTGGTGGACGAAGCCGACCGCATGCTCGATCTCGGCTTCTCGGACGATCTGGCCGAACTGAACCAGCTGACCGCCCAGCGCCAGCAGACCATGATGTTCAGTGCCACGTTCGCACCGCGCATCCAGCAACTGGCCATGCGTGTGATGCACGACAACGGCGCTTCGGTGAAGAAGATCCAGATCGACTCCCCGCAGGAAAAGCACGCCAACATCAAGCAGGTGCTGTTCTGGGCCGACAACGCCCAGCACAAGCGCAAGCTGCTGGACCACTGGCTGCGTGACACGACGATCAACCAGGCCATCGTGTTCGCCAGCACGCAAGTCGAATGCGACGGCTTGGCCAACGACCTGCAGCAGGAAGGCTTCTCGGCCGTGGCGCTGCATGGCGCCCTGAGCCAGGGCCTTCGCAACCGCCGCCTGATGGCGCTGCGCAGCGGCCAGGTGCAGGTGCTGGTGGCCACCGACGTCGCTGCCCGCGGCATCGACGTGCCCACGATCACGCACGTGTTCAACTACGGCCTGCCGATGAAGGCTGAGGATTACACCCATCGCATCGGCCGCACCGGCCGTGCAGGCCGCGATGGCCTGGCGGTGACGTTCGCCGAGTTCCGCGATCGCCGCAAGATCTTCGACATCGAAGGCTACAGCAAGCAGCAGTTCAAGTCGGAAGTGGTGCCTGGCCTGGAGCCGCAGCAACGCGCGCCGCAGGCCCGTCCCGAGTTCGGTGGCCGTGGCCGCCAGGGTGGCTACGAGAGCCGTGACGGCTTCTCGCGCGATCGCAAGCCGGCCGGCGCAGGCCGTGGCGGTTTCGGTGGCGGCTTTGCGGGCAACGACCGCAGCGGTTTCGGTGGCCGTGGCGCTCCCGCTCCCCGTGCTGCTGGTGGCGGCTACCAAGGTGCTGGCGGCCATGCCGCTCCGCGCGATGACCGCGGCTTCGGCGGCGGTGCCCGCCGCGATGGCGATGGCTATGGCCGCAAGCCCGGCTTCGGCGACGCAGCCCGTGGCAATGGCTTCGGCGGTGGCCGCAACGAAGGCGGCGCTCCGCGCGGCGACTTCGCTCCGCGTGGTGATTTCGCCCCCCGTGGCGAATTCGCTCCCCGCAAGCCGGCGTTCGCGAAGCCCGGAGCCGGCGGCGGCAAGCCTTTCGTGCCGCACGATGCACGCAAGCGCCCTGCACGCCCTGCCCGCTGATCGGCGCGCGGACTGCCGCTGACTGCAAAAGCCAACCCTTCGGGGTTGGCTTTTTTTATGGGCGGACCACACGATGGAACGGTACCGTCGGCGTGTGCCCGACAATCGTCCGCTTGATTGGAGGTTCCAGATGCCGTCTTCTTTGCCCTCGTCCTCGGACGCGGACTTCGAACACATGTTCGACCTTGCGCCCGTTTCGCTCTGGCTGGAGGACTACAGCGCGCTCAAGCAACTCTTTGCCCGCTGGCGCAGCGAAGGGGTGCAAGACATCACCGAGCACGTCCGAAACGACCCCTCCTGCCTGCGGCAGTACAGCCATTGCCTGAAGGTCATCAAGGTGAACCAGCGGACGCTGGAGTTGTTCTCCGCGCCGGACCAGGCCACGCTGGAGGCCTCTCTCGGACAGATCTTTCGCGACGACATGCACGAGCAGGCCTTGCCCGAGATCCTGCAGCTGTGGTCCGGGGCGACCGAGTTTTCCAACCAGGCGGTCAACTACACGCTCGATGGCCGCCGGCTCGACGTGCAGATCCGCGGACGCATCCTGCCCGGGCATGAGGACGACTGGAGCCGCGTGCTGGTGTCCCTGGAGGACAACACTGCGCAGCACCAGGCAAGCCGTGCCCTGAAGGAGAGCGAACTGTATGCGCGCGGTCTCTTCGAGAATTCGCCGGTGTCGCTGTGGGTGGAGGACTTCAGCGCGGTCAAGCGGCTGCTGGATGACGTGCGTTCGCAGGGCATCCGCGATTTCAAGACCTTCCTCAAGGTGCACCCCGAATTCGTGGTGCGGTGCATGCACGAAATCCGCGTGATCGATGTCAATCAGGAAACCCTGTCGATGTTCGGGGCCGACTCCAAGGAGATGCTGCTGCACCAGATCGGCAAGGTGTTCCGCGGGGAAATGCAGGAGTCCTTTGCGGAGCAGTTGCTGGACCTGTGGGACGGCAGGCTTTTCCAGCAGCGCGAGGTGGTGAACTACTCCCTCTCCGGCGATGCCGTGAACATCCACATGCAATTCGCCATCCTGCCCGAGCATGCGCATGACTGGAGCATGGTGCTGCTGTCGCTGGTGGACATCACCGCGCGCAAGAAGGCAGAGGCGTACCTGGAATACCTGGGCAAGCACGACGTGCTGACCCAGCTGCGCAACCGGGCCTTCTATGTCGAGGAACTGAACCGGCTCACGCGCAAGGGCCCCTGGCCGGTGGCCGTTCTCGTGATCGACATGAACGGCCTGAAGTCGATCAACGACGAAGAAGGCCATGCGGCCGGCGACGCCATGCTGCGCCGCGTGGGCGAGGTGCTGGCCAAGGCCGTGGATGCGCCTGCATGCGCCGCGCGCATCGGCGGCGACGAGTTCACCGTGCTGATGCCCGCGACCGATGAACGCGGTGCGCATTCCCTCATGGAACGCATCAACTCGCTGCTGGACCTGAACAACCAGTTCTATCCCGGCCGGCCGTTGAGCCTGTCCATGGGAACGTCGAGTGCCTCGTCGGGCGACCAGCTAGAGGCCGCGGTGAACCGGGCGGACCAGGCCATGTACGCCGAGAAGATGCGCTACTACCAGGCCCGCGAGACGGATCGCCGGCGGGGCAACTGAGCCGGCGGCTCGCGCTGCGCCCGGCGGGCATGCCCGATCCGGGTCAGCCCGCCGATGCAGTGCGGCCGACGTCCGGCCAGCGGTGATGCAGGTAAACCCAGGCACCCAGCCCCACGCACATCATTCCCAGTGAGGCCCCGGCCAGCCACAGCGTGGAATGCATGACCAGCGGCGCGACGACCCCCGCCACCAGGCCGTTGGCGGACGACCCCACGAAGGCCTGCAGAGACGAGGCCATGCCGCGCCGCTCCGGATGCAGGTCCAGCACCAGCAGGGTGACCACGGGCACCATGAGCGCCCAGCCGAACGCGAACACGGCGATGGGCAGCAACGCCCAGGACACGTGCGCCTTGAACAGCCAGTTCGCCAGCAGGTTCAGGATGGACATCGAGAACATGATCAGAAAGCCGTGGCGGATCTGCCGCTTGGGCGCGATGCGCCCTGCCAGCCGCCCGCTGAGCCAGGCGCCGCCCATGATGCCCGAGATCGTCAGCACGAAGAACCAGAAGAAATGCGTGGGAGCCAGCCCCAGGTGGTCGCCCAGGAAGGCCGGCGCGGCCAGCACGTACAGGAACATGCCGTTGAACGGAACGCCGCTGGCCAGTGCCAGCAGCAGGAAGCGGGGGCTCGAGCCCAGCTCCCAGTAGCCTCGCAGCAGGTGCCGCGCATTGAAGGGCTGGCGCTGCCCGGCATGCAGCGTTTCCGGCAGCAGGCGGTAGTTGGCCAGCCAGAGCGTCGCGCCGACGCCGGTCAGGAACCAGAACACGCTGTGCCACCCCGCGTGCACGAACAGCCAGCCGCCGATGATGGGCGCGATCGCCGGTGCCACGCCGAAATAGATGGTGACCTGGCTCATCACCTGCTGCGCCTGGGCGGGCGGGAACATGTCGCGGATCACCGCGCGCGACACCACGATGCCCGCGCCCGCCGAAAGGCCTTGCAGCGCGCGGAAGATGACCAGCTGGCCGATGCTCTCCGACAGGGCGCAGCCGGCCGACGCCAGGGTGAACACGGCAATGCCCCACAGCACCACGGGCCTGCGCCCGAAGCTGTCCGACAGCGCCCCGTGGAACAGCGTCATGAAGGCGAAGCCGAACAGGTAGGCCGACAGCGTCTGCTGCATCTCCACCGGCGATGCGCCCAGCGCGGCGGCGATCCCCGAGAACGCGGGGATGTAGGTGTCGATCGAAAATGGGCCCAGCATGCCCAGCAGCGCCAGCAGGACGGCCAGGGCCCAGCGCGGTGCGCGCCAGATGTTGTGGGCTTCAGGGTTCATGGATTCGGTGTGGAGCAGGGGACGGGCGAAAGGGCCGTGCCGCCGTGGGGTGGGAGCGCGGTCCGCATGCCTGTCAGCACGCCCCGTCGCCGCAGGGCACAGGGTCACGATTATGGTGCAGGCTCCACTTTGGGAGGTGTGCAGGCCGCGCCGCCTGTCCCGCGGGAGACGGCTCGGCGGGTTCCCGGATAATTCCGCAGTCACGCCGTCTGCGGCACCGAAAGAACCGATATGCAAACGTCCAAGATTCCCGCCACCATCGTCACCGGCTTCCTGGGCAGCGGCAAGACCACGCTGCTGCGCCACATCCTCGACAACGCCGACGGCCGCCGCATCGCGGTGATCGTCAACGAGTTCGGCGAACTCGGCATCGACGGCGAGATCCTCAAGGGCTGCGGCATCGGCTGCGACGACGCGGGCAACGAGCGCGAAGGCGCGCTCTACGAACTGGCCAACGGTTGCATGTGCTGCACGGTGCAGGAAGAGTTTTTCCCGGTGATGAAGCTGCTGGCCGAGCGGCGCGACCAGATCGATGCGGTGCTCATCGAGACCTCGGGCCTGGCCCTTCCCAAGCCGCTGGTGCAGGCCTTCCAGTGGCCTGAGATCGCCAACGTGTTCACCGTGGATGCGGTGGTGACGGTGGTGGACACGCCTGCCGCTGCCAGCGGCCAGTTCGCCGCCAACCCCCAGGCCGTGGATGCCCTGCGCCGCGCGGACCCCAATCTCGACCACGAGTCGCCGCTGCATGAATTGTTCGAGGACCAACTCTCCGCCGCGGACCTGGTCGTGCTCAACAAGACCGATCTGGTGGACGCCGACGCGCTGGCCCGCGTGCAGGCGCTGGTGCGCGAGGAGATTCCCTCGTCCGTGAAGGTGGTGCAGTCCGAGCGGGGCCGCCTGCCGCTGGATGTGCTGCTGGGCCTGTCCAAGGCGTCCGAGGCCTCCATCGACCAGCGCCAGAGCCACCATGACCACGAAGAAGACCACGACCACGACGAGTTCGACGCGCACGTGATCGATCTGCCGGCCGTGGACCGCGACCGCCTGTTGACCGCCTTGGCGGGCCTCGTGGAGCAGCACGCCATCCTGCGCGTGAAGGGCTTCGCCGCCATTCCAGGCAAGCCCATGCGCTGGCTGCTGCAGGGCGTGGGCCGGCGTCTGGATCACCACTTCGACCGCGCATGGCGCGAGGGCGAGGACCGCCGTACGCGGCTGGTGTTCATCGGCCAGGCGCTGGATGCCACCGCGCTGCGTGCCGGGCTCGACGGCGTGGCCGCCTGATGCGGGCGCGATAGTCCGGCCCGGCCCGCCCGCATGCACCTGCTGAGCACCCGCCCGGGCGGCTTCGTCGAGGACGAGACCGTCATCACCCGCCTGGACCAGAGCCCGGCGGACATCGTCGTGCTCAGTTCGGCCGACACCACGCTCGCGCTGCTTTCGGCCGCCTGTGCCGAATTGGCGCGCACGCAGCCGGGCTTTCCCTCGGTGCGGGTGGCCAACCTGCTGTACCTGCGCCAGCCCGCGTCGCTGGACCTGTACCTGGACGAGGTGTTGCGCCACGCGCGCGTGGTGATCGTGGACCACCTGGGTTCCGAATCGGCCTGGCCCTACGGCATCCAGCAGATCGGCGCGCTCGCGCGCCGGCAGGGGCAGCGACTGGCCATGTTCTCGGGCGACCTGCAGGAGGACCCGCACCTGGTGGAGCGCAGCACGCTGCCCCCTTCGGTGTGCCATGGGCTGTGGCAGTACCTGCGCGCCGGCGGCGCTGGCAATGCGCTGCAGTTCCTGCGCGCGGTGGCCTTCCACGGGCTGGACCATGGCGATGCGCCGCTGCCGCCGCGCAGCCTGCCGCAGGCCGCCGTGCATGTGCCGCCGGCGCTGGGCGTGGCACGTCCGGCGGGGCACACCGTGCCCGGCATCGACGATCTGCGCGCGGCCTGGGCGCCGGGCGCGCCGGTGGTGGCGCTGGTGTTCTACCGCTCGCACCTCATGGCGGGCAACACCGCGGCGTTCGACGCGCTGGCACTGGCGCTGGCCGGGCAGGGGCTCAACCCCTTGCCGGTGGCGCTCGATTCGCTCAAGGACCCGCTGTGCCTGTCCACCCTGCAGGACCTGTGCCGCCAGCATGCGGTGCAGCTTGTGCTGAACACCACGGCCTTCGCGGCGCTGGAGGAGGGGGCCGCGCTCGCGGGCGATGCGCCGGTGCTGCAGGTGATTGCCAGCGGCGGAAACCGCGAGGACTGGTGGGCGGACAGCCAGGGCCTGCGCCCGCGCGACATCGCCATGCAGGTGGTGCTGCCCGAGATGGACGGGCGCATCGTCACGCGCGCCATCAGCTTCAAGGGGCTGTCGCACCGCTGCGCCTTCACGCAGGCCGACGTGGTGGCCTACCAGCCCGAACCCGATCGGGTGGCGTTCGTCGCTGCACTGGCCCAGCGCTGGTGCCGGCTGCGGGGCCTTCCCAACCCGGACAAACGGCTGGCGCTGGTGCTGGCCAACTACCCCGGCAGCGAGGGGCGCCTGGGCAGCGGCGTGGGCCTGGACACGCCCGCGTCGGTGATCGGCATCCTGCAGCGCCTGCGTGCCGAGGGTTATGCCCTGGGCGACGCCGCGGGCGTGCCGGCTGATGGCGATGCGCTCATGCGCGTATTGCAGCAGGGCATTGCGAACGACCCCGCGCAGTGGCCGCTGCGTCCCGCCTGGCAGAGCTACGCCATGGCCGACTATCGCGCGCGGCTGGACGCGTTGCCGGAAGGCATGGCACAAGCCATCCACGACCGCTGGGGCCTGCCCGAGGCCGACCCGCTGCTGCGCCAGGGCCGCTTCATGATCGCGGGCCTGCGGCTGGGGAATGTGTTCATCGGCATCCAGCCGGCGCGCGCCAATGGGGCGGCGCCAGGGCAGGGCAATGCCGGTGCGCAGGACTATGCGAGCTACCACGATGCCGAGCTGGTGCCGCCGCACGGCTACCTGGCCTTTTACTTCTGGCTGCGCGACGTGTTTGCCATCGACGCGGTGGTGCACGTGGGCAAGCACGGCAACCTCGAATGGCTGCCGGGCAAGAGCCTGGCGCTGTCGCAGGCGTGCTGGCCCGATGCGATCCTGGGGCCGCTGCCTCACCTGTACCCCTTCATCGTGAACGACCCGGGCGAGGGCGCGCAGGCCAAGCGCCGCAGCCAGGCGGTCATCATCGACCACCTCATGCCGCCGCTCACCCGCGCCGAAAACCACGGCCCGCTGCAGGACCTGGAGCGCCTGGTGGACGAGTACTACGACGCGCTGCTGGTGGATGCGCGCCGCGCCACGCTGCTGCGCCGGCAGATCCTGGATGCGGTGCGCCGCCAGCATCTGCTCGAAGAGCTGGATCTGGCCGCTTCGGCCGGCAGCGCGCCGGACGACGATGCCATCCTCGCGCGAATCGACGCCTACCTGTGCGAGCTGAAGGAAACGCAGATCCGCGACGGCCTGCATGTCTTCGGCGCTTCGCCGACCGGTCGCCAGCGGCGCGACACGCTGCTGGCGCTGGCCCGCTACCCGGCCGGCGACGGGCAGGGCGAGCAGGCCGGGCTGCTGCAGGCCCTGGCCGACGACCTGCTGCCCGGCGATCCCTTCGACCCGCTGCAGATCGAGGCGGCGCAGCCCTGGCAGGGCCCGCGGCCCCAAGCGCTGCAGGCAGTGGACGCCAGCCCCTGGCGGCACCACGGCGACACGCGGGAGCGGCTGGAACTGCTCGCCCAGCAACTGCTGGAGGACGGCGCGCCGGCCGCAGGCTGGCCGCGCACCCAGGCCGTGCTGGCGCGGGTGCAGGGCACGCTGGCGCCCGCGCTGGACGCCTGCGGTGGCCAAGAACTGGGGCAGTTGCTGCGCGGCCTGCGCGGGCTGTTCGTGCCGCCGGGCCCGAGCGGCTCGCCGTCGCGCGGCCGGCCCGACGTGCTGCCCACGGGGCGCAACTTCTACACCCTGGACACGCGCGCCATTCCTACCCGCACCGCCTGGGAGTTGGGCCAGCAGTCCGCCCAGCGCATCATGGAGCGCTACCTGCAGGAGCACGGCGAGTACCCGCGCACGCTGGGCCTGTCGGTCTGGGGCACGGCCACCATGCGCACGGGCGGCGACGACATCGCCCAGGCCTTCGCGCTGATCGGCGTGCGGCCCCGCTGGGCGGCGGGCAGCCAGCGCGTGGTCGATTTCGAGGTGGTGCCGCGCGTGGGGCTGGGCCGCCCGCGCATCGACGTCACCCTGCGCATCTCCGGCTTTTTCCGCGATGCCTTCCCCGGCACGGTGCAGATGTTCGATGCGGCCGTGCAGGCCGTGGCGGCGCTGGAGGCCGAGGACGCCGAGGAAAACCCCATCCGCGCCCGCATCCTCGAAGAATGCGCCGCGCTGCAGCAGCGGGGCGTTGACGCGGCCGCTGCACGCCGCCAGGCCGGCTGGCGCGTGTTCGGCGCACCGCCCGGCCATTACGGCTCGGGCCTGAACGGCCTGTTCCAGACCGGCGACTGGCAGGACGACGGCGACCTGGCCCGCGCCTACGTGGGCTGGAGCGCCCATGCCTACGGGCAGGACGCCGCGGGCGAGCCCGCGGGCGATGCGCTCGCGCGCCGGCTGCAGGGCCTGGATGTGGTGGCGCAGAACCAGGACAGCCGCGAACACGACCTGCTCGACTCCAGCGACTACTACCAGTTCCAGGGCGGCATGGCCGCCGCCGTGCGGCACCTGTCGGGCCGGCAGCCCGCCCTGTACCACGGCGACCATGCCAACCCGCAGGCGCCCCGCATCCGCACCCTGAAAGAAGAGATCGGCCGGGTGGTGCGTGCGCGCGTCACCAACCCCAAGTGGATCGACGGCGCCAAGCGCCACGGCTACAAGGGCGCCTTCGAAATGGCAGCCACGGTGGACTACCTGTTCGGCTTCGATGCCACCACGCGCCAGGTGAGCGACCACCACTACGCGCTGGTGGCCGATGCCTATGTGCTGGACGCTGGCACGCGCGACTTCGTGCGCACCCACAATCCCGCCGCCTTGCGCGACATGCTCGAGCGCCTTTTGGAGGCCATGCAGCGCGGTCTGTGGCAGGCGCCGGGCGACTACCGCCAGGCGCTGCAAGACCTGCTGCTGGAGCACGAGCAAGCGCAGGAGGGCGCCCGCGGATGACACCCCACGCACCCCGATCTGCGCAACAGGCCGCAACACGGCCCACAACACCGCTCCTGCCAGCCGGACCGCATGGCCAAGGCCGCGATCGGCGCTGACATCGCCTTCCCCACCCCTCCGCATGCAAGACGCCACTCCTTCCCTGCCCGCGCTTTTTCCCTTCGCCGCCGTTGCCGGCCAGCCGCAACTGCGCCAGGCGCTGCTGCTCGCCGCCATCGATCCGCAACTGGGGGGCGTGCTGATCGAAGGCCCGCGCGGCACGGCCAAATCGACCGCCGCGCGCGCCCTGGCCGAGCTGATCGAAGGCGCGCCCTTCGTCACGCTGCCGCTGGGCGCATCGCTGGAACACCTGGCCGGCACGCTGGACCTGGAACAGGCCATGGCCGGCAACGCGGTGCGCTTTGCGCCCGGCCTGCTGGCGCGCGCGCACGGCGGCGTGCTCTACGTGGACGAGATCAACCTGCTGCCCGATGCGCTGGTCGACGTGCTGCTGGACGCGGCCGCCAGCGGCGTCAACGTGGTGGAGCGCGACGGCATCTCGCACCGCCACGCCGCGCGCTTCGTGCTCGTGGGCACCATGAATCCGGAAGAGGGCCAGTTGCGCCCGCAGCTGCTGGACCGGCTGGGCCTTTGCGTGCGCCTGGCGAACGTGGTGGAGCCGGCCGAGCGACAGGCCATCGTGCGCTCGCGCCTGGCGTTCGACATGGACCCGGAAGGCTTTCGCGCGCGCTTTGCCGACGCCCAGGCCGACCTGTCGCAGCGCCTGCGCGCGGCGCGCGAGCGCATCGCCCAGCCCGGCGCGTTGCCGTGGCCGGATGCGGTGCTGGCCGATGTCGGCGAGCGCTGCATCGCCGCCCGCGTGGACGGGCTGCGCGCGGACATCGTGATGCTGCGCGCCGCCCGCGCGTTGGCCGCTTGGGAGGGCGCCCCCGCCGTGGAGGCCTGCCATGTGGCGCCGGTCGCGGAACTGGTGCTCGCGCACCGCCGCCATGCGGATGCCGAGTTGCCGCCACCGCCCCTGCCGGCCCCGGGGCCAAGCGCGGGGAAGCCCCCGGGCACGCAGCGGGAGGGCCACCCGAGCGAAAGCGCCACACCAGGGGATGGGAGCGAGGGAGATGGCCCTGCCGACAGCGGCGGCGCCCTTTCCACCGGGGCTGCGGACTGGGGCGCCTTGCCCCCCGAGCCCGTGGGCACCCAGGCTTTCAAACCCGTGCGGCCGCTGGTGCCGCGCGGCGGGCAGGACAGCGCACCAAAAAAAGCCTGAGCCCCCACCCCGGGCGTGCCGCGGCGCGCCAGGGAGAACGGGGGCGGGGCGATGCAACGCCTGACCTGCGCGGGGGCGAGCCGGGGCCCTGGGACTGGCCGCGCACCTTCATGGCGCGGGGTGCGGACGCCCAACTGCGGCGGGAGCACCTGCGGCACCAGCCCGCACAGGCCCGCACCGGGCGGCTGCATTGCTTCGTGCTGGACTGCTCGGCCTCCATGGTGGCGAGCGGTGCCCTGGCGCGCGCCAAGGGCGTGCTGCTGGCGTTGATGGGCGAGGCCTACCGTCACCGCGACGACGTGGCGCTGCTGTGCTTCGGTGGCGGCGGCGTGCAGTTGCGCGTGCCGCCCCAGCGCGCACCCGCCTGGAGCGACGGCTGGGTATCGCCCATCGGCGGCGGGGGCGGCACGCCGCTGCACGGCGCAGTGGACCGGGCGGCCCAGGTGCTGCAGGGCGCGCGCGACCGGCAGGGGTGGCTCTGGCTGCTCACCGACGCCCGCACGCGCGAGCAGCCGGGCCGGCCGGCGGTGGCGCGCGAGGCCTGCGTGGTGGACTTCGACGTGGCCCGCGTGCCCTTGCACCGGGCCGAGCGGCTGGCGCAGTGGTGGCAGGCGCGCTATTGGAGGGCGGATGGCGTGGAGGACCTTCCAGCCGCTATGGAAAGGTGAGCCACCGCTGAATCAGCGTCGTTCTCAGTGCCAAAATGGCCTGGAGGACAATTGATACTAGGGCATACCGCTATATTTTTAATAGCACCCCTGCATGTCCGTATCATCGCTGCCGCCACGGCCCTCACGGCGGCGTGGAGCGCCGGTCCACCGATGCCAGGCAATCCAGGATTTCCCGCGCCGCCTCGTCAATGCGCGGACCCGGCCGCACCATCACGTCGAAGTGCGATTCGGCGATGCGGCAGAACCGACCGCGCTGCACCGCCTCCATGGTGCCCCAGCCCGGGCGCGCGGCGATCGGCGGCGTGCCGCGGCCTTCGTTGGTGATGAGCAGATCGGGCTCGGCGCGCACCGCATATTCCGGGCCCAGCTTGGGAAACGCGCCCAGGCTGCCGGGCACCACGTTGCGCAGTCCCAGGCGGGCCAGCGTTTCGCCGATGAATGAGGCCTCGCTCGCCGCCGCCGAGCCGCCGTGCAGTTCGAAGTACACGCGCCGGCCCTGCCATGCGGCCGGGACCCGGGCGCGGGCTTCGTCCAGCCGCACGTCGGTGCGGTGCCACAGCGCTTCGCCCGCCCCCGGCTTGCCGATGGCCTGTGCCACCGCCTCCATGTTGCGCCGCATGTCCGCATGCGTTTTGGCGTCCAGCGCCAGTACCTTGATGCCCAGGCCCTCCAGCCGCTCGACCACGCGGTTGCGCGGGCGCACCAGCACCAGATCGGGCCGCAGCGCGATGATGCGCTCCACGTGCGCGTCCGCCAGGCTGCCCACCTGCGGCAGCTGGCGCACCGACTCGGGCCAGTTGGAGTGCCGGTCCACGCCGACGAGGCGATCGCAGGCGCCCAGGGCGCAAATCGTCTCGGTGAGCGAGGGCTGCAGCGACACGATGCGAGCGGCCGGCCGTGGCAACTCCACGGTCTGCTGCCGGTCGTCGGCGATGCGGATGCCCGCGTGCGCGGCGCCCGCCATCCACCAGGCCAGCAGGCACCACCGCACAGCGGGCGATCGAAAGGGGTGGGAAGGGCGCAAGGCGGTAGGCAAGGGGTGGGGCGGCATCGTGGGGGAGCGCGGTATTGTGCCGGTCCGCGGCCCTGGCCCGCGCCTTGGCCGAGCGGGCGGCCCAAAAAGGCATGGCGTGCTGCGCACTGCACGCCATGCCGCTCGCCAGATCAGTGCTTGTGGTCGCCGTGGGCCGCCGGTGTCTGGCTGGCGCTCACCGCGCGCGCCTGGGCCTTCACCTCCAGGGACTCGCGCTTGCCGTCCTGGCCCTCGAAGACCAGCGTGAGCGGCACCGTGTCGCCTTCCTTCACGGGCTTGGTCAGGTCCATCAGCATGACGTGGTAGCCGCCGGGCTTGAGGTCCACGGCCTTGCCCGCGGGCAGGTCGATCGCGGTCACCTCGCGCATCTTCATCACGTCGCCTTCCATCTTCATCTCGTGGATTTCCGCCAGCGGCGCGGCGGGCGAGCTGACCGATACCAGGCGCGTGCTCTTCGCGGCATTGAGCCGCATGAAGGCGCCGGTGGCCTTCTGGTTCGGCACCGAGGCGCGCACCCAGGCGTCCTGCACGGTGACTTGGGCATGGGCGGCCGTGGCCGTCAGAAGGGCCATGGCGATGGCGAAAGCGGAAAAGGGGGTCTTGGGCATGAAAGCTCCTTGAATGCGGAAAACGGATCAACGGCCTGCGCGGGGCTGCGCAGAAGGCCAATGCCCGCAGCGGTCCGTTAACGGGGGCGGGGGCAAGGCGACGGGCCGGTCAGCGCGCTGGGGACCGGCCCGGTGTTCATGCCGCCAGCGGCGGTGCCCGAGGGGGAAAGGGCGCACCGGCCAGCGTGGTCGGCGGAGCGCGGTAGAGGGGCGCGGGAAGGTGCGTCGGCAGCGCCTGGGCATGCGCGCCCGCATGGGTCGAGGGCGGCGGCAGGACCGTCGGCAGGCACAGCGGACACTCCAGGCCGTGGTGCGCAGGCACGGCGGCATCTTCGCCCACGCCGGTCACCACCCACCGCGGCTCGCCACCCACCGAACACACCCATTCGATGCGCTGCGGATGCACCAGTGGTGCGGCCACCGCCACGCCGAGCGACGCCACGAACCACGCCAGGATCAGGCGGGCGAGGAAGCGGACGTGGCGCAGGGCAGGCATGTGCGCTGCATTATCGCCGCGTGCTTTCCCGGCCTTCACAGCGCTGGGTCCAGGCGCTGGTGCGCCCCCCGAAGCGGGCACCCCGTCGATCGCAAGCCCGTCCCCGAGGGACCTCTTGCATTCGGACGGCGCGTTTTCCGACGCGACCGCCTGCGCTGCGCACGCAGCCTTGGGCGTCTTCGTCGGCCGGCCCGCCCTTCAGCGGGCGCGCCGTGCCACGGTCCGCCATTCCCTCAGGAGTCTTTCATGCCCACCTCTCCCTCCTCCAAAGCCAAGACCCGCAACGGCACACCCGGTGCCACCAAAGCCCGGGGCAACGCCGGCACGGCGGAGAGCCCGGACACCGAAGCGGTCGCACGCAAGCAGGTGCGAATCCAGCGCGAGCAGGACGCGAAGGACCAGGCCAAACCCTCTCGATCCGCCGCCCCAGCCAAGAAGGGCGCTGCCGCCAAGACCGCCGCCCCCGGCGCCGGCCGTGCAGCCCCCGTGCCGCCCATGCCGCAGCAGCACCTGGAAAAGCCGGGGCGCGAGGCCGACATGGAACTGGCGCCGCAGTTCGAGGCGCCCCAATACCGGGGCAGTGGCAAGCTCGACGGTTTCTCCGCCATCATCACGGGCGGCGATTCCGGCATCGGCCGGGCGGTGGCCGTCCTCTTTGCCCGTGAAGGCGCCGACGTGGCCATCGTCTATCTCAACGAACACGAAGATGCCGAGGCCACGCGCCAGCATGTCGAGCAGGAAGGGCGCCGCTGCATCCTGATTCCGGGCGATGTGAAGAGTGCGGCCTTCTGCCAGCGGGCCGTGCGCAAGACGGTGTCGGCGTTCGGCAAACTGGATGTGCTGGTCAACAACGCGGCCTTCCAGGAGCATGCCGAATCCCTGGCGGACCTGACTGAGGAGCGCTTCGACGAAACCTTCAAGACCAACGTCTATGGCTATTTCCACATGGCCCAGGCGGCGCTGCCGCACCTCCAGCGCGGGGCCGCGATCATCAACACCGGCTCGGTCACCGGGCTGCGCGGCAGCAAGGAACTGCTGGACTATTCCGCCACCAAAGGCGCGATCCATGCGTTCACCAAAGCGCTGGCCAGCAACCTGGCCGAGCAAGGCATCCGCGTCAACGCCGTGGCGCCCGGCCCCGTGTGGACACCGCTGAATCCGGCGGACCGCAGCGAAGAGGGCATCGCCGAATTCGGCAGCAAGACCCAGTTGGGTCGGCCCGCGCAGCCGGAAGAGATTTCGCCGGCCTACGTGTTCCTGGCCTCGCCCGTGTGCTCCAGCTACATCACCGGCATCGTGCTGCCGATCACCGGCACGGCGGGCGACGGGGGCTGATGCCCGCCAGGGCCTGCACGCTGATGGGCTGGTGCACGCGCCCTGCGTGTGCAGAACCGCCCGGGTGCGCCAAGTGATGGCGCAATGGCGTCAGACGGTGATGTCGCCGCCGTCTTCGCCATCCCAGTAGTGGATGCGGGAGGCTTTCACCCGGATCATCACGAGCCCCTGGGTGTTGATGCCGTCCTTGAACCACTGGTCCAGGTCGGGCGTCCAGTGCTCGGCGAAGGCGGCCCGGTCGCGCACTAGTTCGGCGTTCCCCTGCACGGCCACCAGGAAGGCCTTGGCGCCCTGGAAGGCGAGCGATACCTGGGGCGCACGTTCGATGTCGGCCACCATGCGGGATTGCTCCCAGGTGAAATAGCACGACGTGCCGTCGTAATCGACCTCGCGGTTGTTGCTAATCGGCCGGCCGGCAATGGTGCCGCCGTCGGTGTGGGTGGACAGCATGGCGATGTCGATGTCGCGCATCTTCTCGGCCAGATCGGCCAGGGTCTTTTGGGTCATGGAGGGCGATCGGCGGGGTTCAGCGGTCAGCGCCGAGCTGTTCCACGCGGTCATCGTTGGTGATGCTGCGTGAACCCTTGAGGTGCATTTCCACATCAGCCGCCTTGTCGCCGACGGCTTGCACGGCCTCTTTCAGTTGCAGTTCGCTCACTGCGAGCTTGTCGGCCCATTGGGTGACGAGGGCGGCGTCGTTGACGTCGATGCGATCGGGTTGTACACCTGCGGCTTGGTTCATGTCGGTCTCCTGAAAAAAAGAAGGGGGGGAAGACATGAACCTAAGGTGCACACAGCAGCGGCGGCTGTAGGCAGAACGCGCCCACTGCCGGAGGGATTGCCCGACAGGACGCCGTGGCGTGCATGGAATGCAGAGGTGCTGGGTGCTTTCCACGAAGCGGCGGCGGAAATGCAAAAAGCCGGCGCTATGTTTGATAGCGTCGGCTTTTTTTGCCTTGCGGCTTGTATAAGTGGTGGGTCCTGAGTGACTCGAACACTCGACCTACGGATTAAGAGTCCGCTGCTCTACCAACTGAGCTAAGAACCCACTTTTGAAAAGTTGTCTGCATTGCTGCAGAGCCTCGAATTATGCACCAAGATTTGAGGCGTCTGCAAGTCCCGCAGAAAAAATTGCCGTCATCACGTGCTGATCGCCGGCCGTCCGGCGGTCTTTCACATGAGCAGATGCTCGCCTGCGTTGTCGCCACCCAGGATCACGTAGTTCACCTTGCGGATGTCCATGAGCTTGCGGCCGCCAGAGTAACTGATCGAGCTTTGCACGTCCTGCTCCATCTCCACCAGCGTGCTGGCCAGCGTGCCCTTGATGGGCTCGAGGATGCGCTTGCCCTCCACGTGCTTGTACTCGCCCTTGTTGAAGTCGCTGGCCGAGCCGTAGTACTCCTTGAACAGCGCGCCGTCCACCTCCACCGTCTGGCCCGGGGACTCTTCATGGCCGGCGAACAGCGAGCCGATCATGACCATGGTCGCGCCGAAGCGGATGCTCTTGGCGATGTCGCCATGGTCGCGGATGCCCCCGTCCGCGATGATGGGCCGGGTCGCGACGCGCGCGCACCATTTGAGCGCCGACAGCTGCCAGCCCCCGGTGCCGAAGCCGGTCTTGAGCTTGGTGATGCACACCTTGCCCGGGCCAATGCCCACCTTGGTCGCATCGGCGCCCCAGTTTTCCAGGTCGATGATGGCCTCGGGCGTGCCGACGTTGCCGGCGATGACGAACGCGCCGGGCAGCTTGTCCTTGAGGTAGCCGATCATGTTCTTGACCGTGTCGGCGTGGCCGTGAGCGATGTCGATGGTGACGTACTCGGGCACGAGGCCGGCGGCGGCCAGTTGGTCCACGGTGTCGTAGTCGGGCTGCTTCACGCCCAGCGAGATGGAGGCGAAGCATCCCGCCGCATGCATGTCGCGCACGAACTGCACGTTGTCCAGATCGAAGCGGTGCATGACGTAGAAGTAGCCGTTCTGCGCCATCCAGCGGCAGATTTTCTCGTCCACCACCGTTTTCATGTTGGCCGGCACCACGGGCAGGCGGAAGCTGCGCTGGCCCAGCGTCACGCTGGCATCGCACTCGGAGCGGCTTTCCACGCGGCATTTGCGCGGCAGCAGCAGGACGTTGTCGTAGTCGAAGATTTCCATCAGATTTCCAAGCTCCATTGAAGGACGCGGCGGAAGGATTTCCGCCACGGTGGGCGCTTGGCTTGCTGACCGGCTCTGCGGGTGCCGCCGCAATGGACGGCACCGGACCCTGCTGTGCGCAGGCACAAAAAAACCGGGCGTCAAGAAACTTGGGCCCGGTGACTGATTCTACCCGCCGCTCAAGACCCTGCTGCGCAGCGGGACTGCGCCGCGGCCACGATGCGGCCCTGCGCATCCTGCAGCCAGCCGGCGACGAACAGGCGCTCGGCGTCGGTGCCTTCCGGGGTGCGCATGGAGCGGTTGTCGATCCAGGCGGATTGCTCCTTTTTCGATAGCGGAATGCCGGCGTTCCAATTGCCCTGGAGGGCATTTCGAACCACATACCGTTCGACCGGCGTCCCTGCGGTGCCCGCGGGCACCCGCTCCACCAGCACCAGCGTGTACGCGTAGCGGCCAGCCGGCAGCAGATTGCGGGGCGCGGGCTGGAAGGCGATGCCCGTGCCGAGGTAGTCGTTCATCGCCAGGCCGTTGGCCACGCGCAGCCGGCCGGGCAGGGGCTGCACCTCGGCGGTGTGGGTGTCTGAAAATGGCGGCACGCCGCGGCCGAGGTCCTGCAGGCGCTGCAGGGCGTCGCGCGTGGCGGCGGCGGACAGGGGGGCATCGTCTGCCAGCCCGCCGGGCACGATCCAGTCGAGCACCAGTGCGCTGGCGCCGGGTGCGTGCGCAGGCGGCCCGGCCCAGCACGATTCGCAGTCGGCGTTGATGAAGCGCTCGTACAGCGCCACGGGCTGCGCCACGCCGTCGCTGGAACAGGACGCCTGGGCCTGGGCCAGCAGCGGGGCGCCGCCGAAGGTGGCCAGCAAGGCCAGGGCGGTCAGGGAGTGAAGGGGTGGGCGCATGGGCAGCGGAGCAGCGGCAGTGGTGTTGCGCGCCATGTTCCCACAGATGCGCACGGCTTGGGAGCCGCCCGTGCATGTGGGGCCCCGGCCCCGAAGCGGGGTGGGGCGGGAGGCCGGGTGTGCGGCCTAATCGGGCTTGACGTTGGCGCGGCGCACCACGTCGCCGTAGGCCACCAGGCGCTCGGCCATCATCTTCTCGAAGCCGGCCGGTGCCATGTCTTCCGGCGCGATCACGCCGCGGCCGCGTAGGTTCTCCAGCATGGAGGGTTCCATGGCTGCCGTGCGGATGGCCTTGTGCAGCGTGGCCACGATGGCGGGAGGCGTGTTGGCGGGCGCGGCGATGCCGGTCCACGATGTCTGGTTGAGCGGGGCCTGGCCCAGTTCGGCGAAGGTGGGCACGTCGGGCAGTTGCGGCAGGCGCTGGGGCGACGCCACGGCCAGCGCGCGCAGCTTGCCGGCCTGGATGTGCGGCAGGAAGATGACCAGGTTGTCGAGCGTGAACTGCACCTCGTTGGCCAGCACGGCAGTGATGAGCGGAGAGCCGCCGCGGTAGGGCACGTGAACGGCCTGTGTGCCGATGGCCAGCTGCATCATTTCGACATTGAGCTGTCCCATGCTGCCGGCGCCGGCGCTGCAGAAGTTGAGCTGGCCCGGGCGCTGCTTGGCGTAGGCCACGAACTCGGCGAAGGTCTTCACCGGCAGGCTGGGGTGCACGACGAGCACGTTGGGCTGGCGGCCCAGGATGGCGATGTTGTCGAAGTCCTTGATGGGGTCGTAGCCCAGATTGGGCTGCACGAGCGGATTGGCCAGGTGGCTGCTTTGCGACGAGACCACGAGCGTGTAGCCGTCGGCCTTGGAGCGGGCCACGAACTGCGCGCCGATCGATCCGCCCGCGCCGGGCTTGTTGTCGATGACCATGGGCACGCCCAGGATGCGGCCGAGCGGCTCGGCGTATTGCCGCGCCATCACGTCCACCGAGCCGCCGGGCGGGAAGGGCACGACGAGCGTGATCGGGCGCGCGGGGTAGGTCTCTGCCGCGTGGCTGGCCACGGCGGGCAGGCCGGCCAAGCCCAGCCCGAGGCTGGAGGCCAGGATCTGGCGGCGGGTCAGGTGGCAGGCGTCAGGCGAGGAAGGGGCGGTGCGAACAGGCATGGCAGGGGCAATGGCAAATGAAAAGAGACAAAGGTGAAAACAGGGCGCGGCCTGGCCCGCCGTCAGCCCAGCGCGAGCAGGGTGAGGGCCAGCGCCTGGGCCCGTGGCACGAAGGTGGTCAGGTCGCAGAACTCGCGCTCGCTGTGGGCGTATCCGCCCACCGGGCCCAGCGCGCACAGCGAGGGAATGCCCATCGACGAGGTGATGCCGCTGTCGGCGGCCCCGCCGGTGAATTCGCCCTCGACCGCGAAGCCAACCTGCGCCGCGCTGCGCTGGTAGGCGGCCAGCAGGTCGGCCGGGGTTTTGGCCATGGGCAGCGTGCCGGTCTGCTCCACGATGCGGCCACTGGTGCGGGGCAGCGATTCTTCTTCGATCACCGCGCGGATGCGGGCCAGCACGGCTTCGAGGTCGTTCTCGGCCGTGTAGCGCAGGTCCAGATGGGCCCGCGCCAGCGGCGCGACGACGTTGGAGGCCATGCCGCCCTGGATGAAGCCGACGTTGAGCGTCACGCCCGGCTCGCAGCCGTTGAGCGCGTGCAGGGCCACCGTCTTGCGCGCCAGGGCCTCGATGGCGCTGGCCCCTTGCGCGGGGTTGATGCCCGCATGCGCGGCCACGCCCTGCACCTCGAAATCGATGCGGTACGAGCCCTTGCGCTCGACCACCACGTTGCCCGTGATGCGGCCGGGCTCGGCGTTGAGCACGGCGCGCGCGCCCTGGGAGATTTCGCGGATCACCGTGCGGCAGGCGGGCGAGCCCACTTCTTCGTCGCATGAGAAGAACAGGTGCACGGGCGAGGCGTTGCCGCCGAACCGGGCCAGCGCCTCGGCCACGAAGACGTTCATGACCAGGCCGGATTTCATGTCCGCCACGCCGGGCCCGAAGGCCTTGCCGGCTTCCACCCGCCAGGGGCGCTCGGCGGCCGTGCCCAGGGGGAACACCGTGTCCATGTGGCCCATGAGCTGCAGGTGGCCTGCGGCCGCTGGATCGCTGCCCGGAATGCGGGCCAGCATGCATTCGCCCCAGCCCGGCTGCGGCAGGGTCTGCACCGCGATGCCAGCCGCTTCCAGCCGCCCGCGCAGCAGGGCCGCGACCTGCTGCACGCCCTCCACATGGCCGCTGCCGCTGTCGGTGTCCACCACCTGCCGCAGCAGATCGAACATGGCGCTTTCCTGCGAGGCCAGCCAGGCCAGCAGGGGTTGCGCAGCCGGCGGCAAGGCCTGGCCGGTGGCAGGGGAGGCGGCTTCGATGGTAGTGGTCATGGGCATCGCGAGTGAAATGAATATTTCAATAATCATATATTCATGAAACAGTCATTGCAATGTGCTCGCGGTGCTTCGCCATGCGGGGCTGCGCTGGATTACGCTCACCCATCCCCGTCGATTTCTCCATCCCTGCCATGCTCCTGACCGAACGGCTCGTCCTCCACGCCCCCACCCTGACGGCCAGCGAACGTGCGCTGGCGGACGACCTGCAGCGCCACTACCCCGACGGATTGCTCGACTCGGCCAGCGCCATGGCCGCGCGCGCGGGCACCAGCGCCTCCACCGTGGTGCGGCTGTTCGCCAAGCTGGGCTATGCCAGCCTGGCCGAGGTGCGCCGCGAAGCCCGCAGCGAGGTGACCGTGCTGCTGCAGACGCCCGCCCAGCGCACGCGCGCCACCATCGGGAGCGACCGCACCTTGGCCGAGTGCGTGGACGATGCGCTGCTGCACGACCAGCACAATCTCACCGCCACCCGGCAGGGGCTGGACATGGGCGTGTTCGGGGCGGTGGTGCAGGCCATCAGCGGCTGCCAGGGGCGCGTCTTCGTGATGGCCGAGAAAAACAGCGTGCCGGTGTCCTCCTACCTCACCACCCACCTGAACATGTGCCGGCCGCAGGTGCTGGAATTGGGCGCGGGCGCGCCCTTCGCGGTGGACCGGCTGCTGTGGACCGAGCCGCAGGACGTGCTGCTGGTGTTCACCATCCGCCGCTATTCCAACGGCGCGCTGCTGGCCGCGCAGCATTTCCGGCAGCAGGGATGCACCGTGGTGGCGATCACCGACAGCGCGGCGGCACCCATCGTGGCCTGCGCCCACCACAGCCTGCTGGTGGGCACGGCGAACGCGTCCCCGTTCGACTCCTACACCGCCGCGTTCTTCCTGTGCAACGCGCTGGTGTCCGCCGTGGCGCAGCAGCGGCATGGCGAGGTGGCGCAGACCCTGCAGCGCCGCGACGCGTTGTGGAAGGACTTCGAGGCCGACGCGGTGGACGGCCTGCGCCGCATGCCGCCGCACCCGGCCCGGCCGCGCAGCGGGGGGTAGCGCCGAGCAGCCCCACGGCGGAGGGCGGCCGGTGGAGGTTCCTACAATGGCGCCATGCTCCCACACGACCTGTTTTCCGGCGCGCCAGCGCCTTTCGGTGCTGGCGACGCCGGCCCCGCGCCCCAGTCCGATGCCGCCTCGCCCCTGCTGCAGAACCTGAACGACGAGCAACTGGCCGCGGTCACGCTGCCCGCCGGGCATGCCCTGATCCTTGCGGGCGCGGGCTCGGGCAAGACCCGGGTGCTCACCACCCGCATCGCCTGGCTGCTGCAGAACGGCTATGCCACGCACGGCGGCATCCTGGCCGTCACCTTCACCAACAAGGCCGCCAAGGAGATGGTCCTGCGCCTGTCGGCCATGCTGCCGGTGAACGTGCGCGGCATGTGGATCGGCACCTTCCACGGGCTGTGCAACCGCCTGCTGCGGGCGCACTACAAGCTGGCCGGGCTGCCGCAGGCCTTCCAGATCCTGGACACGCAGGACCAGCTTTCGGCCGTCAAGCGGCTGTGCAAGCAGTTCAACATCGACGAGGAGCGCTTTCCCCCGAAGCAGGTGCAGTACTTCATCAGCGGCTGCAAGGAAGAGGGCCTGCGCCCGGGCGACGTGGACGCACGCGATGCCGATGCCCGCAAGAAGGTCGAGCTGTACCAGCTGTACGAAGAGCAGTGCCAGCGCGAGGGCGTGGTCGATTTCGGCGAACTGATGCTGCGCAGCTACGAACTGCTGCGCGACAACGACCCGGTGCGCGCGCATTACCAGCGGCGCTTCCAGCACATCCTGGTGGATGAGTTCCAGGACACCAACAAGCTGCAGTACGCCTGGCTCAAGCAGCTCGCGGGCGACGTGGCGGACGGCCAGTTCCAGGCGCGCGGCAGCGTGATCGCCGTGGGCGACGACGACCAGAGCATTTATGCCTTCCGCGGTGCGCGCGTGGGCAACATGGCCGACTTCGTGCGCGAGTTCGACGTGCAGCGCCAGATCAAGCTGGAGCAGAACTACCGCAGCTACAGCAACATCCTCGATTCGGCCAACGCCCTCATCAGCCACAACAGCAAGCGCCTGGGCAAGAACCTGCGCACCACGCAGGGCCCCGGCGAGCCGGTGCGCGTGTTCGAGGCCACCACCGACCTGGCCGAGGCGCAGTGGATGGTGGAGGAGATCCGCCAGCTCGTGCGCAGCGACGGCTTCGAGCGCAAGGAAGTGGCCGTGCTCTACCGCAGCAATGCGCAGAGCCGGGTGATCGAGTCGGCCCTGTTCAATGCCGCGGTGCCTTACCGCGTGTACGGCGGCCTGCGCTTCTTCGAGCGGGCCGAAATCAAGCACGCGCTGGCCTACCTGCGCGTGCTGGAGAACCCGCACGACGACACGAGCTTTCTGCGCGTGGTCAATTTCCCGCCGCGCGGCATCGGCGCGCGCACGGTCGAGGTGCTGCAGGACGCGGCGCGCAGCGCGGGCTGCTCGCTGCACGATGCCGTCACCGCGGTGCCGGGCAAGGCCGGCGCCAACCTGGGCAGCTTCGTCGCCCTGGTCGACGTGCTGCGCGAGCAGACGCAGGGCATGACCCTGCGCGGCATCATCGAGCAGATGCTGGAATCGAGCGGTTTGCTGGAGCACTTCCGCTCCGAGAAGGAAGGCGCCGACCGCATCGAAAACCTGCAGGAACTGGTGAACGCGGCCGAGAGCTTCGTCACGCAGGAAGGCTTCGGGCGCGACGCCATCGCGCTGCCGGTGGACGAGCACGGCACGCCGCTCACGCAAAGCCCGGCGAGCCAGGGCCTGGACCCCTCGCTGCCCACGACGGACGAGCCGCTGGCCGGCGGCGTGGCGGGCATCGTGGACACCGATACCGGCGAAACGCTCTCGCCCCTGGCCGCCTTCCTGACCCACGCGGCGCTGGAGGCGGGCGACAACCAGGCGCAGGCCGGCCAGGATGCCGTGCAGCTCATGACCGTGCACGCCTCCAAGGGCCTGGAGTTCGACGCCGTGTTCATCGGCGGCATGGAAGAGGGCCTGTTCCCCCACGAGAACGCCATGAGCGATCGCGAAGGGCTGGAGGAAGAGCGGCGCCTGATGTACGTGGCCATCACCCGCGCGCGAAAGCGCCTGTACCTGAGCCATTCGCAGACCCGGCTGCTGCACGGCCAGACGCGCTACAACATCAAGAGCCGGTTCTTCGACGAACTGCCCGAAGCCGCGTTGAAATGGATCACGCCCAAGCAGCAGGGGTTCGGCACGTTTGCTCCTAATTCAGGAGCTGGCGGTGCATATGGATCTAGCGCGAGAGGTGGATTCGGATCCAGGTCGGAATCGTTCGCCAGCCCACCGGTCCCGGTGCAGAAGGCCGCTCCGTCGCACGGGCTGCGCGTGGGGCTGGGCGTGTTCCACACCAAGTTCGGCGAGGGCAAGGTGCTGGCGCTGGAGGGCACCGGCGACGATGCGCGCGCGCAGGTGAACTTTCCCCGGCATGGCACCAAATGGCTGGCGCTGTCGGTGGCCAAGCTGACCGTGGTGGATTGATTGCGAACCGTGGGGCGGGCCAGCATGCGCTGCCCCGCGGCGTGCCTCAATTTCGCGCCGGAAAGGTCCCTACGAGCGCGATGATGAAGTTGAGGGAGAGATAAGGCTGCATGTTCTCGTGCGGCACGCTGTTTCCGGCCAGCCCCGTCGTAATGCCGGCCAGGTTGCCGTCGGGGGCCTGGTTGGTGTATTGGTTGTCGCGCCGGTCGGAAGCGGCCAGATACCGGCCGTTGGGCGCTGCCGAGTTGCCCGCGCCGCTGTTCACCGCCACGGTCGTGGTGTGGTTGTGCATCGGCATGTTGTTGATGTTGAGCGTGACGCTCTCCTGCCCGCCCATCTGCCCCTGGCTGTAGAAGCTTCCGCCAGGCAATTGGCCCATGCCCAGCGGTATGCGGCCGCGCAGATCGGGCAGCGCGAAGGTGGTCTGGCCATTGCCGCCGTAGGTGGTGCCCAGCAGCGAGAACAATGCGCTGTTGCTGGAGATCGCCAGCAGCTGGCCCCAGCAGAAAGCCCAGTTTCGGGGCGCGTAGTTGCCTGCGAACACGGAGATTTCACCGAGGAATGGGTCTGCAGCCATGATGTTCTTCCATTAAGTCACGAGATAAGGGGTGGCCCAGCCGCTGCAGCCGGGGGCTCCGAGCGGTGCTGGGGTGCCGCGCGTGGCCCATGCCAGCTCGGTGGCAACGCCCGTTGCGGGCGTGCCGCCGCGAAGCCAGTGGGTGCCGTTGCGCTCGCCGCTCGCCAGATCGTGGGGCTGGGCGCCGCGGGGGCCATTGTCCGGGGCCGCACGCAGGAGGGCCAGTTGTTCAACCCCCGCGCCGTTGCTCTGCCACTGCGCGAAGCGCTGCCCGGCCTCGAAGCCGAGCAGGGCCGGGCCGCTCAGGTCCGTCAGCGAACCGGCGCCCCGAGGCGTGCAACGGGCGGCGATCGACCGGCAGGCATCGGACCCGGCGTTCCAGGAGGCCACGCTGGCCCAGCCTCTCGGCAGCGCCTGGACAGCGTCCGCCGGCCCTTGCGAAAAGAGGGTGCCCACCACGGGGGGCGGGCTGTGCGGCTGCAATTGGCTCCACTGCCGCTGAAAGCGCAAGGCCTGCGCGCCGGAATACAGGGCCACCACGAAGTCGGCGCGGGCGGAATGCCAGGCCGAACGCAGGCCGGCGAACTCGTCGGAGCCGTCGGGCAGGCCGGAGACGTGCACTGCGGACACCGTGCCGCCTGCGGCCTCGAACGCGCGGCGGAATTCATGCGGAAAGTCGTAGCCGCTTTCCAGAAAGCCCATGCACAGCAGGGCGCGGCTGCCCCAGCGCCGCGGGGCTTCCTGCCCCAGCACCGCGCAGGACTGCCACAGCCCCAACGTGTGCGCAATCAGCCACGGCGAGCGGGCGGCCAGCCGTGTGGGCAGCCGGTCGGCCCCCGTGTCGCTGGCCAGAAAAGGCACCTGGTTCGCTTCCAGGAGCGGCACCAGATCCCGGGCCGACTGCATCGGCAGCCATCCTGCCAGCGCGTCGACCGCACCGGATCCGACGGCGTCACGCGCCTGCCGCAGCGCGGCCTGGGGACTGCGCCCGTAGGGCAGCGGCAGCCAACGCGGGGGGTGTTCCGAGGCTTCGGCGCCCACTTGCAGGCCGGCCAGGAACTCCGCGGAAAGGGTGGGGTAGCGCGACGATTCCGGCAGCAGGACGCCGACCGTCCGCCGGATGCCGTGTCGCGCCAGGGGCTGCTGGTCCGTCGGCGCTGCCAGGGCCGGCGCGGCGGCGCAGGCCACGGTCGCTGCCGTGGACACGGAGGCGCCCAGGAAGCCACGTCGGCCGAGTCGCGCAGGGGAGGGGGGCGAAAAAGTCATTGCGTGGTCAACCGGCTTCAAGGGCTTCGGAAGGGGTCCCGCCGGCGTGCATGGAGGCCTTGCCGGCCGCCGCACGCATGGCTTCCAAAGCGCGGTAGTGGGGATCGATCCATTGCATGGCCAGTTCGTGCAGGCGAGGCGAAGCCTGGCTGTGCTTGCGCTGCGCGTCGGGTGCGAACGGGTGGTTGGGGTGCTTCGCATGGACAGCGAAGGTGAGTTCGGCCTGCTCGGTGGCCGCAGCGTCGAGCGCCATGCCGAAATGGGGTGCAATCTCGGTGACGATGGCCGATGGAAGCTGCCGGTAGTCCAGCAGCAGCGTGCGCTCCGGCCGGAACTGCTGCACCATGGTTTCGTAGAGGGCGCCCAGGCTGCGGGCGCAATAGGCTTCGGGCCCCATGTGCAAGGCATCGTCGAACGCGATGCCGGCGGGGTTGACGCCGAGGGGCCCGCCCGCGATCAGGTAGGCCGCGCGCTGCTGCCACTGGGACACGAGCACTTCCAGCGGGTCCCGGTACAGGAAAAGCCACGGGGTGTCGGGCCAGGCTTGCGCGATCTGGTCCGCATAGCCTGTGGCCCAGCAATCGCATTTGATGAGGAGGTGGCTGCGCCTTGCCCCGTGGCCCGGCCGCAGCGGCTGCGACCAAGCGCTGGCCACCGCCCTGGCCGCGGGAACCGCCAGTGCCCGATCCATGCCGGGCAGCAGGGCGTTCGCGCGCATCAGATCGTCCAGCAGCGGAGGCTCCGAGAGGGTGACGTGGCTGTCGAGCGCCGCGAAGGCCTGCGTCACGAGCGTCGAGCCGCAGCGCGACACGTGAAAGACGATGCCCGAGGGCGCCAGGCCCGGCGAGGCCTGGGCCCAGTCGAGCAGATCGGACAGCGGTGTCTGCCGGCGAAACCCCTGGTGGAAGGGGTGATGCATCGCATCCTGCACCCCGTCCGAGAAGAAGGGCGCGCGCGTGACTTCGGGCGGCGCGCGCATCCAGTCCACCAGCGTCTCGCCGCCGGCCCCGGGATAGATGCGGATGGGCGACCAGCCCTCGAAATTCAGACGACCCATTGCTGCATCCATGCCTGCCGCCCGGAGGCCATGGCGGACAGGACTTCCGCCTCGGTGAAGGCCCATCCACGGGCCTGGCCCATTTCCATGCAGGCCTGCGCGAATGCCTCCCGGGAGTGGATGCCCAGCAGGCGGTCCTGCAGCGCCGGCTCGTCGAAGACCTGGTCCCGAAACCGCGCGAACCGCCACTGCGGGTCCTGTTCGGGCGGGTAGGGCCGCCCGGCATCGCCCGCGGCGATGGCCTGGCGCAGGCGGGGCGTCGCCTCGCAATCCACCACCAGGTGCAGCCGCTCGACCGTGCCCCGGTTGCAAACCCGGTGCGGCAGGGAGAAATCGGCATACCACCACTCGCCCGTGCGCATGGGCACCCGCTGGCCACCCACATGGAAAAAGACTTCGTCATGCGTCTGCAGCGGCAGGTGCAGGCGCACCTCGCCATCCCGCAGCCCCACGCCGGCATCGGCGTGTTCCAGGATGGTGCCACCGGGCGCCAGGCGCAGCACGCGCACCGATTTGAGCGGCGCGCCTTCCGTGATGCCGGCCACCAGGGTCCGAATGGCGGGGCATTGCGCCATCGTGGCTTCGTCCTGGAAGAAGTCCGCGGCGAACTCGCCTGGCGCGGCAGGCAGCGGCGAGCGGGATGTGCTGCGCAGGGCCGCCACGTGCCAGCCGCCGTTGTGCTTCGCCAGATTGAAATGCGGGCCCCAGAGGCTGTCCGGCAATGCATGGACCTCTTGCAGCGCCGCAGCCACTTCGGCCATGCCGTGCGCCAGCCGCCGCATGGGCGGGAAGTCGTTGGGCGCAAGGGGTGCCACGGTGGGCTGGGCGGTCATGGGGCGATGCGGGCCGTGGGTGAAGCCAGCGCCGTTACTGGGCGCAGATCGCGTAGGCCGTGCAGCTTTGCAGGTCCGAGCGATAGGAGTTGAGGGCGCGGATCGTCCAACCGAAGGTGCCCGCATTGCCGCCGCAATTGGCCACCGGGCGGCTCTCGCCCAGATAGACGCCGATGTCTTCGGGCGACGTCTGGCCGGTGCTTGCGGAATGGCCACCGCCCAGCACCTTCTCGCCCGCATTGCAGCAGGAGGTGACGGCGCAGGCCTGTGCATTCACCGGTTGCAGCGTGATCTCGCGCACGGTGACTCCCGTGCTCACCGAGCCTGCCGCGCCGGTCGGGCCCGCAGGGCCGGTGCCACCGGTGGAGCCTGTGGCGCCCGTGGCGCCTGCCGATCCCGTAGGGCCCGTGGGCCCGGCCACTCCCGCGCTGCCCGTGGGACCGAGGGCCCCCGTCGCTCCGGTGGTGCCCGTGGAGCCTGTCACGCCGGTCGCCCCGGTGGGCCCGGTGGGCCCGGCACTGCCCGTGGCCCCGGTGGCGCCGGACGGGCCGGTGGTCCCCGTCGGGCCGGCGATGCCCGTGGGGCCGGTCGGGCCCGCGCTGCCGGTCGCCCCGGTGGCGCCGGCCGGGCCCGTAGCGCCCGTGGCACCTGTCGCGCCGGTGGCCCCCACCACGCCCGCACAGTTGCCGAGGGCGCCCCCGGGGCCATGGCACACCGGCGTCGCCTGCGACGGCGCCGACGCCAGTCCGGGCACCGTGACGGAGCCTGACGCCTCGTCCACGCGCAGGCGGATCTGGGTTTTGTCGGTGTTGGTCACCGTGAAGCCGCCATTGGGCGGCGGTGCAAGCACGATGTCCGCCGCCATCACTGCATGGCAGTGCAGGGCCCCAGCCACCAGGGCCGCGATCAGGTGTTTGCGTTGCGGAGGAAGAAAGGACATGGGCACCCCGTGATAACCGGCGGAGTGTAAGGAAAAGTCCTAAATTTTTGCCATTTTGTAATGACTCCGATAGTTTTTATTTTGGTGTTCCGCGATGCAACATCTCTCAAGAGGGCGTGTGCAGGGTTTACCCGGTGATGTACCAGTGGTTGTCCACACGCGCCTTGGCCAGGCCGCTGCGGTGGAGATGGGGCTGCGGTGCGGCGCCGCAGGCGTCTTCGAGGGTGTGGTCCAGCCCGGCAGCCCAGAGTGCGGTGCCGTACACGGCGAGTGCGCAGACCTCGGGCAGCGCCACCAGGCGCTGCCAGTCCCCCTGTGGGCTGAAGGTGGCGATGCCCTGGGCGCGCGGGCAGCTCACGGCCCATCCCTGGGGGGTGGCGGCGATGCTGCCGCCATACCCCCGCAAACCGCCTTGCAAACCGCCCTGTGGGCCGCCGGGCCCCTGCGCGGGGACAGGCGCGGCGGCCCGCAGCGCCTTGCCATCAAAGAGCGCCAGCACGGGCGCCGCCTCCCGGTCCGGCTGGCCGTCGTGCTCGGCTTGCAGGGCGATGCCCAGCACCCGGCCGTCGGTGTTCCAGGCCAGGTGCCGAAGGCTCAGCCGCCGGTCGTCCAGCCGCCATTGGCCCAGCACGCCACCGGTGCGGCCATGCAGCCGCACGACGGACGAGTCCATGGTCTCCAGCGCGCGTTTCACGCGGCCGGTCTCCGGTGCGGTGGGCACACCGCCGTTGGCGACGATCAAGGTGGGCGCGCCATCGGCGAGCGTGTGGCGGTCCCAGAGGAGTTCGTGCGCGTCGATGCCCTGCGTCGGCCATTCGCTCACCGCCTCCAGCCGCTCGGCGCTGCGCTGCACGACCAGGCTCTGGCCGGTGTCGGCATCGGTCTCGGTGGTGTAGAGCAGGCGTCCGTCCGGCGATGCGATCACGTGGCCGTTGAACGAGCGGGTGCCGTCCGTCCACTGCCAGACGGGTTCGCGCGGGGTGCCTGGCCACCAGCGCACCAGCCAGTCGCCGGGCCGGCGCGACGCCGCCACGATGCTACCGTCCGGCAGGGGGCACAGGCCGTGGGCACGGGTGGGAATGTCCAGGGTGTGGGTTGCGCGCAGCGGTGCGTCCTGGCCGGGCCGGGCCTGCAGCACGCCGATGCGGTAGCTGCCGTCTTCCTGCTGCCATGCCGCTGCCAGGCGCAGCGAGCCCGCAGCCGCGGCCGGGCCGGCCCAGGCGGCGGCCAGCGGCACGGCCAGCCCCAGGCCTGCGCCGAGCCGCAGCGCCTGCCGGCGCGACAGCGATGCCGAGGCGGCAGGGATGGGTTCCGGTCGCTTGGTTGGCATGGCGTCAGTCCCCGTCGGCGTCCGAAAACCCGATGCTCACCTGCAGCGCCGGTGCGATCTCGGCCTCGGCCAGGCGCTTGAGCGCGGTCAGTTCCTTGGCCGCCTGCAGCACCTGCGGCCCGGTGTTCTTGCCGGGCTGCGCCAGGGCGGTAAAGGCGGTGTCGATGCGCTGCGTGGCCTGCAGCAGCTGGTCGGCAAGGGGGTTCAGGCCGCGGCCGCGCAGGTAGGTTTCCAGCGGCACGAGGGCCTCGCCCGGCTTGGGCAGCGCGGCGCCCTGCGGCAGCACGGCCAGCGTGCGCAAGGCTTTCCATTCGGCGGCCCAGGCTTCGGGCGTGAGGCCGCTGGCGGCGCGCGGGTAGTCCGGCGTGCGGCTGCCCTGGGCGGCGCGCAGCGGCTTTTCCATGTGGGCCCAGCGCAGGCGTTCGATACCGCCCACCCACTGGTTGATGAACTCGCCCATGGCCTGGGTGGAGCGCTCCTGCTCGTCCTCGGCGGCCCAGTCGGTGGTGGCGGCGCCGTCGAACGCCGCCTTGAGGGCCACCGCCTCGCGCTCCACGTCCAGCGCCGCCTCCACCGCGTACCGGCAGGCCGGCGTGGCGGGCTGGGCCGGCTGCGTCCACAGCAGCCATTCGAGGGCGGGCAGGCCCTTGGCGGGCGTGCCCACGCGCTCGAACGCCTTGGTACCCTGCGGCTGCGTCTTGATGGCGCGCTCGATGAGCGGGGGCCGGGTGGGTGCGAAGTCGATCTGGCGCTGCGTGCGCCGGGCGATCACCGGGCCCACGGCCACGGCGCCCAGGCTCTCCCACGCGAGCATGGTGCTGCGCCAGGCGCCGCGGGCGGCGTCCAGCGCCGCGCCGGCCTGTGCCGGGGGCGCATCGCACAGGGCCCGCACCGCGGGCGGCAGGGCCTGCGCCGCGGTGGCGAAGTCGCCCGCGCGGGGCAGGGCCCAATGGCCGTAGAGGCTTTGCAGGGCGTGCGTGGTGTCGTAGAACGGCACGGCGTCGTGCCGCCAGTTGGTCTGCGCGGTGGCGGTGGCCGCAGCGCCGGCCAGGGCGCACAGCGCCACCGCGGCCAGGCGGGGCAGGGGGCGCAGAGCGGGGAATTTCGTCATAGCGACTCCACGAATTGCACGAGCGCATCGCGCTCGGCCTTGTTCATCTTGAGCACGTTCTGCTTGGCTTCCTCGGCCTCGCCGCCGTGCCACAGGATGGCTTCGAGCACGCCGCGCGCGCGGCCGTCGTGCAGCAGGCGGGTGTGGCCGTTCACGTCCTGGATCAGGCCCGTGCCCCACAGCGGGGGCGTCTTCCACTGCCGGCCGTTGGCCGCGAAGTCGGGCCGGTGGTCGGCCAGGGCTTCGCCCATGTCGTGCAGCAGCATGTCGGTGTAGGGCCAGATGCGCTGGCCCGAGACGGCCTTGCTGGTCAGGCGCGGGAACGGCCCTTCCTTGGTGACGTAGCTGGGGCGGTGGCAGGCGGCGCACTGGGCCTGGGCGAAGAGCGCCTGGCCGCGCTGCACCTGCACGTCGTTCACCTTGCGGCGGGCGGGTGGGGCGAGCGTGGCTTGGTAGAACACCACGTCGTCGAAGGTCTTGTCGTCGATCTCCACGCCCGGCTGGCCCTGGCGGCCCGCGCTCTTGCCGCTGGGCGCGGCCAGGCAGTCCTTTTGCGCGGGCGTGCAGGCCTCGTGCGGGAAGTGGCGCGAGGTGATGCCCATGTCGCCCACGAAGGCGCCGCCGGTCTGGTGCGCGATGGTGGCCACGTTGCCCTTCCAGCCGAAGCGGCCGATCATCATCCGGGCCGATGGCGCATCCCACACGCGGTTGGGCACGCCCTTGATGGGGCCGGGCGCCTTGGCCTGGTCGGCGGCATTGGCCAGGATGTCGGCCTCGTCGATGGCCTCCAGCAGGCCCACGCCGATGATCTGCGGCGCGATGCGCGGGCTGACCATCACGTCCGGGTGCATCGGCCCGTACCCTAAGTCGGCAAAGCCGTATTTCGGGTCGAGCAGGGTGTAGGGCGTGCCGTCGGCGAACTGGCCCTGGATGGTCTGGTAGCGCAGGGTGACGCGGCCCTCGGGCTTCACGCCGGTGATGCCCGCGTTGTTGAACTGGTCGCCGTACACGGGCTCGTGCAGCGGCCCGCCGTGGCCGTCGGCACCGGGGATGGACAGGCGGATCAGCAGCGCCACCGTGGGGTCCTTGGTCTCGCCCAGGCGGTTGAAGATCTCGGGCGGCGCGCCGCGGCCGTCCTGCACATGGCAGCCGCCGCACGAGCGCGCGATGAAGTGCGGCCCCAGGCCGTCGCGCGCCTTGGTCGAGGCGGGTGCCTCCACCCAGTTGCGGCGAAAGAACGAGTTGCCGATGACGAAGCGCGTGCGCTCGTCGTCCGGCAGGTTGGCCGCGGGGAACGAGAAGGCGTTGCGCCCGGTGGCGAACACGGTGGTGTCGCCGCCGGGCTTCTCGCCCAGCGGGTCCGGGTGGCCGCTGGCCACGAGGCCCGTGGCGGCCGCCGCCAGGCCTGCGCTGGCGGTCGCGAGGCGCCAGGTGCGGCGGCGGTGGAAGGCTTTCAGGAAACGCATCTCGGGATCGATCAGGGTTGCACGAGGGTCAGCCGGGTGATGCCGATGGCGTTGGCGGCGGCGACCAGGTCCTTGGACTGGGCGCTCAGGCTGTCGATGGTTTTCTGGATGCGCTGGCGGCCCGGCGCGTCCTTCTCGCCGATGATCTCGCGGTCGAACGGCGCCTGGATCGCCTCGGCCGCCTTCACCGACGCGGCGATCTGCTGCGTGGTCTTTTCGGCCAGGGCCGCGTCCTTGGCGGCCACCAGGTCGCGCAGCGAGGGGCCCTGCACCTGGCTGCCGTCGGCGCGCCGGTACTGGCCCAGCCACACGTTCTGGATGCCTTGGGCATTGGTCACCGCGTCGCGGTGCGTGTTGTCGGAAAAGCAGGAGTGCTCGTCTTCCTGGTCCTGGCTGTTGAGCGCGACCTCCAGCCGCTCGCCGGCCAGTTCACCGCGCGAGAGCGAGCCCAGGCCCACCAGCATCTTGCGCACCGATTCCTGCCCGCCCTTGGCGAACTTGGCGCGGTAGTTGTTCTTGGCCTTGGGGTCCCAGGCCTTGACGAGGAAGGTGAGGTCGTCGATCAGCAGGTCGGTGACCACGGTCAGGTACTGGCGGCGGCGGTCGGCGTTCTTGCCCTTGCCATCGACGAAGTCCTCGAAGTTGCGGTCGCCCGGGCCGGTTTCAGAGAGGTCCTGGCCCCACAGGAAGAATTCGATGGCGTGCCAGCCGGTGGCGATGTTCTCCTCGCCGCCGCGCTCGTTCTGCGCGGCGAGGTTCTTCTTGGTGATGGCGAATCGGCGGTTGTTCACCAGGCCGGCGTCGGGCTTGCCTTCGACGCTGTCCACGTACGACTCGTCCATGGGCCAGGCGTTGATCTGGCCTTCGGGGCCCTTGTCGTCGTCGATCGGGCCGCCGTAGAAGCGGAACGCCTCGGTCTGGCCATAGAACTCTCGCGCGGCCAGCCAGGTCTTGCGGGCCTCGGCCAGCGTCTCCACCGAGGGTTTGGCCGTGAAGGCCTTGATGGCAGCCTGCATGGCCTTGGCTGCGTTCAGCGTGTCTTCGTAGTTGGCGTGGACCAGCGTGGCGTAGTGGGCGGCCACGGCATTGGCGGTGGCGGGCTGGGAAGCCTGGACGGCGGTGCCTTGTGCCTGGGCCACGCCCACGGCGCCGAGCGGACTGGCGGCCAGCAGGGCGGCGAGGGCGGCGGTTCTGAACAAGGGGGTCGTCATGGGCATCTCCAGGTTGGGTAAAAACGGACCGGGCGGACGCTTTCCGGCCTGCCGGAGGCAGGGCGCCGGGCCGCGTGCCGCCGGGCTCGGGCCCGGGGCAGCGGCCGGTGGAAGCGGCAGCGGGAACAGGCGGCAAGGTGGGAGCATCCGGCCGCCGGTCGGCAGCACGGCGCCCGGGGTGCGCCTGAGTGAGCGGGCATTATAAGAATGCGATTTATTATCATTTGAAGACAACCCTTCGCCCCGTACCGCCATGCGCGGAGCGGCCGGAAGGGGCGGGTCTCCATGGGAGAGGCTATTTGCTATCATTTTTGTAGCTTAATGCCCTAGAAGAATATGTGCTGGAGCCGGTTTTTGCTCCAATCTTCTGTGGCGGTGCGCCATGGGCGCTGCCGTGTGCCAATCCCATGAAAAAAGCGAGGCCAGGGCCTCGCTTTTGGGTGGGCACCGGCCGTGCCGCGCTGGCACGGCTCCGATGCCGGGAGAGCGGCTGCGCTCAGCTCAGCTTCATCTGCGACGGCGTGCCCGTCAGGTAGCCCACGGCCGAGCCGAACTTGTCCTTGTAGTTGGCGCGCACCAGCGGGTCCAGCGTGTCCTTGACCTTGCTGTGGATGCTGCCCCAGTCGCCAGCGTGCTGGAAGTTGCTCATGATGTAGGTGAAGCCGTTGATCTCGTCCACCGCATGCAGGCCGGTGGATTCGCCGCCCGCGGGCACCGACATCAGGCGCGACAGCTGCTTGGTGTCCACGTTGTACGCCCACAGGAAGTTGTTGACGTGCTGGCTGCTGTCCTCGCCGATGAACAGCGTGCGCAGCTTTTCCGAGAACTTGAGGTTGTCCGGGTTGGCGATGTTGTTCGGGTTGGCGGTGTTGCCGAGCGCGTCGGCCGTGATGTCTTCGCCGGCCAGCAGGGCCTTGGTGTCCACGGGCATCCAGTCGCTGTTGATCGCGGCGCCGGTGGTGTCCTTCTGGCCGCCGCGCAGGTTCAGCGCCATCACGGCACCGGCCACGAGCTGCTTGGGCACCGAGATGCCGTTGCCCGGCACGTTGGCCGCGTTGCCCGCCACCATCGAGGTCTGGATGTTCTGCAGTGCCGAGTAGGCGATCTTGTCCTTGGCGTTGACCGTGGTGCCTTCCATCTTGGTGAAGCCCAGGCTGGCGCCCAGCAGGGCGGCGTAGCGGTGGGTTTCCAGGAAGGCGGCGGCCTTTTCCATGCCGGCGTTCAGCTTGATCCACTCGGTCTTGCCGTTGGCGACGATCTTGGTGAAGGTCGTGTCCTTGGGGTCGGCGCTGGCCACGGTCATGATGTCCGTGGGCTTGAGCTTGCCGGCCAGGGCCTCGATCTCGGCGCTGGTGGCGGAGCCCAGCTTGATCCAGGTGAGCGGCGCGGCGGTGGTGGCGGCGGGGTCGATGGAGAAGCCCGCGCCGACCTTGGCGGCGTACAGCGTGCCGGAGGACAGGTCCTTTTCCTTGTCGGCCACGAAGACGAAGTAGGCGCTGTTGGTGGCGTCGTCACCCATGAGCGCGGTGCGCTGGTCGGGCATGACCTGCACCAGCTCGTGCGAGATGCGGCCCATGCAGAAGTGCTTCTTGATGCTGGCCGTGCCGTCGGCGTTCACCGTCACTTCGGGCATGTGGCCGTAGTGGTAGGGGTTGGCCGCCGTCTCGCTGCCGTACAGGTTCTTGCTGTAGGCCTTGAACTGCGCGTTGGAGGCGATGGTGAAGGCGTCCGGCTCGTACTCTTCGCTGGACAGGTGGGTGCCCCAGGGCGACAGGCTCGCGCCGCAGGTGATCCACAGGCCGTGCACCTTGGAGGTGTCCACGTTGTGGTACTTGACCAGCGACAGCTTGCCGGTGGCGGGGTCCTGGTCCAGGCTCAGCACGGCGATGGGGGAGGGCAGCTTGCCGTACATGTCGGTCTTGCCATCCTGCGCCCAGGTGGTGTATTCGAACTGCACCACGGCGAACACGGGGTTGCCCTTCACGCCGTCCACCTTGGCATTGGCCACGGTCAGCAGCGAGGTGCCGTCCGGCGAGTCGGAGAAGAACTGGCGTTCCTTGCCGGCCACGGTGGTGTCGGTGATGGCCTTGTTGTTGATGTCCACATAGCCGCCCGCGAGGATCTTGCCGCCCTTGCCGTCGGACACCATGTCGCCCGTCACGAAGAAGGGCTGGTAGGCCAGCTGGTAGTTCTGCACCGAGTTGTCGCTGAACTTCACGCTCATCGTGGAGCCCACGGACGTGGTCGCCATGGCAGCCGGGTTGGACAGCGTGGGCGCGGCCATCGAGCTGAAGCTGGCCGATGCGAACGTGGCGCCATCGCTGCCGCCGCCGCAGGCGGTCAGGAAGGATGCGGAGGCGCTGGCGCCCAGCGGCAGCATTGGCACGCCGGCGAGGAATTGCAGGGCCTTGCGGCGGGTGGGCATCGGGGTGTGGGACATCGTTTTGTTCCGGAAAGGAGAGGGGTGCGATACGCCGCCGGCAACGGCCGTGGGGAGCGGCAGGCCGGCGAGCCAAACGCGGAAACGACGCAATGCCGCTTCCACTGCCCGGATGCTAGGAATCGCCCGTGACAGCGATTTGAAGGAATGGTGACAGCCGCGTGACGCTGGCGGCCGCATTGACCGCTGCCTCGGGCCCCATGGAGGGGATCGGAGCGATCGACGGGCGGGTGCGGGCCCGTCGGCCGGACCGGACTGCGCTCGTCCGGTCGGCGGTGGCCCGGGGGCTTTGGCCCCGTGGCCTGGCCCCGAAGGGCATGCGCGTCAGAGCGGGCCGGGCGGCTCGGCGGCGGCTTCGGACGGAGTCGGGACCAGGCGCCGCTCCGGTGGCTCGAAGCAGTCGCGGAACGAAAACACCACCGAGGTGAAGAACATCGCCGCCAGCATGAGCGCCGTCGCCACCATGATGCCGCCCGCCACGCCGCTGCCCAGGCCCAGGAGCGCCAGCAGCGTGACGCCGATGCTGACCACGATGCCCGCGCCCAGGAACACGCCCGTCCACACCAGGCCATAAACGGTGAAGGCGCTGAAGTTGCGCAGGCACGCCACCATGCTGAAGAACAATGCCTTCACGGGCGGCACGCCGTGCCAGTGCACCAGGCCCGGCGCATGCCAGAACAGCAGCGACAGCGGCACGTACAGCGCCAGGGCAAGCCACATGGCGGCCTGGAAATCCCCCGCCTCGGCCACCTCGCGCGTCAGCTGCTCGCCACCCAGGTACACGCGGGCGAACTGCCCGTCGTCCACCAGGGCCGAAATCGCCATCACCGCCAGAAAGCCCACGGCGTAGAGGGCGCCCAGGATGAGCATGTCGCGCAGCCGCTGGCGCCCGGTGCGAAACGCCACCAGCAGCAGCGCTGGCGTGGGAAAGCGCCCCTGCGTGGCCTCGCCCGCGGCCACCATCATGGCCAGCGTGGCCGAGGGCAGCAGGGCCAGCGCGACGGCCGGGCCGATCAGCGGCAGCAGGGTGGCCAGCGACATCGCGGCCATGGTCATGAAGAACAGGGCCGCCAGCGCCATCGGCTGGCGCCAGAAGACGCGGATGCCGAGCCGGACCCAGTCAAGGCCGGCACGGGCGGGAACGATGTGGAGTTTCATGGGTGGATTGTGGTGGAGGGGCCCCAAGCCGTGCACGGGCCAGGGACATGCGGCCGGCGGCGGGCCGCCCGCGTCCGTTCAGGCATGCACGGGGTGTGCCAGGCGTTCGCGCAGCACGCGCTCGAAGTGCGTGGGGTCGTGCGGCGTCAGCAGCGAGGCCTCGCGCGGCAGGTAGAAATCCCACAGTCGCGAGATCCAGAAACGCAGCGCACCGGAGCGCAGCATGGCGGGCAGCAGGGTGCGCTCGTCGGCGGTGAGCGGGCGAACGTTTTGGTAGGCGTCCAGCATCGCGCGGGCCCGCACGTCGTGGTGCGCGCCCGTGGGCAGGTCGATGCACCAGTCGTTCAGGCACACGGCCAGATCGAAGAGGAAGGTGTCCACGCCCGCGAAGTAGAAGTCGAAGAAGCCAGTCAGCTCTTCGCCGTCGAACATCACGTTGTCGCGGAACAGGTCGGCATGCACCGGCCCGCGGGGCAAAGCGGCATAGCCGGCGGAGGCCGCCACGTGGTTCTGGTAGGCCAGCTCGGAGCGCAGCAGTGCGGCCTGTTCCTCGCCCACGTGGGGCAGCACGGCGGGAACGGTCTCGTTCCACCAGGCCAGCCCGCGCAGATTGGGCTGGCGGCGTTCGTAGCCGTGCCCGGCCCGATGCATGCGCGCCAGCGTGGCGCCCACGGCGGCGCAGTGCGAGGCTTCGGGCGCCAGCTGGCTCTTGCCGCGCAGCTTGCTCACCACCGCGGCCGGCTTGCCGGCCACGCTGTGCAGGATGTCGCCGTGCTTGTCGGCCCGCGGATCGGGCACGGGAATGCCGGCGTGCGCCAGATGCTTCATCAGATGCAGGTAGAACGGCAACTGCTCGGCGGTGAGCCGCTCGAACAGCGTGAGCACGTACTCGCCCTGGTCGCTCGTGAGAAAGTAGTTGGTGTTCTCGATCCCGCCCTCGATCCCGCGCAGCGATACCAGCGTGCCCAGTTGCAAACGGCGCAGCAGGTCGCGCGCCTCTTTCTTGGAGACTTCGGTGAAGACGGCCATCGCTCAGCGCAAACGAAGAAAAGGAAAAGGAAGGGGAGAGGAAAAAGACACGGAAGTGCGAATGCAGGGAAGGCAGCCGAAGCCGCCGCGCGCCGGATCGCCCGATGGCCGCGCCGTGGCGGCCGGCCGGGGGCTCAGAACTTCATCACGTTCCACACGCGCGGTGCGGTGTTGGTCTCGGCGCCGTTGCGTGGGCGGGTGCGGGCGCCTTCGCCGGGCTGCACTTCGTATTCGGGCATGCTGCCGGTCTTGGGCTGCACGGTGATGCTCTGCGTCTGGCCGCCCACCCGCAGCTCGTTCACGCGGCTGCCTTCGTCTTCGACCTGGATGCGCTCGACGCGCTGGTTCTGGCGGCCTGCCGATTGCTCCTGATTTGGTAGCTGCTCTCGCTGATCAGTCGTGCGCTGGGCCGCGTTTTGATCGGGGGTCTGGGCCAGGGCGGGGCCGGCGATGAGGGCCAGCAGGAGGAGGGTGTGGGCAGCGCGCATGGGGCGGATTGTAGAGCGCAGCACCTGGGTGGCGCGCAGCGCGGGGCACAATCTGCGGCTATGAGCAAACCCAAGACCCTGGTGCTGGTGGACGGCTCCAGCTATCTGTACCGCGCCTACCATGCCATGCCCGACCTGCGGGCCGTGCCGGGCGACCCCGCCAGCCCGGCCACGGGCGCCATCCGCGGCATGGTCAACATGATGCAGGCCCTGCGCCGCGAAGTGCGCGCCGACTATGCGGCCTGCGTGTTCGACGCCTCGGGCAAGACCTTCCGCGACGACATCTATCCCGAATACAAGGCGCAGCGCGCGCCCATGCCCGACGACCTGCGCAGCCAGATCCCGGCGATCCACGAGGTCGTGCGCCTGCTGGGCTGGGCCGTGCTCGACGTGCCGGGCGTGGAGGCCGACGACGTGATCGGCACGCTCGCCGTCACCGCGGCGCGGCAGGGCGTGGAGGTGATCGTCTCCAGCGGCGACAAGGACATGAGCCAGCTGGTGGATGCGCACATCACCATCATCGACACCATGAGCGGCAAGAAGCGCGACATCGCCGGCGTGACGGCCGAGTTCGGCGTGCCACCGCACCTGATGGTGGACTACCAGACCCTGGTGGGCGACACCGTGGACAACGTGCCCGGCGTGCCCAAGGTGGGCCCGAAGACGGCCGCCAAGTGGCTCATGGAATACGGCTCGCTCGATGCGCTGATGGAGCGCGCCACCGAGATCAAGGGCGTGGCGGGCGAGAACCTGCGCAACGCGCGCGACTGGCTGCCCACCGGGCGCCAGCTGGTCACCATCCGCACCGACTGCGACCTGGAAGGGCATGTGGCCGGCCTGCCGTCGCTGGACGCGCTGACCACCGGCGCGCAGGACGCCGCGGCCCTCAAGGCCTTCTACGAACAGTATGGATTCAAGGGCCTGGCCCGGGCCATCGACATCCAGGAAACCGCCCCCGAACTGCTGGAGGAAGGGGCCGCCAAGGCGTCCAGGGGACGTGGCGCCGCCATGGACCCCACGCCCGGCCTGTTCGACGAGCCCGCCGAAGTGGCCGCGGCCAAGGTGAGCAACCTGCAGTACGACACCGTGCTCACCTGGGAGGCGTTCGATGCCTGGTTCGCGCGCCTGCAGGCCGCCGAACTGGTGGCGATCGACACGGAGACCACCTCGCTCGACGAGATGCGCGCCGAGATCGTCGGCATCAGCTGGAGCGTGGAGGCCGGCACGGCCGCCTACGTGCCGCTCATGCACGACTACCCCGACGCCCCGGCGCAACTGCCCCGCGACGAAGTGCTGGCGCGGCTCAAGCCCTGGCTGGAGGACGGCACGCGCAAGAAGCTCGGCCAGCACGTCAAATACGACCGACATGTGCTGGCCAACCACGGCATCGAAGTGCAGGGCTACGAACACGACACCATGCTGCAGAGCTACGTGCTCGAAGTGCACCGGCCGCACGGCCTGGGCAGCCTGGCGGAGCGGCACCTGGGGCGCAGCGGCATCCACTACGAAGACCTGTGCGGTAAGGGCGCCAAGCAGATTCCTTTCAGCCAGGTGTCGATCAAACTGGCGGCCGAGTATTCGTGCGAAGACTCCGACCAGACGCTGGACGTGCACCGCGTGCTGTGGCCCCAACTGCAGGCCGACGACAAGCTGCGCGGCATCTACGAACTGGAGATGGCCAGCAGCGAGGCGCTCTACCGCATCGAGCGCAACGGCGTGCTGGTGGACGCGCCCATCCTCGCGCAGCAAAGCCATGAGCTGGGCCAGCGCATCCTGCAACTGGAGACCGAGGCGTACGAGATCGCGGGCCAGCCCTTCAACCTGGGCAGCCCCAAGCAACTGGGCGAGATCTTCTTCGACAAGCTGGGCATGCCGGTGGTCAAGAAGACCGCCACCGGCGCGCGCAGCACCGACGAAGAGGTGCTGGAAAAGCTGGCCGAGGACTACCCGCTGCCCGCCAAGCTGCTGGAGCACCGCAGCCTGTCCAAGCTCAAGGGCACCTACACCGACAAGCTGGCGCAACTGGCCCATCCCTCCACCGGCCGCGTGCACACGCATTACGCCCAGGCCGTGGCGGTGACGGGGCGCCTGTCCAGCAACGACCCCAACCTGCAGAACATTCCCATCCGCACGGCGGAAGGGCGGCGCGTGCGCGAGGCCTTCGTGGCGCCGCCCGGGCGTGTGATCGCCAGCGCCGACTACAGCCAGATCGAGCTGCGCATCATGGCCCACCTGAGCGGTGATGCCTCGCTGCTGCATGCCTTCACCGAAGGGCTGGACGTTCACCGCGCCACGGCGGCCGAGGTGTTCGGCGTCGAGGTCGGCCAGGTCAGCAGCGAGCAGCGGCGCTACGCCAAGGTCATCAACTTCGGGCTCATCTACGGCATGAGCAGCTTCGGCCTGGCCAAGAACCTGGGCATCGAGACCAAAGCCGCCGCGGCCTACATCGACCGCTATTTCCAGCGCTATCCCGGCGTGAAGCAATACATGGACGACACCAAGGCCCTGGCCAAGACCAAGGGCTACGTGGAGACCGTATTCGGCCGGCGCCTGTACCTGCCCGAGATCAACTCGCCCAACGGCCCGCGCCGTAGCGGCGCCGAACGCGCCGCCATCAACGCGCCCATGCAGGGCACCGCCGCCGACCTCATCAAGAAGGCCATGGTCGCCGTGCAGGACGTGCTGGACGCCGAAAAGCCGGGCGTGCTCATGATCATGCAGGTGCACGATGAACTGGTGTTCGAGCTGCCCGAGAGCGAGGTGGACTGGGTGCGCCGCGAGATCCCCCGGTTGATGGCGGGCGTGGCGGACCTGAAGGTGCCGCTGCTGGCCGAAGTCGGCGTGGGGCCGAACTGGGACAAGGCGCACTGACGCGGGCGGGCTGGGGCCGGTCAGGGCCGGCCCGACTCCGGCTTTACTGCCCCATCAACGCAGGCAGTGCCTTTTCGCACGCGGCCTGGCAGAGAAACCGCTGCGTCTGGCCGGTGGCCTCGGCCGTCAGGTAACCCGCTCCTGCTGCGTGGACGCGCCACGCGTATTTCGCCCCGCCTTTCATGAGCGTGCCGGAGAAGCTGCACGGAAGGATGATCGATTCGGCATGGAATGTCGCGGCAGAGACTTCCGTGGCGGTCGAGAAATAGGTGGCTACGTCTTTTGGCGTGAGGGATAGCGTTTCGCAGCCCAGGGTGTCGGCTGCTCCGCTGTCCTCATGCCTCTGAATGCCTTCAGTGTCCACGTGTAGCGGCTGCGCACGGGGGCTCGGCAAAGTCGCCCAGAGCGCGCCCAAACCGACGGCCGCGCAGACGAGCATGCCAATGGCGCTGAGTCTTGAGACGTTCACGGGCAAAGTGCGACTCGGAGCGTTTCTTTTCCATATCAGGTCGAAAGCCGCTTCAGGAGGCTGGACAGTCCGGCGTCACGTCCGCTCCCAGCGGAAGGTAGTAATGCGCCTTCGGCACCCATTGCCCCTTGGCGCCGCTCTCTGCGACCTTCACGTGCATGCCTTCGCTGGACAGGCAATGGTCCACGCGCAGGCGGGCCTTGCGGTCCGGCCATCGCAGTACCACGCGGTGCGCATGGGTGCGCGAGACCACGGCGTTCTTCGCCAGCAGCAGGCCCACGAAGCCTTCTTCGGGCGCCTTCTGGAACTTCGCATCCCGTTCATCCGCAGGGACCGCGTCTTCGCCGCGGTATTGCAGGATGGAAGCGTCCTGTACGGCCGCGCCGGCCTGAACGCAGCACTCCGGCTTTTTGCCCATGGGCGGAGACAGCCGAAGGTAGTGAAGTGCCTCGCCTTCAGGCTGCGGCTGGCCCAGCACCAGCCGGGGTGCGTCGGGCCGGCGGGCGTCGAGAAGGCCCACGCGCGAGGACACGGGCGATGCCGAAGGCACGGGCTGCGCGGTGTCGGCCTGCGCGCTGGTGCCGCCGAGGAGCAGCCCCGCCAGCGCCAGAAGGACCGAGGCCGTGGACCGGCTGAAAAAACGGCCGTCGGGTATCTGGCCTGCCGTACCGCTCAAGCGGCGGCGGGTGGTGATGCGCTCAGTGGCCATCATCGGACCAGTGCGGCGGGTCGGACGTGAGCTTGTAGACCCCGTAGGTCGCGCCCAGGGCATGCAGTTGCGCAGCGGTGGTGACAGTGGTGCTGGTGCCTGTGGCATCTTTGAAGGCCTTCCCTGAATAGTTGGTGATCGTCATGTCGATGGCGCGGCCCTCGGAATGACGCGAGGTGAGTGCGGGCGCATACACGATGCCATAGCCTGCCACCATCTGGTTGGCCGCGACCCGGGCGGCACCTGCATTGACCGCACCCGTGGCACCGCGGTGGACCCATTCGATGTCCACGCCCGCCATCGCGGGCACCGTGGCGGCGTCCGCGTTTTCGCGGGCGATGCGCCAGGCGTGATGCATGAGGTAGGCCCGCTCCGGCGGGCGCAACGTGGCGGAGATGGAGACCGAAGCGCCACCGGCTTCCAGCGCGGCGATGAACGAGTCCACCTTGGTGCGGAAACTGGCGATCAGATCGCTGGTGGAGGTGCTGGTCGGGAACCGGGCAACCCACGCGCTGCCACTTGAATCTGCCATGCCTTGTCTCTTTCTGAGGGGAAGTGGAGGGGCTGGATGGAATCCAGAGGGTTGGGTAACACCGCATACCACGGGTCAGGTGGGGCAGGCCCCGCATCGCCGCCAGGGCCTTGGGTGTCACGCACGGCGGCGAGCCTATCCGCGCACCAAGACCGCACCGTGGCATTTGTTTCCAATTGCATCTTCCTGCCAGTAGGGTGGATGCTTTTTGATGCAATATGACCGGCTTCGCTTCTTCCGAAAAGCCTGCCTTTGCCATGCGCCTGCGTCACATCGAAGTCTTCAATGCGGTGATGCTCACCTGCAGCGTGAGCGCGGCCGCGCGGCTCATCAACGTCACCCAGCCGGCCGTGAGCCGCATCCTCGCGCATGCCGAACTGCAGTTGGGGTTCGCGCTGTTCCACCGCATGAAGGGGCGGCTCGTGCCCACGCGCGAGGCGCAGACCCTGTACCCGCACATCGAGCGGCTGTTCAACCAGCTCGACGACGTGCAGCGCCTGGCCAACAGCCTGCGCGGCCAGCAGCGCGAGGGCGACTTGCATGTGCTGAGCGTGCTGGCCCTGAGCCACGAAGTGATGCCGCGCGCGCTGCAGGCCTTCCGTGCGCAGCACCCGGACGTGGTGGTGCGCATCGATGCGTTGCACTCGCCGCAGATCGTCTCGGCCCTGGTGCTGCAGGAGGCCGACATCGGCTTCGTGTTCAGTGCGCTGGTGCACCCCTCGCTGGCGCAGGAGACGCTGGTGGAAGGGCGCGTGGTGTGCATCGCGCCCAAGGGCACGCTGGATGCGGACGTGGTGCAGGCCGGCGTGGTGCACCTGGCCGATCTGGCCCACACGCCGGTGATCCGACTGGAGGCGAACGACCCGCTCGGCACGATGGTGAACCACGCCAGCCGCGAGGCCGACGTGGGCCTGCAGGCGGCCTTCACGGTGCAGACCTACCACGCGGCGCTCGCGCTTGCGCACCACGGGTTGGGCGTGGCGCTGGTGGATGTGTGCACCGCGGCGTCGGCCGACCGCGCGCGGGTGGACGTGCTGGCGCTCGCGCCGCGCATCGCGGTGCCCGTCAAGGCGCTGCGCATGGTGAACCGGCCTGCATCGCTGCTGGCGGACACCATGGTGCGCTGCATGCGCGATGCGGTGGCGCAGACGCTGGCGTCCGCCGGCTTGGCAGAGAGCGAATGACAAGCCGAACGCGGCGGCGAACGCGCGCCGGCCTCCCTCCGCCGTGACTCAGGCGGGCGCGCAGGCCTGCAGCATCTGCTCGGCCACGATGGCCGCGGTACCGAACGCCAAGGTGAAGCCCAGCGCCCCGTGCCCCGTGTTGAGCCACAGGTTGTCGGCCTCGGCGGCGCGGCCGGCGATGGGCAGGCCCGTGGGCGTGGCGGGCCGCATGCCGGTCCAGGGGTGCAGCGATGCGGCGGGCGCTTCGTGCCCCAGCACGGTGCGCACCGTGGCGCGCAGGCTGTCGATGCGTTCGGTGCGGATGCGGCGGTCGTTGCCCACCAGCTCTGCCATGCCGGCCACGCGCAGGCGCTGGCCCAAGCGGGCGAACACGACCTTGCGACCCGCGTGCGTCACGTTCATGCGGGGCGCCCAGGGGGCATCGGCCGGGGCGTCGAGGGTGATGCTGTAACCCTTGATCGGATAGACGGGCAGGTGCACGCCCACCATCCGGGCCACCGCCACGCTGCCGCTGCCCAGCGCCAGCACGAAGCGGTCGGCCTCGATGGTGCCGGCGCTGGTGCGCACCGCCGCGATGCGCCCCTGCGTCCGGTCGAACCCCTGTACCTGCGCACCCAGTTCGAAGCGTACGCCGCGCTGGGCCAGCAGGGCATGCAGCCCATCGCACACCTTCTGACAGTCGGCCGCGCACTCGCTGGGCGTGTGGATCGCACCGGCAATGTGGGGCGCATGGTGGGCGAGCGCGGGTTCCAGCTCCACGCAGCGCTGGGCAGACACCGAGGCCTGCTCGCTGCCCCAGGCCCGCTGCAGTTCCATCTGCCGCTCGGCCGCGGCCAGGCCATCGCGCGTGCCGTACAGCACGAGCTTGCCGGTGCTGGAGAAGTCGCATTCCAGCGCCTCGCGGGCGCGCATGGCTTCGAACCCGGCGCGGCTGTGGGCCGCCAGCGCGAGCAGTTGCGCCGTGGTGCTACGCGAGGTGGCGCCGTTGCAGGCCGCCAGAAACTGCAGGGCCCAGCGCCACTGGTGCGGGTCCCGCTGCAGTTGCACCTGCAGCGGCGATTCGCGCGACAGCAGCAGCTTGGGCAGTTGCGCCCACAGGCCGGGGTCGGCCAGGGGCTGCACGTAGCTGTAGCTCAGCTGTGCGCCATTGCCGCCGCTGGCGCCGCCGCCCACGGGGCCCTGGTCGATCACCGTGACGCTCATCCCCTGGCGCTGCAGCGCGTAGGCCGTGGCCAGGCCCACGATGCCCGCACCCATCACACATGCATCCATATCGCTCGATTCCCGTTGGTTGTCCGTCCTGGGCACTCTAGGGACGCGCGCGGCCTTTGAACAATGCCAAACCGCGGGGCAGGCATGCCAGGAAGTTATGCGCCGGCGCCGGGCGCGAAGATTGCATGGGGACGCTCTGGCCGATGCGGATGGCATAACTTTTCGTCATGGCACATGCTGCCGAATGAATTGTTCAAAGCCGCACCGAGTTCCTAAAGTGCCTGGGCACCTGCACCGTTCCAATCCCTTTTTGTTTCCGTCAAGGAGTTCCCCATGAAGCCATTCCTGTCTGCCGCCGTCCTCGCTTGCGGCGTGTGCGCTGCGGCCACCACGGCCCACGCCGACACCCTGCAGAAGATCGCCGACTCGGGAAAGATCACGCTGGCCTACCGTGAATCGTCGGTACCCTTCAGCTACCTGGCGGGCCCGGGCGAGCCGATCGGCTTCTCGGTGGACATCTCCAACGCGGTGGTGAATGCGGTGCGCGCCAAGCTCAAGAACCCGGCGATCAAGGTGGAGCTGCAGGCCGTCACGTCGCAGAACCGCATTCCGCTCATCACCAACGGCACGGTGGACCTCGAATGCGGCTCCACCACCAACAACTCCGCGCGCGGCAAGGACGTGCAGTTCGCCGTGAACTATTTCTACACCGGCACCCGGCTGCTGACCAAGAAGACCTCGGGCGTGCAGAACTACGCCGACCTGGCCAAGAAGAAGGTCGCCAGCACCAGCGGCACGACCAATGCGCAGGTGATCCGCAAGTACAGCCGCGAGAACAACCTCGAGATGGACATCGTGCTCGGCAAGGACCACGACGATTCCATGCTGCTGGTCGATTCGGGCCGTGCCGAGGCGTTCGCCATGGACGACATTTTGCTGTTCGGCCTGAAGGGCAATGCGCGCAACCCCGCGGACTGGGTGGTGGTGGGCGATTCGCTGCAGGTCGAGCCCTATGCCTGCATGCTGCGCAAGGACGATCCGCAGTTCCAGGCGCTGGTGAACGGCGTGATCGGCGGGATGATGAAGTCCGGCGAGTTCGAGAAGCTCTACACCAAGTGGTTCATGTCGCCCGTGCCGCCCAAGGGCCAGAACCTGGGCCTGCCCATGTCCAAGGAACTGCGCGACAACCTGGTGGCGCAGAGCGACAAGCCCGCCAACTGATCGTCCCCCGCGCCAGCGCTTTTCGGAGGTTGTCCATGACGCCGTCGATCCCCGCGATCTTCCCGGTGCCCCGCATGGTGGGCATCCTGGGCGGCATGGGGCCGGCCGCCGGGGCCGACTTCGTGCGGCTCTTCGTGGAGGCGTGCACGCGGCGCATGGCCTCGCTCGGCATTCCCGTGCGGGATCAGGCCTATCCGGAGCACTGGCTGGCGCAGGTGCCCATTCCCGATCGCACGGCGGCCCTGGGCGACCGCACGTCCGGCGCCCACCAGCCGGCAGAGCCGATGGCGCAGGCCACGGGCCGGCTGGTGGCGCTGGGGGTGCAGGCCGTGGCGATCGCATGCAACACGGCCCATGCCTGGCATGGGGAGCTGCAGCAGCGGTTTCCGCAATTGCAGGTGTTGCACGGCATGCGCGAAGTGGCGGCCGGGCTCGCGGCTGCGCAGGTTCCGCGCGTGGCGCTGCTGGCCACGCAAGGGTCGTACGACAGCGGGCTGTACCAGGCCGAACTGCAGCGCCACGGGGTGGCCTGCGTGCTGCCGCAGCCTGGTGAGCGCGAGCAGCTCATGCAGGGCATCTACGACGGCGTGAAGGCCGGCGACTATGCACTGGCCCGTCACCGCTTCGCGGCGGTGGCACAGGCGCTGCGCGAACGCGATGGGGTTTCGACCCTCATCATGGGCTGCACCGAAATCCCGCTGGCCCTGGATGAGGCCGCGGCGGGCGCTCGCTTGGTCAACCCGTCGCAGGTGCTGGCCGAGGCACTGGCGCGCTGCGCCTATGCCGGGATCGAGCCGCGAACGCCCGCGCGTGCGGGCGCCGACGCCATCGCCTGAACAACCATCAGCCCCACAGCGCGGGCTTGTGCACCATCAGGAAGAACACGGCCAGCATGGCCACGAAAGCCGGGTAGCCCAGCGCCTCCCACCAGCGCGCATAGCGGGTGTAGAGCGCCGGCATCGGCGTGCCTTGCGCGGCGGCGTCCCGTGCCATGGCGGCCATGCGCCACTGCAGCCACAGCACTGGCAGCCAGCACAGGCCCGCCAGGGCGTACAGCGCGATCGAGGTGGCCAGCCACGGCGTGGACAGCGGCCAGCCGGCCATCATCGCCATGGCGACGCCGGTCACCGGCTGCACGATGCCGGCCGGTGTGGTGAACCACGTGTCGGCCCGCACCACCAGCCGCGACACCACGGCCTGGGCGGCCACGCTGCCGCTGCGGTTGGCGAAGAACAGGTAGAACGCCGAGCCGAACCCGGTGCCCACCAGCAGCACGCTGGACAGGATGTGGATCCATTTGAGTGCGAGATAGGTGTTCATGTGCGTGGTGCTTTCAGGAGGACGACGAGGATGGCGGCAATGGGCAGGTTCTTGAGCAGCGGCCCCAGCGGGTCCAGCCACAGCGCGGGCAGCAGCACCGTGGCGACCACCGTCATCACGCCCATCAAGGCCAGGGCCAGGGCATCGGTGGCCCGGCCGGGGCGCAGCCACAGCGCGAGCCCGATGGCCGTGTCGGCAGCGATGCCGCCCCACACCAGCGCCTGGATCCAGGCTTCGCTCTGCAGCCCGCCACGCACCAGCAGATCGCGGCCCTGGCCTTGCGATTCGATGGCACTGGCCAGTGCGGTGCCCAGCCACACCAGGACGAGGCTGGCGCGCAGCCAGCGGGTGGTTTCGGCGTTCATCGTGCGGACGGCGCCCAGGCGCTTTCGAGCAGATGGCGGTAGTGCGTCGCTTCATGGCCCAGCAGGCGCTGGAGCGCGGCCGGGTCCGCCGTGTTGTCGCTGCCCAGCAAGGCGAGCGTTTCGCTGCACCAGGGCAGGGCCGGCACCTGGTCGCCCAGGCGGGCGCTCAGGTGGCTGAGCGCATCCGGCAGGCGCAGTACGCGGGCGGGCCCGTGGCCCGATTGCTGGCGCAGGCTGGCGATCAGTTCGGCCATGGGCACCGCCTCGGGCCCGCTGCATTCGATGAGTCCGGTCGTGTCCAGCGCGGTGCCCATCAGCGCAGCCACCGCATCGGCCAGATCGTGAACCGCCACGGGCTGCACGCGGGCCTGCAGCACCGGCCCGGGCAGCACCAGCACCGGCAGGCGTGCCAGGTTCATGAAGAGCGCGCTACTGGCGCCACCCCGGCCGAACACGATGCTGGGCCGCAGCACCACGCCCGACACGGCCCCTTGTGCGGTCAGACCGAGCAGGTGGGTGTCGGCCGCGCGTTTGGTGGTGGCGTAGCGTGTGGCGCTGCCGGCAATGCCCAGCGCCGAGATCTGCACGATGCGTCGCACGCCGGCCTGGGCGCAGGCGTCGAACAAGGCCACCGGTGTGTGCTGGTGCAAGGCGTCGATGGGGCGTGCGCGGGTGTCGCGCAGCACGCCGACGGCATTCACCACCGCGTCGATGCCTGCCAGGCGCGGCAGCCACGCGGCGGGCGCCGTGTCGTGCGCGAAATCCATGGCGACCTGGCCGGGGTGCCTTGCCGCGCGGCGCGGCGAGACGCCGCCGTGCACGGTGTGGCCCGCACGTTCGAGCGCGCGTTGCACCGCGCGGCCGATGAATCCGGTGGAGCCGGTGAGAAGGATGTGCATGGAACTGCTCCGTGAAGGGGGAAGGGTGGCTGTCGTCAGAGCCGGCACTGGTCGTCGCCCGGCCCGCAGCGGCGGGCAGCGGCCCGGCGGGCGGCCGCGCCGCTGGCCTTCTCGAACAGGCCGTGCACCAGCCACTGCGGCAGGCGATAGCGGTTGCGTGCCAGCACCGGGTACACCCGGTCGGCCAGCGGCCCGATGACGGGCCAGCGCGTGGCGGCGGTCAGCCAGCCCAGGCCCACGGCCTCGTAGGCCGCGCGGAACACCGCGACGCCGCGCAGCAGCCGGCCGTCGGCCTGGCGCGCATGGATCAGGGTGAGCAGGTCGTCCCGCGTGGTGCCTGCCGGCGGCCCTTCGAAGTCCGGTGCCCACACGTCGGCAAAGCGCAGCAGGCCGCCGGTGTTGCGCAGCATCAGGTTGCCCATCTCGGCAGCGCACAGGCGGCAGCGCGAGTCGTAATAGAGGGTGAGGGGATAGATGGCGGGGTTGGGGGTGGCTGCGGCATTCATGTTCAATCCTTCCGAAATTTCATTCAAAACAGAAACATCAGGGCAAAAAAAGCCTAGTCAGGGGATGCCTTGTCGGCCGCTCCGCCGCGCACGAACTTCTGCACGCTGGCCCCCAGGCGCAGCACCTTGTCGAGCGTGGCGGGGGACAGGCGCAGCATTTCGTCGGCCCACACCCCCAGCGAATCCATGAGGTGCAGCGTCTCGCGCACGCGGTCCTGGGCATCGGCGGTTTCGCTGGCGAAGTCGGGGCGGGCCACCAGTTCGCGCAGCATGCGCACGGTGGGGTCGAACTCGCGTTCCTTGCGTTCGCGCACCACGGTGCGAAACAGCTCCCACACGTCGGTGGAGGTTTCGAAATAGTCGCGCCGGTCGCCCAGCACGTGGGTGGTGCGGATCAGGTTCCAGTTGAGCAGCTCCTTGAGGCTGTTGCTGGCGTTGGAACGGGCCACGCCCAGCGTCTCGCAGATTTCCTCGGCATGCAGCGGGCGGCCATGGAAGAAGAGCAGCGCGTGGATCTGGGCCACGGTGCGGTTCACGCCCCAGGCGGTTCCCATCTCTCCCCAGTGGACCACGAAGCGTTGGGCGATGTCGGTCAGTTGCATGGGGGCAGTTTAGGTTTTCTTTTATTTCTGTCAAGACAGAAATAAAAGCCACGCCATCACTACACCTTCGCTGCACCGGCCCTGGGCGAACGGCGGCAAACCCGTTCAGCCCTGCGGGTCATGCTGCCACGCGCCGCAGGCCCTAGACTCTTGCGCTGCCGATCCTTTCACCCAACCAGGAGCCAGACCATGCTGCGTGATGACCTCAAGACCGATTTCGACGCCCTCTTGCCGGGCCAGAGCACCGAGGCGGGAGCCACCCGCCGAACCGCGATGCGTGTGGCCCTGGGCGCCGGTTTCGGCGTGGGCTATGCCGCCGCGGCCATGCCCGTGATGGCGCAGACCGCGATCCAGACGCCCGCAGACGGGCTCACGGCGGGCAAGGTCAGCATCGAGGTCAACGGCTTCAAGGTGCCCGCCTACCGCGCCGCGCCCGCCGGCAAGACCGACCTGCCGGTGGTGCTGGTGATCCAGGAGATCTTCGGCGTGCACGAATACATCGCCGACACCTGCCGCCGTTTCGCCAAGGCCGGCTACCTGGCCATCGCCCCCGAGCTGTATGCCCGCCAGGGCGATCCGCTCCAGTACACCGAAGCCGCCAAGCTGATGAGCGAGCTGGTCTCCAAGGTGCCCGACGCGCAGGTGCTGGCCGATCTGGACGGCACCGTGAAGTGGGCGGGCGAGAACGGCGGCGACCTGAAGAAGGTCGGCATCACCGGTTTTTGCTGGGGTGGCCGCATCACCTGGCTGTACGCGGCCCACGGCCCCGTCAAGGCGGGCGTGGCCTGGTACGGCCGGCTGGTGGGGCAGGCCAGCGAGCTCACGCCCAAGCACCCGGTGGACATCGCCCCGATCCTCAAGGCGCCGGTGCTGGGCCTGTACGGCGAAAAAGACAGCGGCATCCCCCTTGACACGATTGATAAGATGAAAGCGGCTCTCCAGACCGGCTCCGCCGCCGCCAAGGCGTCGCAGTTCGTCGTGTACCCCGACGCGCCCCATGCCTTCCATGCCGACTACCGGCCCAGCTTCCGCAAGGAAGCGGCCGAGGACGGATGGAAGCGGGCGCTGCAGTGGTTCAAGACACACGGCGTGGCCTGAGAGACCATCGCCGGCGGCGTTCCTGCCCCAGCGGTCCCGCCAAAGCCCTTCGGGGCTTTTTTTGTGCGCCGTGCGCGCCGAATCGATTCGATACAAAAGGCCGACAGGCCTTGCAGGGAAAGCACGAGAAGCCATGACTTTGGTAGCAATCATCCTGGCCACGCTGGCGGCCGGCATCGGCAGCGTGTGGGTGGCCGCCCTGTTGATGCGCGCGGGGCTGGGCGACGGCCGGCGCGGCGTGGGGCCGCAGCACCTGCTGAGCCTGGCGGCCGGCGCGCTGCTGGCCACGGCCTTCATGCACCTGCTGCCCGAGGCGTTCGAGAGCCACGCCGGCGCGCACGACCTGTTCGCCACGCTGCTGGTGGGGCTGGTGTTCTTCTTTCTGCTCGACAAGGCCGAGCTGTGGCACCACGGGCACGAGCATGGCCACGGACACGGCCATGCGCATTCGCACGGGCATGCCCATGGCCATACGCAGGGGCACGGCCACGCCCATGACCACGCGAACGGCGATGCGCACGCCCATGCCGAAGGCGAAGCGCGGCGCGGTGGCGGCGGCTGGGCGCTGCTCACGGGCGACAGCGTGCACTGCTTCGGCGACGGCATCCTGATCGCCTCGGCCTTCATGGCCGACCTGCGCCTGGGCGTGGTGGCGGCCCTGTCGGTGCTGGCGCACGAGGTGCCGCACCACATGGGCGACCTGGTGGTGCTGCGCCAGGCCAGCGCCAACCGCCGCATGGCGCTGCTGAAGGTATCGCTGGCCGGCGCGGTGACCGCGCTGGGCGGGGTGGTGGGGTATTTCCTGGTCGGCGAGCTGCAGGACTGGCTGCCTTACTTCCTGGCCATCGCCTCCAGCAGCTTCATCTACGTGGCGCTGGCCGACCTGATCCCGCAGCTGCAAAAGCGCCTGAGCGCGGGCCAGACGGTGGCGCAGATCGCCTGGCTGGTGGCGGGGATGACGGTGGTCACGCTGGTGAGCGGCATGGCCCACGCGCACTGACCGGCTGTGGGGCCCCGGTGCGGCGGCGCGTCAGGGTCTGGGTTTGCTATCAAATCAATAGCGATATGCCGGCGGTTTGATTGTGCTCGCGGCCCAAAACACCTTCGGTCTTCAGCCGGCCAGTTCTTCGCGCACGGCCGCCACCTGCCGGCGCGACACGGCCAGCAATTCGGTCAGCCCGTGCAGCCGCACGGCCCAGCCTTCGCCCTCCTCGGGGTCGTAGTGCTTTTCCAGCGCCCGCACCGCGCGGCGGGCCACCAGCGCGTTGCGGTGGATGCGCAGGAATCGGTCGCCGTGGCGCGCCTCCAGCTCGCTCAGCGAGCCGTCCAGGATGTAGCTGCGCACCGCGGTGCGCACCGTCAGGTATTTCTGCTCGGCCTTGAAGTACAGCACCTCGGCCAGCGGCACGCGCTCGGTGCGGCCCCGGTCCTGGATCAGCAGGGTCTCGCCATCGGGAAGGGGCGCCGTGGGCGCGGGCGGGGCGCCCGGGTGCCGGGCGCGCAGGGCCTTGCCCAGGGCTTTTTCCAGCCGCTCGCGCCGCACGGGCTTGGTGAGGTAGTCCACCGCGTCCAGCTCGAACGCGCTCACGGCGTGGTCCGCATGGGCCGTCACGAACACGATGGCCGGCGGGTAGGGCAGGGTGCGCATGGCATGGGCCAGGGCCAGGCCGTCCTGCCCGGGCATGTGGATGTCCAGCAGCACGGTGTCGAAGGCGCGGCCGCCCGAGGGCTGCAGCTGCGCCAGCGCGTCGGCGGCGTTGGCGGCCTCGGCGGCGGTGTGCCGCGCGTCGCAGTCGGCCAGCAGGGTGCGCAGGCGGCTGCGGGCCAGGGCTTCGTCGTCAACGATCAGGATGTGCATGGCAGGAGGCGAAGGGGAAAGGTCAGGACCGCGCGGGCAACGAGATGCGCACCTGGTAGCGGCCATTTTGCATGCCGGCGCTGAACTCGCACTGCACGTCGTGCAGCAGCCGCAGGCGGTCGCGCACGTTGGCCAGCGCAATGCCGTGGCCGCGCGGCCTGCCGCCCTCGCGCTGCGGCGCGGCGGGCACGGTGTTGGTGATGACCACGATCACGCGGCTGCCGCGCAGCTCGGTCACGATGCGCAGCCGCCCGCCCGTGGCGCTCGGCTCCACGCCGTGCTTGACCGCGTTTTCCACCAGCGGCTGCAGCAGCAGCGGGGGCAGGCGGGCGCCGTCGGCGCGGGCGTCCAGCGACCACTGCACGCGCAGCCGTTCCTCGAAGCGCACCTGCTCGATGTCCAGGTAGCGGCGCGCCAGGGTGATCTCTTCGCCCAGCGTGGCCGACTCGCCCTGGTCCACCAGCGCATGGCGGAACAGGTCGCTCAGGTCCTCCAGCAGCGCCTCGGCCTTGGCCGGCTCGGCCCGCACCAGGGCGATGGCGCTGTTGAGCGTGTTGAACAGAAAGTGCGGGCGGATGCGCGACTGCAGCTCCGACAGCCGCGCCGTGGTGGCCGCGGGCGTTCGGGCGCGGGCGCGCAGCACCAGCGCCGCCACCAGCGCCGCCGACAGCAGGGCGCCGCTGGCGGCACTGGCCAGCCAGGGCGGATCGGCCGCCACGCCCACCAGCGCGAGCATGCCGCAGGCATACAGCCCGGACAGGGTGCCCAGCGCCACGCCCGCCGCGTATTGCAAGGCCACAGGCAGGCGCTGCAGCACGGTCTTCAGGCTGCAGGCGGTGACCAGCCAGGCCAGCGTGGCGGGCAGGGCGCCGCCCGTCAGCAGTGACAGCCGGCCGAGCCATTCCAGGGGCGTGGCGGTATTGAAGAGGGCGCCCACGCCCAACACCGCCTCCACGAAAAGCACCGCGCGCAGGATCACCCCGACATGGCAGGCGTCGAACACCAGCACCCGCCGGCCCAGGGGCTGGCGGGGGTCTTCGGTCAGGGCCTGCGGCCGGGTCGATAAAATTTGCGTCTCTTGCATTGCGGCATCCGGGTGTTCCGGGTGTCTGAACCACCGGATTATTGCCCTCCATGTCCACCAGCCCCGCCTCCAGCCCAGCGTCCGCCCCCTCCCACAACCAGCTCGACACCAAGGCCCAGGCCTGGTCGGCGCTGTTTTCCGAGCCCATGAGCGACCTGGTCAAGCGCTACACGTCGAGCGTGTTCTTCGACAAGCGCCTGTGGCAGGCCGACATCGCCGGCAGCCTCGCGCACGCCGACATGCTTGCCGCGCAGGGCATCATCTCGGCCGCCGACCACGCCTCCATCCAGCGCGGCATGGCGCAGATCAAAGAGGAGATCGAATCCGGCGCCTTCGAGTGGAAGCTCGACCTGGAAGACGTGCACCTGAACATCGAGGCGCGTCTCACGCAACTGGTGGGCGACGCCGGCAAGCGCCTGCACACCGGCCGCAGCCGCAACGACCAGGTGGCCACCGACGTGCGCCTGTGGCTGCGCGGCGAGATCGACCTGATCGCCGATCTGCTGAAAGAGCTGCAGGTGTCGCTGGTGGATGTGGCCGAGCAGAACGTGGAGGTGATCCTGCCCGGCTTCACCCACCTGCAGGTGGCGCAGCCGGTGAGCTTCGGCCACCACATGCTGGCCTACGTGGAGATGTTCGCGCGCGATGCCGACCGCATGCAGGACGTGCGCCGCCGCGTCAACGTGCTGCCGCTGGGCGCCGCCGCCCTGGCCGGCACGACCTACCCGCTGGACCGCGAGCGCGTGGCAAAAACCCTGGGCATGGACGGCGTGTGCCAGAACAGCCTGGACGCCGTGAGCGACCGCGACTTCGCCATCGAGTTCACCGCCGCCGCCAGCCTGTGCATGGTGCACGTGAGCCGCCTGTCGGAAGAACTCATCATCTGGATGAGCCAGAACTTCGGCTTCATCAAGATCGCCGACCGCTTCACCACGGGCTCGTCGATCATGCCGCAGAAGAAAAATCCCGACGTGCCCGAACTGGCGCGCGGCAAGACCGGCCGCGTGGTCGGCCACCTGATGGGCCTCATCACGCTGATGAAGGGCCAGCCCCTGGCCTACAACAAGGACAACCAGGAAGACAAGGAACCGCTGTTCGACACCGTGGACACGCTGAAGGACACGCTGCGCATCTTCGCCGAGATGGTCGGCGGCCAGCCGAACCCGGCCACGGGCAAGAAGGAAGGCGGCATCACCGTCAACGCGCCGGCCATGGAGCAGGCCGCGCTCAAGGGCTACGCCACCGCCACCGACCTGGCCGACTACCTCGTCAAGAAGGGGCTGCCGTTCCGCGATGCGCACGAGACCGTGGCCCATGCCGTGAAGGCCGCCGTGTCGCACAACGTGGACCTGTCGGAGCTGCCCCTGGCCGTGCTGCAGGGCTTTCACCCGCAGATCGAAAAGGACGTGTTCGACGCCCTCAGCCTGCGCGGCTCGCTCAACGCCCGCAACACGCTGGGCGGCACCGCGCCGGCCCAGGTGCGCGCCCAGCTGGCCCGCCACCGCGCCCGCCTGGCCTGATTGCTGCTCACCTCCCCCCGTCTGCACACTTTCACGGAGCCCACCATGCATCGTTCTTCCTCGCGCCGCCACTGGGTCTTGCGCATGGCCCGCGCCGCGGTCTGGTTGGGCGCCACGGCGGTCGCCGCCGTGGCCTCGGCCCAGACGCCGCCGGCCGGCCCGCCGATCCGCATCCTGGTGGGCTTTCCGCCGGGCGGGGGCACCGACGCGATCGCGCGGCTGCTGTCCGACAAGCTCAAGGACGAGCTGGGCGCCCCGGTGGTGGTGGACAACCGCCCCGGCGCGGGCGGGCAGATCGCCGCCCAGGCCCTCAAGGCCGCGCCGGCCGACGGGCACACCGTGTTCCTGTCGCACGACCACACCATCTCCATCCTGCCGCAGGTGGTCAAGCACCCGGGCTACGACCCCGTGCACGACTTCGTGCCGGTCGGCGGCGTGGCCACCTTCGTGAATGCCTTTGCCGTGTCCGGCGCGTCGCCGGCCAGGTCGTTCAACGACTACGTGCAGTGGGTCACCACCCAGGGCGGGGGCAAGGGCGCGGTGGGCATCCCGGCCCCGGCCTCCACGCCGGAGTTTCTGGTAAAGCTCATCGGCGAGAAGTACCGCATCGACCTGGTGGCGGCGCCATACCGCGGCAGCGCGCCCATGATCGCCGACATGCTGGGCAACCAGATTCCCGCCGGGGTGGCCTCGGTGCAGGACTTCATCGAAAACCACAAGGGCGGCAAGGTGCGCGTGCTGGCCGTGCTGGGCACCCAGCGCCAGGCCGCGCTGCCGGATGTGCCCACGTTCGACGAGTTGGGGCTGAAAGGCTTCGAAGACCTGCCCTACTACGGCTTCTACGCGCCCACCGGTACGCCGGCTGCGTTCGTCACCCGCTTCTCGCAGGCGCTGGCCAAGGTGGTCGCCCAGCCCGACGTGAACCGGCAGCTCACGGCCCTGGGGCTCACGGTGGCGTCGATGACGCCCCAGCAACTGGCGGCGCGCCAGCAGGCCTACACCCAGGCCTGGACGCGCATCATCCAGCGCAGCGGCTTCGTGCCCCAGTGAGGGTTGCGTGCTTTCCTGCCGCGGCGCCGCAGGCCGGCCCGCGGGGCCCGGCGTTGCCTGCCTTGAGGTGACGCAGGCCTGCCATGTTCTATGCCATCCCGCTGGACAACCGCCCCACCTGGCGCAACCCGCCATGGATGACGGTGCTGATCATTGTGGTGAACCTGCTGGTCTTCTGGGGCCCGCAGCGCTGGGAGGCCAAGGCCGTGGACCGGGCGGCGCAGGTCTATCTGGACAGTCCCTTGCCCGGCATCGAACTGCCGCCTTTCGTGCAGTGGCTCAAGGACACCGGCCACCGCGATGCCGAGCGCGCGCAGCGCATGCTGGCGACGCACCGGGAGCACGCACTGCTGCGGTGGATGGAGCACGAGGAGGGCTTTCAAAAGCGCCTGCACGCCGGCCTGGTCGTGCGCGCGGACGACCCGCAGTACGCCGACTGGAAGGCCGCCCGCGCCCGGTATGAGGCGGCGCTGCCCGAGCCTTTCACCCGCCGCTGGGCGCAGAGCTACGAAAAGGACGCGCCCCCGCGGCCCGTGACCTGGATCACCGCCGCTTTTCTGCATGCCAGCACGGGCCACCTGCTGGGCAACATGGTGTTCTTGTTCCTGTTCGGTTGCTCCGTCGAGCTGGCCCTGGGGCGGTGGCGGTACCTGGCCTTCTACCTGCTGGGGGCCGTGGGCGGGTCGCTGATGGCCGGGTGGGCGTATGCAGGCCAAGGCAGCTACGGCCTGGGAGCGTCCGGTGCGGTGTCGGCCCTCATGGGCATGTACGCGGTGCTGTACCGGCTGCGCCGCGTGCGGTTCTTCTACCAGTTGTTCTTTTATTTCAACTACGTCACCGCGCCCGCGCTGCTGCTGTTGCCGGCGTGGATCGCCAACGAGTTGCTGCAGCACTGGCTCAGTGGCCGGGGCGTGGCCTACATGGCCCACCTGGGCGGGCTGCTGACGGGCGCCGCGCTGATGTGGGGCGCCGGGCTGTTACGGCGCAAGGCGATCGAGGCGCCGCCGCCCGAGGCAGCCGCCGCGCCGGACGACGGCTTCGATGCCCATGTGGCCCAGGCCCGGCAGTCGGCCCAGGCGATGCAGTTCGAGCGCGCCCTGGTGCAGTGGCGGGCGGCGGCGCAGTTGCGCCCGCGCGATGTGCCGGTGCTGAGCGCCTGGTTCAAGACCGCCAGCCTGTGGCCGGCGGGCGAGGATTTTCACCGCGCTGCCCGCCGCATCTTTCGGCTGCCGGGGCAGGACGCCGCCACGCTGGACTTCCAGCACGCCAGCTACCGCACCTACCTGGACCATGCCCGGCCCAGCGCCCGCCTGGTGCCCGACGACATGGCGGGCCTGGCGCGCCGCTTCGTGCGTGCGGGGCAGTGGAGCGACGCCGAGAAGCTGCTCACGGCCCTGCACCGCACCGCGCCGCAGCATGCGGCGCTGGGCGAACTGGTGGGCATGCTGGTCACGGCGCTGCTGCAGTCCGGGCGGCGCGAGCAGGCCATGGCCTGGCTGCCGCAGTTGCAGCAACTGGCACCCGGCAGCGCGCCGCTGCGGCTGCTCGAAGGCCGGTAGGGCGGGCCGCCTGCCAGGCAACCCTGGATTTGAAGCAAAAACCCGTTCCAGCACAATCAGTACTAGGGCGTATTGCTATTAATTCAGTAGCAAATCGATGGCGCCTGCCTGCGTCGCCTCAAGGCGTGGAGGGCGCTTCGCCGCCTGCCGCCGGCTGCGGCAAATGGGCGCGCAGCAGCCATTGCACCTCCGCCACCGAGGGGCTGTCCGCATGCCGCGCCTGCAGGGTGGCGAGCACCTTGAGGGCCATGTCGGGGCGGTTCATGCCCTGCAGCAGCACGCGCGCGACCAGTTCGTAGGCCTTGGGCACCAGCGCATGCCCCTTGAAGCGCCGGTCGAACCCGCCCAGCAGCGCGATGGCCTGCCTGGCATCGCCGCCGTTCCACGCGGTGTTGGCCAGGGCCAGGGTGTGGCCCGCGTCGGTGATCACGAACTGCGCGTCGCGCTCGCGGCAGGTGAGGAACGCCTTGAGCGCCTCGGTCGTCTGGCCCGCGTTCAGCAGCAGCGGGATGAAGCGCTGGGCATGCAGCAGCAGGGTGTCGGTCTTGTCGGTCAGCGCCAGCACGCGGTGGTAGCGGCGCTGGGCGGGCAATTCATCCCCATGCATGCGCTGGTCTTCGTAGGCCGTGCCCAGGGCACCGGCCAGGTCGCCGTCGGTGATCTGCTGGGCCACCAGCGCGTCGGTCGCCTCCTGCGCGATCTGCCGGGGCGTGCGCCGGTCGGGCGGGGCATCGTCGTCCAGCCCGCCGCCGGGCAGCAGGTCGATGCCGAAGGCCTCGTGGTTCTGGTACATGGCGTAGCCCAGCAGGCTGCACATCACCCAGCCGAAATAGATGAACAGCCAGTTGCCCAGCGGCAGCAGCAGCCAGCCCTTGAACAGCGGCATCAGCAGCGCCAGCGCGATGGCTGCGCCCTGGCTGAGCAGAAACAGGAAAAAGCACAGCAGACCGTAGGGCCAGCCGATGATCCGCACCACGCCCCAGGCGGCGGCAGGGTTCAGCGACGCGAACAGGCTGCCCGTCTGCACCAGCAGGATCATGGTGGCCGGCAGCAGGAAGCTCACGGCCAGCCAGGCGAGTTCCGCCAGGCCCGTGCTGACCCGCTGCAGCCAGCCCACCACGATGCCCTGCACCAGCAGGATGCCGAACAGCTTCCAGGGCAGGGCAGTCCATTCGTCGTCCAGCCGGTCGGGGAAATCCTCGGCGCGCTGCAGGCCGCGCGAGCCCATCGCCACCACCTTGAAGCCGTAGCGCGACGCGGCCAGCAGGATGCCGACCTCGATGAGCAGCACGGCCAGCACGTCCGGCAGGAAGAACAGCACGCCGTACAGCATGCTGCACACGGCCAGCACGGTGCTGTAGAACAGCGGCTTGCGCTGCAGGGGGAAAGCGAAGAACTGGTTGAGCCGGTGCCAGAACGGCACAGGGCCCGCTGGGGCCTGGGAAGCGGAAGACATGTCGATGGAAACCCGGCGGCCGGTGTTGGTGTAAATTTGTAAAAATTGTATGCTTGCGGAACGCGGGCCAGCACAATCGCTCACACGCCGCTGCAGTCCTTTTTGGAGTCGCCATGCATTCTCTTCGGGCTTTCCCGACGCGTTCCCTCGTGACCCTGGCCCTGGCCTGTGCGGGATTCGCCGCCCAGGCGACCCCCGCCGACTCTACCGCTCCATCGGCGGTTGCCACGTCGCCCTCGGCCTATGCGCGCTGGCAGTCCAGCATGGACGCCTTCGCCGCAGCCGACAAGGAACGGCTCCCGCAGGCCGGCGGCGTTCTCTTCGTCGGCAGCTCGACCATTCGTTTCTGGACCGACGTGGCGGAGGACTTCCGCCAGTTGCCCGTGGTGATCAACCGCGGTTTCGGCGGCTCCACCATGGCGGACTGCAACCATTTCGTGAAAAACCTGGTGCTCCAGTACCGCCCGCGCCATGTGATGGTCTATGCCGGCGACAACGATCTGGCCGAGGGCCGCACGCCCGAGCAGATCCTGGAGAGCTTCCGCTCGTTCGTGCAGACGGTACGCACCGAACTTCCCGACACCCGCATCAGCTACATCTCCATCAAGCCCAGCCCTTCGCGCGTGGCGCTGATGCCCCAGATGCAGCAGGCCAACACCCTGCTGGCGCAGTACGTGCGCACGGTGCCCAACAGCGACTACATCGACGTCTTCTCGGCCATGCTCGATGCCTCCGGCCAGCCGCGCGCGGAACTCTTCGGCCCCGACCGCCTGCACATGAACGATGCCGGCTACGACCTGTGGCGCACGGTGATCGGCGCGTTCGTGGCGCCGGCCCCCGCGATGCAGGCGGGCGGCGCTTCGCCCACTACCGCCACGGCCGCCATGCCTGCCGCCACGGTGGCCACCGGCAACCCCGCACTGGTGCGGGTGAGCACCGGGCGCTGAGCCGCGCTCGGGTCGTCCCGGCCGGCACCGGCGCCGCCTGGCGGCAGTGCGCCGCTGGCCCCCGCGGCTGAGGGGCCGCCGCCGGCATCGGGTGCGGGCTGCACCGGGCGACCATCGTCGTTGGGCGGCTTGTCCACCCACAGGCTCACGCGGGCCACGGCATAGAGGGTAGCAAAACAGGCGATCAGCAGGGCGATGTCCTGCGGCCAGGGCCGCTCGTAGTCCGCTCCCATGAACACCAGGGTGAGCAGCACCACCACCAGGTGGGCGCAGAACACCGGCAGCGAAGCCGCGCCCAGGGTTTCCAGCCAGTGCTGGCGCGGCAGCTTCGCCGCCAGCGCCGGCCCGAAACGGATGGTCAGCGCCGTGAGGGCCATCAGGTCGATCAGGCGCAGCGGGCCCAGAGCCCATTTGTCGAACAACAGGTTGAGCTGCGGGTTGGCGTCTCCGAACGGCACCTGGCCGACCACATGCCGCCACACCATGCACACCACGGCGATGGCGCCGGCCACCCACAGCGACCAGCGCGGGAAATCGAACGGCGGCGCCTCGGGGTCGTTGCGGCTCGCGCCCATCCACAGGCCCAGCACCCACAGGAACTGCCAGCTCCACATCACGAAGGCGCCGGTTTCGGTGAAGGGGATCGGCATGGGCAGCACCGCCGCGAAGCCGTCATAGAACCAGCGCGACAGCCCGAACTGCGCCAGCAGCCACAGCAGCACGCTGCCGGCCATGATCGGCGCCCAGCCGCGGCGCAGCGCGAACGTCATCAGCCAGGGGCTGGCCAGCATGAACAGCACGTACAGCGGCAGGATGTCCAGCAGCGGCGGTTCGTACACCAGCAGCAGCCCGCCCACCAGGGCCTCCAGCGGGTGCAGCAGGTAGAAGGTCATCATGCCCTTGATGGCGGGCTCGTCCACACGGATGCCGATGAAGGCGATCACCGTGAACAGGAACAGCAGCGTGGCCGCCTGGCAGCCATAGATCTTGAGGGCGCGGCGCCAGAAGGCCTGGCGCATGTCCGCCACGGTCTTGCGCCAGGCGAGCCGGCCGTAGACCATGCCGGCCATGTACGCCGAGAGCAGCACGAAGCCCTCGGCCGCCGAGACGAAGCCGAACGGCTGCCCCAGCGGCTGCGTGAGCCGGGTGGGCAGGTGCGTGACGGTCATCAGGGCGAGCATCAGGCCCCGGACGGCATCGATTTCCCAGCGGCGGGTGGAGGAGGGGGGGGGCATGGGCGCGCCCGGGGTGGAATTGAAACCATTCTCACGGAGCGAGGGGGGCGGGCGGTGTAGGCCATTTACAACTGCGTCACTGCGCTGGTGGTTCGCCGCCTGCCGATGGGCTACGCTGCCGGGTTCGAAAGGGTGCCGGTCCGTTGGGCCGGGCCCGTCGCCGTTTTTGCAAAAGCCATGACAACAACAACGCATTCCTTCCGCGCCCTGGCGCTGGCCTTGGCCCTGGGCGCGGCCGCCCAGGCCCATGCCCTGTCCATCATCAGCTTCTCGCCCCAGGGCGAGGTGTCCCGCGTCCGGCAGGCGGTGGCCAAGTTCGATGGCCCAGCGGTCAATTTCGGCGATCCCAAGGCCCCGGCCCCGCTCTCCGTGAGCTGCTCCGACGCCGAAGCCGGCCAGGGCACGGGCCGCTGGACCAGCGAGCGCGAATGGGTCTACGACTTCAAGAGCGACCTGCCGCCCGGCGTGCGCTGCACGGCCCAGGTGAAGTCGGGGTTCAAATCGGCGGCCGGCGCCGAGCTGTCGGGCACGAAGAGCTATGCATTCAATACCGGCGGCCCGTACGTTCAGAACATCCGCCCCGGCACCTACCAGCCCATCGACGAAGAGCAGTTCTTCATGCTGCAGTTGAATGGCCCGGCGACCCTGGCCAGCGTGCAGGCCAACGTCTGGTGCGTGGCCGACGGCGTGGGCGAGCGGGTTCCGGTGCGCCTGATCGAAGGCGCCCAGCGCGAGGGGCTGCTGGCCTCCCAGGGCCTGGACAAGACAGCCGCCAAGGAGCCGCTCAAATACGTCACCCTGGCCTGCAACCGGCGGTTGACCTCGGGCGGGCGGGTGCAACTCGTCTTCGGCAAGGGCGTGGCCACGCCGAGCGGCGTCGGCAACACCATCGAAAAGCGCTACGAGTACAAGGTGCGCGAGCCCTTCGCCGCCGATTTCCGCTGCGAGCGTGAGAACGCCCAGTCGGCCTGCCTGCCGATCCGCCCGATGTTCCTGTCGTTCAACGCACCCGTGCCGCGCAAGCTGGCCGAGGCGGTGCGCCTGCGCTCGGACAAGGAAACGCTCAAGCCCCGGATCGACGGCGAGGGCGATGGCGACACCGTGGTGAACGGCGTGCGCTTCGACCCGCCCTTCACGGCGCAGACGGCTTTCACGGTGCAGTTGCCCAAGGACTTCAAGGACGCTTCGGGCCGCACGCTGCGCAATGCCGACAGCTTCCCGCTCAAGGTGGGAACGGGGGCCATGCCGCCCCTGGCCAAGTTCGCCGCCTCGCCGTTCGGCGTGGTCGAGCGCTATGCGGAGGGCCCCAAGGAGCCCGCCTTGCTGCCGGTGACCTTGCGCAACGTCGAGGCCGCGCTCAAGATCCAGGGCCTGGAAGCCGGCAAGCCCGCCGATGGCGCGGCGCCCGCCAAGGTGAGCACCCTGCAGCCCGGCAGCGACGCCGACATCATTGCCTGGTACCGCAAGGTGCGCCGCTACGACGGCTACCTCGTGAGTCGCAAGAGCGCCCGCCGCGACGTGAAGGGCGCGCTGCCTGCTGCGCTGGAGAGCGACAGCAGCGAGTACGTGCAGTCGCGCATGGTCTCGCTGCTGTCCGGCCAGGGCGGAGTGAAGACGCTGGACCTGCCCAAGCCGGTCAACAACGACCCGCGGCCCTTCGAGGTGGTGGGCATTCCGCTGCCCACGGGCTTCCATGTGGTGGAGATCGCCTCGCCGCTGCTCGGCAAGTCGCTGCTGGACGAACGCCACGGCGAAGGCCGCACCATGTACGTGCGCACTTCGGCGCTGGTGACCAACCTGGGCGTGCATTTCAAGCTCGGCCGCGAGAATTCGGCCGCCTGGGTGACCACGCTGGACAAGGGCCAGGTGGTGGCGGGCGCCAAGGTGCGCGTGTCCGACTGCAACGGCCGCGAACTGGCCACGGGCACGACCAACGCGCAGGGCGTGGCGCTGTTCGACGGCCTCTCGCCCGAGCCGCCGTCCTGCCAGGGTGACGATGGCGGCGAGCAGGCTTACTTCGTGAGCGCGCGCGCTCCGGGCGCCGATGGCGTGCAGGACATGGCCTTCACCTGGAGTGACTGGCAGCGCGGCATCGAGCCCTGGCGCTTCAACCTGCCCACCAGCATGGAACCCCGCCCCGACGAGCGCGCCCACACCGTGTTCGACCGCACCCTGCTGCGTGCCGGCGAAACCGTGTCGATGAAGCACCTGCTGCGCACCGAGAACCGCAAGGGCTTCGGCCTGCCGGACGAGCAGCCCGACACCCTGGTCATCACCCACGTGGGCAGCGGCCAGCAATACACGCAGGACCTCACCTGGCGCAAAACCGCCACGGGGGGCCTGAGCGCCGAGAACACCTTCGCCGTGCCCCCCGCCGCCAAGCTCGGCGTGTACCAGGTGCAGTTGCAGGGCGGCTCGCACAGCCGCAACAGCTTCGAGTCGGGCCAGTTCCGGGTCGAGGAGTTCCGCCTGCCCGTGCTGGAAGGCCGCATCACGCCCACCGACAAGAAGCCCCTGGTGCGCGTGCGCTCGGTGCCCACCGACGTGCAGGTGAACTACGTGGCCGGTGGCGGCGCCGCCAACCTGCCCGTGCGCGTGTCGGCGCTGGTGCGCGGAAAATCCGCCCAGTGGAGCGATTTCGACGCCTTCAGCTTCATGCCGCCCAACCAGCGCGGCGCGCAATCGCAAAGCCATAGCGACGACGAAGAAGCGGCCGCCGGCCAGGACGCCCGCGTCATCGCCGACAAGCTCGCGCTGACACTGGACAAGAACGGGGCCGGCAAGCTGGCCATCGACAACGTGCCCCTGGCGCGCCGGCCGCAGGAGCTGGTGCTGGAGGCCACCTACGCCGACCCGAGCGGCGAGGTGCAGACGCTGCGAAGCACGCAGACCCTGTGGCCCGCTGCCGTGGTGGCGGGCATCAAGACCGAAGGCTGGGTCTCCGCCGCACAGAAGATCCGCTTCCAGGCGCTCGCGCTGGGGCTGGACGGCAAGGTGCAGGAGGGCGTTCCGCTGCAGGTGCAGGCCATCGCCCGCATCACCACCACCAGCCGCAAGCGCATGGTGGGCGGCTTCTACAGCTACGACAACAAGACCGAGACGAAAGACCTGGGCACCGTCTGCACGGGCAAGAGCGATTCGCGCGGCCTGCTGCTGTGCGAGACCAAGCTCGAAGAAGCCGGCGAAGTGGAGCTCGTGGCCACCGCGCGCGACAAGGACGGCAACACGTCCGAGGCGGCCTCGTCCGTCTGGGTCACGCGCCAGGGCGAGATCTGGTTCGGCGGCGAAGACCACGACCGCATCGACCTGCTGCCCGAAAAGAAAACCTACCAGCCCGGCGAGACCGCCAAGCTGCAGGTGCGCATGCCGTTCCGCCACGCGACGGCGCTGGTGAGCGTGGAGCGCGAAGGCATCATCGACACGCGCGTGGTGCAGCTCAACGGCCAGGACCCGACCGTGCAGGTCAAGATCGAGGAGGGCTGGGGCCCCAACGTCTACGTGAGCGTGCTCGCCCTGCGCGGCCGCTTGCGCGAGGTGCCGTGGTACAGCTTCTTCACCTGGGGCTTCAAGGCGCCGACCGAGTGGTGGAGCGCCTTCTGGTACGAGGGCAAGGAATACGTCGCGCCCACCGCCATGGTCGATCTGTCCAAGCCCGCCTACCGCCTGGGCGTGGCCGAGATCCGCGTGGGCACGCAGGCCCACCAGATCCAGGTGAAGGTGGTGGCCGACAAGGAAAGCTACCCCGTGCGCGGCAAGGCGCAGGTCACCATCACCGCCACGCTGCCCGGCGGCAAGCCCGCGGCCGGCGCCGAGGTGGCCCTGGCCGCCGTGGACCAGGCGCTGCTGGAGCTGATGCCCAACACCAGCTGGAACCTGCTCGATGCCATGCTGCAGCGCCGCTCCTGGGGCGTGCAGACCTCCACCGCGCAGATGGAAATCATCGGCCGGCGCCACTACGGCCGCAAGGCCGTGCCAGCGGGTGGCGGGGGCGGCCACAGCCAGGCGCGCGAGTTGCTCGACACGCTGCTGCTGTGGCAGCCCGCGATCCAGCTCGATGCCAACGGTCAGGCCAAGGTGACCGTGCCGCTCAACGATGCACTCACCACGTTCAAGATCGTGGCTGTCGCCGATGCCGGCACGGGCCTGTTCGGCACCGGTGCGACCCAGATCCGCGCCACGCAGGACCTGCAGATCATCAGCGGCCTGCCGCCGCTGGTGCGCGAGGACGATCAGTTCCGAGCCCAGATCACCCTGCGCAACACGACGCAGGCCGCGATGAAGGTCGAGGTGGCCGCCCGCGCCACCCTGCTGCAGCTGGACAAGCAGAGCGTGGACATCCCGCCCGGCGAATCCCGCGAGGTGGCCTGGACCGTGACCGCCCCCGCGCAGCTGGCGCAGACGCGCACCGAGGCCATCCTGTGGGAGATCGAAGCCCGCGACACGGCGGGCGCCAACGGCGCGCGCGACGCGCTCAAGGCCACCCAGCGCATCATCCCCGCGGTGCCGCTCACGGTGCAGCAGGCCACGCTGGTGCAGGTGGACGGCAGCTTCAACCTGGACGTGAACCCGCCGGCCGATGCGCTGCCGGGCCGCGGTGGGCTGAAGATGTCGCTGCAGCCCAAGCTGGCCGAAGGCCTGCCGGGCGTGCGCGACTGGTTCGCCAACTACCCCTTCGCCTGCCTGGAGCAAAAGACCAGCAAGGCCGTGGGCCTGCGCGACGGCACCCTCTGGCAGACCGTGGTGGCGCAATTGCCCACCTACCTGGACGCCGATGGCCTGGCCAACTACTTCCCGCCCCAGGCCGGCAGCGCCAACCGGGGCAGCGACACGCTCACCGCCTACCTGCTGTCGGCGGCGCACGAAGCCGCCAGCCTGCATCCCGAGTTCGCCCTGCCGGACGAAGCCCGTGCCGCCATGGAGCGCGGCCTGACCGCGTTCGTGGAAGGGCGCATCCAGCGCGACTTCTGGAGCCCGCGCAAGGACCTGGACATGCGCAAGATCGCGGCCATCGAGGCGCTGTCGCGCTACGGCAAGGCCTCCGGCCGCATGCTGGGCAGCGTCACCATCGCGCCCAACCAGTGGCCCACGCACACGGTGATCGACTGGCTGAACATCCTCAAGCGCGTGAACGACGTGCCCCAGCGCGACCAGCGGCTGGCCGAGGCCACGCAGGTTCTGAAGGCCCGCCTGAGCTACCAGGGCACCAAGCTCATCTTCAGCACCGAGCGCGACGATTACTGGTGGTGGCTGATGCAGAACGGTGACGTCAACACCGCCCGCCTCATGCTCGCGGTGATGGACGACCCGGCCTGGAAGGACGACATGGGCCGCCTGGCCAACGGCTTCATCAGCCGCCAGCAGAACGGCGCATGGCACACCACCACCGCCAACCTGTGGGGCGGCCTGGCGCTGGAGAAATTCAGCGCCAAGTTCGAGGCCACGCCCGTCGCGGGCGTCACCCGCGCGGCCCTGGGCAGCGGCAACGCCAGCGTGGACTGGGCGAAGGTCGAGCGCGTGAAGGCGAGCGACGCCACGGGCGCGGCGCACCAGACCACCTGGTTCGGCGCACCCGCATCGCCCGGCAACTTCAAGAACAACAGCATGTTCCTGCCCTGGTCGGCCACGGGCGGCAAGGAGAACCTGGCGGTCACCCACCAGGGCACCGGCAAACCGTGGCTCACGCTGCAGTCGGTCGCGGCCATTCAGCTCAAGGCGCCGTTCGCGGCCGGCTACGCCATCAAGAAGACCATCACCCCGGTCGAGCAGGCCGTGCCTGGCAAGTACACGCGCGGCGACGTGCTGCGCGTGACGCTGGAGGTGAACGCCAGCGCCGACATGACCTGGGTGGCCCTGACCGACCCGATCCCGGGCGGCGCCACCATCCTGGGCAGCGGCCTGGGGCGCGATTCCGAGATCGCCACGCAGGGCGAGAAGCGCTCTGGCAGCGCCTGGGCGGCCTTCGAGGAGCGCAGCTTCGAGGCCTACCGCAGCTACTACGAGTACCTGCCCAAGGGCACCATCAAGGCGGAATACACCGTGCGGCTGAACAACGTGGGCGACTTCGCGCTGCCCCCGAGCCGCGTGGAAGCCATGTACGCGCCCGAGATGTTCGGCGAGACGCCCAACGCCCGGGTGAAGGTGGAAGCCGCCGCCCGCTGAGCGGGCGGTGCGCGCTGCACACGATTGCCCATGCCATGGGCCCGGCCGATCCTGGGTGTGCTGCTGTTCGCCGCAGCCAACGGCGGCATGCCGACCTCGCAGGCCGCCGGGGTCTGTCCAGCGCAACCCGGCCAGCCCTTGCGGCAGGTCGATGTGTTCGACGGCCCGGTCGAAGACCTGGCAACCCTGGTGCCCGACGTCGCCAAGGAGCGCGCGGGGCACTGGCAGCTCGGGTACGTGTATGCGGCGGGGCGCACCGTCAACGTGCGCTGCCATTACGCCGATGCGCGCACGGTGGATGTTGAATTGACCCAGAAAGTGGAACGCTGCGACTACCGCATCGACGCCCGCAAGATGCTCGATCTGCGCTGCAAGTAAGCCGTTCCATGAAGCCGTTCGAGAAGCCGGCGCGGCAGCGGTAAGCGCCCGGGCTATCACATCCCGCTCCGCTCGCCAACTGCTCCTTTCGAGCGGCTGTGGTTTGCCCGTCGCACCTCCCGTGAGAAGCGCTTGCTACGGCTGAGTCCCCCTCGGAGAATGCGCAGGCCATGTCGGCGCGCCCCCAGCGAAATGCGCTGCCAGGGCACGATGCCGTGCTGGCGGACAGGCATTTTTCGAACACTTGGGGGACACGATGCGCAAGATGAATTTTCCGATGCTTGCATCGGCGGCGGTGATGGCCATGGCGGCGTCGGTACCCGCGGGGGCCCAGACGCCGCTGCGGGCCTGGAACACCCACCCCGACGGCTACCCGGTCACCGAGGCGATGAAGAGCTTCATCAGTGAGGTGGAAGCCTCCACCCAGGGCCGCTACACCATCAAGCTGTTTTCCGATGCGGTGCTGGGCGACCAGGGCAAGGCGGTCACGATGATGAAGGCCGGCGAGATCGACCTGGCCGAATTCAACCTGGGCCCGCTGGCCGAGGCCGCACCCGGCCTGCAGGCGTTCAACCTGCCCTTCCTGTTCGGCGATGCCGCCCACATGTTCCGATACCTCGACGGCGCCATGGGCGAGCGCCTGTCCGAGAAGCTCAAGGCCTCCGGCTTCGTGGTCCTGGGCTGGTACAACGGCGGCGCGCGCTCGTTCTACTGCGCCAACAAGCCGATCACCCGGCGCGAAGACCTGGCCGGCCAGCGGGTGCGCGTGCAGCAGTCGGACACCTACATCGAGATGGTGAAACTGCTCGGCGCCACGCCGGTGGTCGTTCCCTACAAGGAAGTGCTCGACAGCTTTCGCAACGGCACCATCGATTGCGCCGAGGGCAACCTGGTCTCCTACGAATCGACCGGCCACTACAAGCTGGCCAAATACATGCTGCTGGACCAGCACACCATCTCTCCCGAGGCCCTGGTGGTGTCCACCAAGCTCTGGAACCGGCTGAGTGCGCAGGACCAGCAGGCCTTTCAAAAAGCGGGCAAGGCCTCTGCCTTGCTGATGCGCAACCTATGGGAAAAGCGCGTGGTCTCGGCCCGTGCCAATGTGGCCAAGGAAGGCGTGCAGTTCGTGACTGTGTCCGACTTCTCTCCCTATGTGCGCCGCATGGCGCCGCTGTACAAGAAATACACCGACAACCCTGATGTGCGGGGCGATCTGCTCACCATCATCTCCAATCAGTGAGCACCGCCCGGCCCCGGCGCAGGGCGCGCGGGGGGGCCGGGAGCGGGCCTGTTACTGGACGACCGTGGCGCGCGGCGTGCCGTGCACGGTCCGCCGGCCCTTGAGCAGCGCGATCAGGACGTGGACCCCGAAGGCAACCGCCAGCAAGATCACGGCGCCCAGGCCCCACAAGGCCCAGGCTAGCACGGTCACGGCGCCGGCCAAGGCGGGCACGGTGTCCAGCGCCGCCTGAACCATCGGGCCGGCGGAAGCGATCATGGCCGCGAGCTCTCGGGCCAGCTCGGGCGGTATCCAGCCCCTGATCCAGTCGGGCACCACCATGGCATTCATGGCAGACGTGCCCCCGGCCAGCGCGCCTGCGCTGGACACTGCCCAGACCGCCATGGCATGCATGCCCCAGCAGGCCAGCGACCAAAGGGCGAGAAGCGATAGAGAGAGAAACCAGCTGATGGCATAAAACATGGAGGTTGTCCTTTCGAATGGGCGAGCGCCCAGTATGGCCAAGGCGGCATTCGATGGACACCAGCTTTTATCGAACATAGCATTCGGTTTTTCCGATCCGGAGGCTGCATGTTGAACTACCGCCATCTCTACTATTTCTGGATGGTCGCCAAGGAAGGCGGCTTTGCCCGCGCCGCGGACCGCCTGGAGATGGCGGTGCAGACCATCAGCGCGCAGGTGCGGGATCTGGAGAAGGACCTGGGCCACCAGTTGCTCAAGCCCTCGGGCCGAGGGATGGTGCTGACCGAGGCGGGCCAGGCAGCCTATGCGCGGGCGGAAGAGATCTTCCAGCTGGGGCAGGGCATTCCCGACGAGGTGCGCGAGGCGGCGAGCGCCAAGGTCGCCCGGCTGTCGGTGGGGCTGTCGGACGGTATCTCCAAGCTGGCAGCGCATGCCCTGCTGGAGCCGGTGCTCGCCACACCGCACCTTCGCCTGGTGTGCCACGAGGGCGAGTTCGACGAGCTGCTGTCCGAGCTGGCCCTGCACCAGCTGGACGTGGTGCTGGCCGGGCAGGCCGCGCCGCGCAATCCCACCCAGCGCCTGACCAGCGAGCGGATCGCGCGGTCCACGCTGCAGTGGTATGGGCCGGCCTCGCTGGTCAGGAAACACGCGCGCGACCGGTTCCCCCAGTCGCTGCAGGACCTTCCCGTGCTGTTGCCCACGTCCCATTCGCCGTTGCGGTCCACGCTGGACCATTGGTTCGAGGACATTGGCGTGCGGCCCCAGGTGGTGGGTGAGTTCGAAGACAGCGCGCTGCTCGCGGTCTTCGCGGCCCGCGGGCTCGGGGTGTTCCCCGTGAGCCAACTGGGCGCGCAGGACGTGGGGCTGGTGCGGGGCCTGCGCCTGCTGGGCGATTGCCCTGATATCGGCGAGGAAGTGCACGCCATCTGGTCGCGGCGCGGGCAGCACCATCCGCTGGTGCGCCAGATGGTCGCGGCGGCCCACGCGGCGGCGGCCTAGCCTTCGGCGGGCCCGTGCGCGGCCCTGTTCAAAGGCCGGCCGCGACCGGCGCGGCCTTGGGCGCATCGGATGCCTCGCCCATGCGCCAGTGTTTGAGCGCGGCTTCCATGATCCAGGCCTCGGCGGCCGCCAGGTGGTGGTCCGCGGTCGCCGCCGTGCAGGCGAAGTGCAGCACGCGCTGCTGCAGTTCCGGTTCGGTCACCTCGGCCATCAGGGCGGCCAGCGCGGCTTCGTCGAGGTTTCCGGTCAGCAGGCGGCGCTCGCGCGCCCCCATCAAGAGGTCTTCGCACAGCGCGTGCAGCACCTGGGCGAAGTCGCCGGGCGCCAGGCCGAGTTCGCGTTCGATGTCCAGCCGCTGCAGGGCATCCGTTTCCGAACGGCTGACGTGGCCGTCCGAGATCAGCAGCAGGCCGACGATCCGGGCCGCTGCTTCGGGGCTGTTGGTGGGGTAGCTGCGCATGGGGTGTTCCTTTGTGAAGTGTTGTGGGGGCGAACGGTGCTGGGCGAGCAGGCCGCGTCAGTCGCGGTAGCGGCGGTGGCGCGCCGGCTGTGTAGGGCGTGCGGCGTCGATCCGCACGGGAACGCGCACCGGTGCACGCAACGCGCCGCTGCCGTGCGACACCTGCTGCAGCCACTGCAGGGCCCGGGCGCGCAGGGAGGAGAGCAGGTGGGAGACAAGGGGCAATGGCTTCATGGGGCGATTCATGGGGTTTCCTGGGGTGGTGACAGCCTTGAATGTGCGGCCGGGTGGCCGATGGAAGAAGCAGGTTTTCTGAGATGGCTGCATCGGTTTGACCGAAGCCTTGCGACCGACGGGCTGGCTGCAAGGCAGCAGGTTTTTCAGAGGGTGTCGGCAGAGGAAAACTGCTGTGCCCCTGCAGGCGCGCGGGCTAAGGTGCCTGCTCCAACGAAGGAGAACGCTGATGCAGATTTTTTTCCAGTCCCGCCATCCCGAAGCGACCGCGATGCGCGAAACCGTCGATCGCCGCGTGCGGTTCGTGCTCCGGCGCCTGAGTGCGCAGGTGCCGCGTGCCGATATTCAGCTGGCCGACGTGAACGGCCCCCGGGGCGGGGTGGACAAGCGCTGCCGGATCGAGCTGCGCACCGACGGCGCGAGCCCCGTGGTGGTCTCGTCGGTGGCCAGGGACTGGCGCACTGCGCTCGACGAAGCCCTGGCCCGCGCGGCCCGGCATGTGCTGCGCGTGTGGCGCCGCGCGAACGCGGCCCGCAGGCCGAGCCGGCGCGCGCCTGAGATCGGGCCATGACGGCCTGCCGGCAAGCCTTGGGGCTATACCCCACCGCACGACGTTTGGCCAGGGCACTGAGCAAATTTGAGGATTGAAACATTGCCTCACCACAAAGATCGGCGGGCCCGCGCCGCCGGCGCGGCCGGCAGATATAAATCCGCCGTGTCCATCGATTCTGGAAGGGGAGTTTCATGAAGCAACTATTGGCCCGCTGCGTTCTCGCGGCGGCGATCGTCCTGCCGGTGGCGGCCCACGCCCAGGTGCCGGTGGTGGAGCAGCCGGACCATGAGCAACTGCTCATGAGCCACGACTGGCGGCTGGCGTGGAACAAGCGGCTGGTCTACAACTTCTGGCGCGAGGTGTTCGAGGCGGGCCACATGGACCTGGCGCCCAAGTACATGGCGGAAGACTACATCCAGCACAACCCCACGGTGGCCACGGGCCGCGCGGCCTTCATCGCCTTCTTCTCGCAGTTCGTGCCGCCCACGCCCATCGAGCCGCGCGTGAAGGCGCCTTTGGTGGCGATCACGGCCGAGGGCGACAAGGTCATCCTGAGCTTCGTGCGCGAAATGACGGACCCGCAGGACCCGACCAAGAAATACACGACGACCTGGTTCGACATGTTCCGCATCGAGAACGGCAAGATCGCCGAGCACTGGGACGCGGCCACCAAGAACTGACGCGGTCGCCACGACGGACCCCGAGCGCGGCGCGCGGCCACGCAAAGTGGCCCGCGCTGCGGCCCGTCAGTCCAGCGGCCAGAACCAGATTTCCTTGGAGTCGAAATAGCAGGCCGAGCTGCAGACGGCCGCAGCGTTGGTGGACTCCACCAGATCGATGTGGCCGCCGTTGTAGCTGGCCATCTTCCAGAAGAAGATCACGCCGCGCTTTCCCTGGATCTTTGCCTGCACGTTCTCTGGCGTGAGGATCTGCGGGTAGCCCAGTACGCCCCGCTGCATGAGCTGGTCGGCCAGCAGTTTCGCGCCCGGCTCCACGAACCCGCCTTTGAGCGGGCCCTCCTTGATTTTCAGGCGCCCGGTGATGCCGGTGCCCGACTTCAGCAGCGCCAGGCTCATGCGGACCGCGCAGGTGTTTTCGTAGCCGGCGTTCTGCCGCTTCAGCTGGCCCATGTCGTATCCGATCTCGCGGTACACGCTGTCGCCGTCCATGAATCGGGTCGGCTGCATGCGGTCGGAAGAATAGTGGTGGGACTTGAGGTTCTCGAAGATGGGCTTGGTCAACGCGGGCTCCGGCAAGGGAATTGCTTGGACAGGATGGCGACCAGGGTTTTGGAGGCGCGCTGCTGCAGGGCCGGGCCTTCGACCTTCTTCAGCTCGGTGAACAGGCGCTCGTCGATGGTGATGGTCTTGAGCGTGGGGTAGCCGCACCACGCACGCCCCTCGGTGGCGTCGAGCACGCCCGTGAGGTAGAGCTCGGCCTGCTGCCGCACCTGCGGAGTCTGGCTGACGTAGGCCTGCCGGAAATCGTCCGTCGTGATCTGCGTGTTGTTGATCATCGCGTTCTGCGTGGTGGGCAGCGGGGCCGACAGGCGCGGCGGCATGGCTTGGGCGAACGCGGCGCTGCCGGCCAGGCCGGCGGCGGTTGCCATGGCAGCGGCCAGGAAGCGGGGTGCGGTAAAGCAAGGCAAAGCAGTGGCCTTTCAATGGGGTGGTGCGCAGGTGCGGGGCGTGTGCCGCACGGTTCAGAAGGGCGCATGGAGGGCCCGCCAGCGCAGCGCGGGCTGCGGCCCGGGGCACGGCGAACATGAAAGCGGGAGGTCCCCTGGGGCATGGCACCAAGGCCCGCCGGAGAGGACCCGCCAGCTGGCTCCGTGACCAATGCCGGAGCGAAGTGGCGTTGCGCCAAAGGTTACACGAGGGTGCGGCGCGATGCGCGAAAGTCCCCAGGGTCCGTTCGGGTCCTGCGCGGCGCGGGGCGGCTTCTGCGCGAGAATCGGAAGGGCCCGCCCTGCGTCTGCGATCCGGGGCGCGGCCATCGCCCGGTGCAACGCCGGGTGGGACGGCGTCACGGGAGGAGGCGACAATCCCCGGTCGCCGCCGGCCTGCGGGCCGGCCTTCACTCTCTTTTTCTCCGACCCATCCTCCTTCTTCCCATGCCCATGGATTTTCTCGCGGTCGTGCGCAGCATCGCCACCTGGCGTCGCAATGGGCGGGGCCGCCACGAGGTCTGCGCCGGTATCGGAACCGCCACCGTCCGCCATGGCGCAGTGGCCGTGGGGCGGGCGCTGCTCGCGCTGGGTCTGGCCGGCATCGCCGCCCCGGCTGCGTGGGCCTTGCCCACCTTCAACGAGGTGCGTGCGGACTATCGCCCCTCCGACACGCTGGTGCTCTCGCGCGAGGGCGAGGTGCTGCAGCGCCTGCGCACCGATGCCACCGTGCGGCGCGGCCAATGGGTGCCCCTGGCCGAGGTCTCGCCCGCGCTGCGCACGGCGCTGGTGCTCAGCGAGGACAAGCGCTTTTACGAGCACAGCGGCGTGGATTGGCGCGCGGTGTCGGCCGCCGCCTGGGGCAACCTGTGGAACCAGCGCACGCGCGGCGCGAGCACGCTCACCATGCAATTGGCCGGCCTGCTCGACGGCGACTGGCGCCAGGGCGCGGGCGGGCGCAGCGTGGTGCAAAAGCTGGGGCAGACCGTGGCCGCCCAGGTGCTGGAGCGGCGCTGGCGCAAGGACCAGGTGCTGGAGGCTTACCTCAACCTGGTGCCGTTTCGCGGCGAGATCGTGGGCATCGACGCGCTCTCGCGCACGCTGTTCGGCAAGGCCGCGCACGGGTTGGACGAGCGCGAGGCCGCCGTGGCCGCCGCGCTGGTGCGCGCCCCCAATGCCCGGCCCGCCCTGGTCGCGCAGCGCGCCTGCGGGGTGCTGCGCGAGATGCAAAAGCCGGTGGTGCCGTCCTGCGATGCGCTGGACCTGTTCACCACCGCCGCGCTGCAGCGCCGGGCCTTCGACGGCGCCGATGGCGTAGCCCCGCACTTCGCGCGCTACCTGCTGCGCCAGCCCGTGGCGGCGCAAGCGGTGCCTTCGGACACCCCGGCCGCGGACGCCGAGCCAGCGCGCCGCGAGCGCGTCACCTCCACCCTGAGCGCGCCGCTGCAGCGCTTTGCGGTGCAGACGCTGCACCAGCACCTGCGCGAGCTGCGGGGCCGCAACGTGGAGGACGGCGCCGTCGTGGTGCTGGACAACGCCACGGGCGAGGTGCTGGCGTGGGTGGGGTCGTCCGGCGCTTTGAGCCAGGCCGGCGAGGTGGACGGCGTGCTGGCCCCGCGCCAGCCGGGCTCCACGCTCAAGCCGTTCCTGTATGCGCAGGCGTTCGCCGAGCAGCGTCTGACGGCGGCGTCCCTCATCGAGGATTCGAGCGCGCACATCCCGACGGCCAGCGGGCTCTACATTCCGCAGAACTACGACCGCCAGTTCAAGGGCTGGGTGTCCGCGCGCACGGCGCTGGCGGCGTCGCTCAACGTGCCGGCGGTGCGCACGCTGGTCATGGTGTCCCCCGATGCCTTCTTTCGCCAGCTGCGCGCGCTGGGGCTGCCGCTGCGCGAGAGCGGCGACTATTTCGGCTACAGCCTGGCCCTGGGCAGCGCCGAGGTGCCGCTGCTGCACCTGGCCAATGCCTACCGGGCGCTGGCCAACGGCGGGCCCTACGGGCCGGTGGCCGTGACGCCCGTGCAGCAGGGCGCCGGTGCACCGCGCGCGGCCACGCCAGCGGCGCCGGCGATGGACCCGCGCGCGGCCTTTCTGGTGGGCGACATCCTGTCGGACGGCAATGCCCGCGCACGCACCTTCGGCACCGACAGCGTGCTGGCCACCCGTTTCTGGACCGCCGTGAAGACCGGCACCAGCAAGGACATGCGCGACAACTGGGCGCTGGGCTGGTCGCGCCGCTACACGGTGGGCGTGTGGGTGGGCAACGCGAGCGGCGCGCCCATGCACGACGTGAGCGGCACCAGCGGCGCCGCGCCCGTGTGGGCCGAGATCATGGGCTGGCTGCACCGCGCCGGCGCGGGCGTGCGCAGCCGCCCGCCCGCGCCGCCCGAGGGGCTGGTGCAGGCGGCCGTGCGCTTCGGCCCCGAGCCCGGCGGCGCGCGCCTGATCGAAAGCGCGCGGCAGGAGTGGTTCATCGCCGGCACGCAGCAGCCCCTTTTTGCTATCGATAACGTAGCAGAACAGCCAATGAAAGCCCTGGCGTCCGGCCCAAATCGCCCCAACCCGGCCTCCAGCGCACCCGAAGACGGCCTGCAGGCGCCGTCGCCGCGCATCCTCTCGCCCGCGCCCGGCACCATCGTGGCGCTGGACCCGGACATTCCGCCCGACCGTCAGCGGCTGCAGTTCGCGGCGACCTCGGCGCAGCCCCAGGCGCACGCCGGCCTGCGCTGGCGCATCGACGGCCGGGTGCAGGGCCGGGGCGCGCAGTGGGCGTGGCTCCCGTGGCCCGGGCGGCACCGCGTGGAGCTGCTGGACGGCGGCGGGCAGGTGCTGGACACGATCAGCCTCGAAGTGCGGGGCGCAGGACTCAAGAAATGAAACCATGCTTTGCGTTCGGCGCCTGTGCGCAGCTCCCCGACGGCCGGTGCGCGCGGCGCCGCCGGGCGCCGGCCGTGGCGTGCGGGAGGGCGGCATGACCGCCATCGCGCCGCTGCTCTTCGTCGTCATCTGGTCCACGGGCTTCCTGGTGGGGCGGGGCGTGTCGGCGCACGCCGATCCGTTCTGGTTTCTGGCCGTGCGCTTCATCGGCGTGGCCGTGCTCTTCGGCGCGGCGGCCCTGTGGGCGCGCGTGCCTTGGCCGCGCGGGAAGCGCCGCATCGCGCTGCATCTGGTGGCCGGGGCGCTCATGAGCGGCCTGTACGTGGGGCCGAGCTGGTGGGCCATGGCGCAGGGCCTGCCCTCGGGCGTGATGGCGCTGATCGGTGCGCTGCAGCCGCTGTTCACCGCGCTCATCGCGGTCACCTTGCTGGGTGGGCGCCTGCGGGCCGCCACCTGGGCGGGCCTCGCGCTGGGCTTCAGCGGCGTGGCGATGGTGCTGTGGCCGCGGCTGGCGGTCAGTGCCGGGGCGGCCGGGCTGACGCTGCCGGTGCTGCTGGCGGCGGCCGGGAGCATCCTGGCGCTCACGGTGGGATCGATGGTGCAGAAGTCGCCGCTGGCCGCTGGCGACCTGCGCAGTGCCAGCGCGGTGCAGAACGTGGGGGCCGTCACGGTGCTGGTGTTCATGGCGCTGGTCTTCGGCGAGCCGCGCTGGGACGGCTCGCCGCTGCTGTGGGGCTACCTGGCCTATGCCGTGCTGGTGCTGTCCATCGGCGGCGCAACGCTGCTGATCTGGCTCATGCGCCACGGCGAGGCCACGCGCACCGCGGCGCTGGTGCTGGCTGTGCCGCCGCTGTCGGCGCTGCAGGCCTGGTGGATCTTCGGCGAGACGCTCACCGGCCTGCAGATCGTGGGCTTCGTCGTCGCCATCCTGGGCGTGGCGCTGGCGCGCCGGTAGGCCACCCGGCGGGGCAGGGGCCGGGCAGGGCCCGCGCGTCCGGCCCGTCAAAAAATCTCAGGGGCCGGGGAAAAGTCTTCAGCACCCATGCGGCGGGGCCGCCGCTACGATGCCCGTGCGCTGCGCTATCCCTTCGCCGTGGAGGGGCGTGGCCTCCCCATCCCATAAAAACACCCAGGAGCGTTTCCCTTGGCCGACCTGTCCAAAATCACCTGCATCGAAGACCTGCGCGTCGTCGCCAAGCGCCGCGTGCCGCGCATGTTCTACGACTACGCAGACTCGGGCTCCTACACTGAGAGCACCTACCGCGCCAACAGCGAAGACTTCCAGCGCATCAAGCTGCGCCAGCGCGTGGCGGTCAACATGGAAGGCCGCACCACGCGCACGCGGATGGTCGGGCAGGAGACGGCCATGCCCGTGGCGATCGCGCCCACGGGGCTCACGGGCATGCAGCATGCCGACGGCGAGATCCTGGGCGCGCGCGCGGCCAAGGCGTTCGGCGTGCCGTTCACGCTGTCCACCATGAGCATCTGCTCGCTGGAGGACGTCTCCACGCACGCCGGGCCGGGATTCTGGTTCCAGGTGTACGTGATGCGCGACCGCGATTTCATCGAGCGCCTGATCGACCGCGCCAAGGCGGCGGGCGTGTCGGCGCTGCAGCTCACGCTGGACCTGCAGATCCTCGGCCAGCGGCACAAGGACATCAAGAACGGCCTGTCCACGCCGCCCAAGCCCACGGTGGCCAACCTGCTCAACCTGGCGACCAAGCCGCGCTGGTGCCTGGGCATGCTGGGCACGCAACGGCGCAGCTTCGGCAACATCGTGGGCCATGCCAAAGGCGTGGGCGATCTGTCGTCGCTGTCGTCGTGGACGGCCGAGCAGTTCGATCCGCAGCTCAACTGGCGCGACGTGGAGTGGATCAAGAAGCGCTGGGGCGGCAAGCTGATCCTCAAAGGGATCATGGACGCCGAGGACGCCCGCCTGGCCGTGGCCAGCGGCGCCGATGCGCTGATCGTCAGCAACCACGGCGGCCGCCAGCTCGACGGCGCGCCCTCGTCGATCTACGCGCTGCCGGCCATCGTCGAGGCGGTGGGCCAGGAGATCGAGGTGTGGATGGACGGCGGCATCCGCGGCGGGCAGGACGTGCTGAAAGCCTGGGCGCTGGGCGCGCGCGGCACGCTCATCGGGCGCAGCTTTCTGTACGGCCTGGGCGCTTTCGGCGAGGCCGGGGTGACCCGCGCGCTGCAGATCATCCAGAAGGAACTGGACGTGACCATGGCCTTTTGCGGCCACACGGACATCCACCGCGTGGACCGCTCGATCCTGCTGCCGGGCACCTATCCGGTGTGAGGCGCGGCGGGCCGCTGCCCGCCGGTAGGGCTCGCCAGGGCCGTTTGGAGCAAAAAACGGCTCCAGTGCATGTTTTACTAGGGCGTATTGCTATAAAAAATATAGCTGTATGCCCCCTTGCGCCGGCGGGCGCTCGCCGGCCTCTCTGGTTTTGTGCCGGCACACCGGCTTTTTCGCGGCGGGCAGGGCGCCCAGTAAGTCGCCGGTAATGCGGGGGCGCCGAACATCGGTTTTCCAGCAACCCTGTTCCCGCCCATGACCCTCTCTCTCACGCCCCTCAAGAAATGCCCGCGCGCCTGCCTGGGCGCCGCCACCGCCACCCTGTGCCTCCTGGCCGCGACGCAAGCCGCCGCGCAGGAGCGGCGCACCGACGCCGCATCCGCCGCCGGTGCGCCGGATGCTGCGTCCAGCTGGGGCATCGGCATCGGTGCCTCGGCCGTGCGGCGCCCCTACGCGGGGGCGGAGAGCAAGAACATCGCCGTGCCGCTGCTGTTCTACGAGAGCCGCTGGTTTCGCGTCAGCGGCGCTACGGCCGACGTCAAGCTGCTGCAAAAGGAGTTCGGCCCGCAGAGCAGCATCGGCCTGACGGGGCGCATCAAGTACGAGGATGGCGGTTACGAGGCCGGCGATTCGCCCCGGCTCGCCGGCATGGCCGACCGCGATGGCAGTGTGTGGGGCGGCGCGGCCGTCACCTGGAACACCGGCTTCGCCCGCGTTTCGGGCGAGTGGCTGTCCGACCTGTCCAGCAAAAGCAAGGGCCAGAAACTGCAGCTGCAGGTGGACCGGCGGTTCGGCTTCGGCAGCTTCGGGCTGACGCCCCGGGTGCAGGCGCAGTGGCTCGACGAAAAGTACGTGGACTACTACTTCGGCGTGCGGCCCAACGAGGCGCAGCCCGGCCGCGCGCAGTACACCGGCAAGGCAGCCACCACGATGGAGCTGGGGCTGCGGCTGGACTACGCGATCCGGCCTCGGCAGATGGTGTTCCTCGACGTCAGCGCGACGAGCCTGCCCGACGAGATCAAGAACAGCCCCATCGTGGGGCGCTCGAGCATGTCGCGCGCCACCGTCGGCTACATCCACCGGTTCTGAGATGCGTGGCGCTGCGCGCATTTTCGGCGGGCCCGTGCCGGGCGGGCCGGCCTTCGGGCCGGGCAGCGGCCTGCCCTGGTGGCGATCCCCTGGCCGGGCGTGCGCGCGGCGGGGCCGGCGCGGCGGGCCGAAGGGCTTTTCCGAGGAGGTCTTCGACGACTACGTGGCAGACTTTCGCCGCTTCCTGGACGACGCCCTGGCCGCCGAGCCCTGCGGCCCGGCACGGCATCTGCGGGCCTACCTGCGCGCCATGGGGGCGAGCCTGGCGGCCCTGCGGAGCCACCAGCGCCGGGCGGTGGCTGCCGTGCTCGGCGATCCGCAGTATCCGGCGATCTGGTCGGATTTCGTCGAGGAGATGTGCGCCACGGATTCGGTGGACCTCGCCACGCACAGGGTGTGCCGGTATGCCATCGAAGGCCTGCGGCTCGACCTCGTGCAGGGGCGGGTGTCCGGCGATGGCAGCAGCATCGGCCCCCTGGTGGACCGGCTGCTGTCGCTGACGGCCCGCTGATTTTCGGGGCCTGCGCCGCGCGCAGGCCGCCAGGTATTTTTGGATGGACCCGAGGATGAACCGCATCGCACTGGTAGAAGACCACGAACGGCTGGCCGATCTCATCCGCCAGGCCATGGCGGGGGCCGGCATTGCCGTGGATGCCTTTTCCGACATCGAATCGGCCTGGCTCGCACTGCGCGACATTCCCTACGGCGCCTTGGTGATCGACCGGGGGTTGCCGGACGGCGACGGCCTGCAACTGGTGCGGCGGCTGCGCGCGGGGGACCAGACCGTGCCCTGCCTGATGCTGACGGCCAGGGACGCGCTGCACGACCGGGTCGACGGCCTCGAATCCGGCGCGGACGACTACCTGACCAAGCCGTTTCCCATGGAGGAGCTGATCGCCAGGGTGCGGGCGCTGCTGCGGCGGCCCTCCCACCTGAAGGCGCTGGACCCGGTGTACGGCGACCTGCGCCTGGATGCGGGCCGGGGGTGCCTGGTGTGCGGCGGGGAAACCGTTGCGCTGCCGCTCACCGAGGTGCAGATCATGCTGTGCCTGCTGCGCAAGACCGGCCAGGTGGTGCGCCGCTCGGAGCTGGAGGCCGCCGCCTGGGGCATCGCCGAGGCCGTCACGCCGAACGCGCTGGACGTGGCGCTGCACCGGCTGCGGCGCAAGCTCGTTGCGGTGGGATCGAGCGTTCAGATCGCCAACATCAGGACCCATGGATATGCCGTCCGCGAAAAGCCACTGGCCCCGTAGCTTTCGCGGGCGCCTGCTGCTGCTGTACGTGGCCGGCATGCTGCTGAGCGGCGGGCTGGTCATGGCCGTCGTCATGGTGCTGCTCGAACCGCTGGAGCGGTACATGCTGCAGCACAGCGTGATCGAGCGGGCGGAGTCGATCGCCAGGATCATCCGCTTCGACGGCGCGGGACTGCCCGTGGGCCTGGACCGGTCCCGCATCGACGAATGGCCCTTCGCCAGCCTGAGCGAAGAGGTGGTGCTGCGCATCGTCGATCCGCACGGCGCGGTGTTCTACACCACCGACGGGAAAAGATTCCCGCTGGCGCCCGAGGGCCTGGGGTTCGATCCACAGCGCAAGGGCTTCGCGCTGCAGCGCGACGGCGTGGCGATGCATGCTGCCACGGTGCCCCTGCAGCGGCCCGACCGGACGTGGTATGTGCAGTTCGCCATCAGCGACCGAATCGTTCTGCTGCTGCAGCACAGCATCGGGTTGCCGGCGCTGCGCAAGGGCATCGTGGCCACCTGCCTCACGTTCCTCGTGATTTTCGTGATCGCCATGCACCTGACGCTGCGCCGGGTGCTCGAGCCGCTGCGCATCGCATCGCTGCAGGCACAGCGCATCACGCCGCAGTCCCTGGGCGACCGGCTGGCGCTGGGCGATCTGCCCAGCGAACTGGTGCCGCTGGTCGATGCCTTCAACCGGGCGCTGGACCGCGTGCAGCTGGGGTTTCAGACGCAGCAGGAGTTCCTGGCGAATGCCGCGCATGAATTGAAGACCCCGCTGTCGCTGATCCGTGCGCAGGTGGAACTGGGCGGCCACAGCGGTGGCAAGGCCGGTGGCAGCGGGCACAGCCGCTACCTGCTCCAGGACATCGACCGCATGGCGCGCCAGGTGCAGCAGCTGCTCCACCTGGCCGAGGCCAGCGAGCAGCGCAACTACCGGATCGAGCGGTGCGACCCGCGCTCCGCGATCCTGGAGGCCAGCGATTTCATGGACCGTGTGGCCGAGCGCAGCCAGGTGCAGATCGCGCTGTTTTTCGACGAGGGCGTGGGACTCTGGGACGCCGACCGGGGCGCGCTCTTCACACTGCTCAAGAACCTGCTGGAGAACGCCATCCAGCACAGCCCGCCGCATCGCGTGGTGCGGCTACAGGTGCATGGCCGGGGGTTCGTGGTGTCCGACGAAGGGCCGGGGGTGGCGCCGGAGCACCTGGGCAAGCTCTGCGAGCGCTTTTGGCGGGGTGCGTCCCGGCGCGACGAAGGGGCCGGGCTGGGCCTGTCGATCTGCCAGGAGATCGCCGCCGCCCATGGCTGGACCATCGAAGCGCGCAATGGCGCGGTGGGGCTGGAAGTGCGCGTGACGCACGCATCGGCGCCCGGCCCCGGCCAGTAAGGATTCAGCAATGCGGGCGCGGTGACGATGGCGGCCCATGGGATGCGATGCACTCCATGCCTCAAGTCTCCATCACCCACTGTCACCGGAGGTACGAATGCCCTCTCGCCTGCATCTCTCAGCACCCTGGAATCGCCGCATGCCGAATGCCCGGTATGCCGTCTGCGCCTTGGCGGTCCTCAGTACCGGATGCGCCTCCCTGGCGCAGCCGGATCCGCTGGAGCCCGTCAACCGCAAGATCTTTTCCTTTAACGAAGGCGTGGACCAGGTCGTCCTGCAGCCGGCTGCCAAGGCCTACAAAACCGTGGTTCCCGACGTGGCGCAGAAAGGCTTGAACAACTTCTTTTCCAATTGGCAGAACCCGTGGTCGTCGGTCAACCTGATGCTGCAGGGGAGGGTGGGCGAGGGCATGACGACCCTCGCGCGCTTCGGCACGAACACCACGGTGGGCGTCCTCGGCCTGGTGGACGTGGCCAGCGGCTGGGGCATGCCCCATCGCAAGGAAGACTTCGGCCTGACCCTGGACACCTGGGGCGTGGGCACGGGGCCGTATCTGGTGATGCCGCTCTTCGGCCCGTCCAATGCAAGGGACGTGTTCGCATCGCAGGTCGATGGCCTGGGCAACCCGAAGAACCAGATCTCCAGCGTCTCTGTGAAGAACAGCCTGACCGCCGTCCAGGTGGTCAGCCAGCGCGCCAACTATCTGGGGGCCAGCGAATGGGTGGACCAAGTGGCCCTGGACAAGTATCTGCTGATGCGCGACGCCCATCTGAAAAAGCGCAACCGCGCCGCCCAGGCGAAAGAAGCCGTCGCCCAGGTGGCCATGGAAGAGGCCGGCGACGTCAGCGAGGGCGGGCCTGCGGCCCGCCGCTAGCGAGCCGGCCCCGGCGGGCGCCGGGCGATCAGCCGGTCACCGCCTGCACGACCGCGCCCGCGGCCGGCAGTTCGTGCGCCACCGCGCTCTTGCCGGCGTAGAACGCGCCGGCCGCCAGCAGCAGCGCGCCGGCAGCGAGGGTGGCGCGGCGCTTCATGGAACGCAGGTCGCCGAAGGGAAGGGCCTTGGATCGGTTGTCTCGCATGCTGTCTCCTGGTGGGTCGGGAAAGAGGACTGCGCGCCGCAGGTGTCCTTCATACGCCGGCCGTGGCCGATCGGATTCAGAGTCCTTGTCCGAAAGAGGGCTTTGTATCCGCCAACCCACACCCACCGTATCCCGCTGCATGGCTGAGACCGCACTTTTTCTCACACAATGCGTGCATGAGCACCTCCCTCACGGACACCCAACTGATGGCCCTCATTGACCAGGTCGCGGGACGCGACGATGCCGCCCTCAAGCGCTTGTACGACCACACGTCGTCGCGCCTGTTCGGCGTGGCCCTGCGCGTGCTGCGCAACCGCGAGTGGGCCGAGGACGTGCTGCAGGAGGCCTACCTCACCATCTGGCGCGTGGCCGGCAGCTACCGCGAAACCCTGAGCCCGCCGATGGCGTGGATGGGCCTGATCGTGCGCAGCCGGGCACTGGACTTTCTGCGCCGGCGCACGGCCGACCGGGCGCAGCTCACCCAGGAGTTCGATGACGAACTGGCGCAGACACTGCAGGCAGACCAGCCCTCGCCGGTGGACATCGCGCAGGCCAGCGAGCAGGCGACCGCGCTGCACCAATGCCTGGGCCGCCTGGAGCACCGCCATCGCGAAGTGGTCAGCCTGGCGTACCTGCGCGACCTGAGCCACGGCGAGCTGGCCGAGCAGCTGAAGCTGCCGCTGGGCACGGTCAAGACGTGGATCCGCCGGGGGCTGGGCCAGTTGCGCGACTGCCTGTCGCGCTACGCGTGAGGTGCTGCCATGAATCTTTCGCAATCCCCTGAACTGCTGGACCGCCTGGCGGCCGCCTATGCGCTGGGCACGCTGCGCGGCGGTGCGCGGCGCCGCTTCGAGACCCTGGCGCGCGAGCATGCCGGCGTGCGGGCGGCGGCGCTGGTGTGGCAATCGCGCTGGTCCGGCCTGACCGAGCTGCAGGCCGAGCAGGCCCCGCCGCCCGAAGTGTGGCTGCGCATCCACAACCTGGTCCAGGCCGAAAAGGAACGCGAGGCCATGCGCGCGGCGCGGCAGGGGGCCGTCCCGGCGCGGGCCGAGGGCGACGGCCACCGTGCGGGCCCTGGCGGATGGCTGCGCAGCGTGCGCCTGTGGCGCGGGGCTGCGGCGCTGGGCGCGCTGGCCACGGTGGCCGCCGTGGTCGTCGGGCTGCAGACGCACCAGCGGCTCCAGCAGGACAGCAGGGCGCAGATCGCGCAGTTGCGCCAGCAGCTGGCGGCCACGCCGCAGGTGCGCTACGTGGCGGTGCTGGCCGATGCGAAAGCCGCGCCGTCCATGCTTGTCACGTTCGATGCCCAGAAGAACGCGCTGGTGCTGCAGCGCGTGGGCGGTTTCCAGGAAGGCAGCGACCATTCGCTGCAGCTGTGGGCGCTGCCGCCCGGCGCAGGCCCTCGCTCGCTCGGCGTGCTGGGGCCGCAGGCGCTGCTCACGCTGGCCACGCCGGAGAGCGCGGTGAAGAACGTGCCCACGCTGGCCATCAGCCTGGAGCCGCAGGGCGGCGTGCCGGGCGACAAGGGCCCGACCGGGCCGGTGCTGTTCACGGGCGCGCTGATCGAACGCATGCTGTAGCGAAACGGCCTCATATTCTGCTTTGCGGAATGGGGGTTTCGTCGGGCGTCGATTTAGGTAACACTCTGCTACAGCGCAGGTTGGCGCTCCTTTGCGGACGGACCCCCATGCACCCCATTCACTGGATCTCCACGGTGGCATGCACCACCGGACTTTGCACGCTGTTGGTCGCCGCCAGCACGGCACGGGCTGAAACCGGCAAGCTGCTGCTGACGGGCGGCGTGAGCAGCATCTCCGGCTCGGCCGGCGGCGGGCTCACCCCCTGGGCGGTGGTGGGCTCGAATGCCACCGAGGGCGAGATCGGCATGAGCGCCTTCACCACCCGCACCCGCACGCGCGATTACGGCCTCACGAGCTACGGCGCGGCGATGGGCTGGAACGAGCGGGTGGAGGTGTCAGTGGCGAAGCAGGACTTCGATGCCGCCCCCGCCGTCGCGCTGAACGGCATCGCGGCATTCGGCGTCGAGCCCGATCTGCACCTCAAGATGGACATCATCGGGGTCAAGGTCCGCCTGCTCGGCGATGCGGTGCTGGAAGCCGACAGCGCCATGCCGCAGGTGGCGGTGGGCGTGGAGCACAAGCGGCTGCACCCCGCTTCGGCCAGCAGGGTCATCGAGTTCCTGGGGGCCGACACGAGCGGCACCGATGTCTACGTGACCGCCACCAAGCTGCTGCTGGACCGCAACCTGGTGCTGAGCGCCACGCTGCGCTCCACCAACGCCAACCAGAACGGCCTGCTGGGCTTCGGCGGCTCGGCCCCGGGACGCAGCCGCCGCAGCCTGCAGCCCGAATTCTCCGTGGCCTACCTGCTGCGCCGTGACCTGGCGATCGGCGCCGAATACCGCTTCAAGCCCAACAACCTGCAGGCGATCGGCGCCTCGGCGGGACTGGGCGCCGCGCTGCGCGAGGACGACTGGCGCGATTTGTTCATCGCCTGGGCGCCCAACAAGCACATGTCGATCACCCTGGCCTACGTCAACCTGGGCCTCATCGTGCCGGGCGTGACGGGCTACCGCCGGCAAAACGGCTTGTACCTGTCGGTGCAGGCCGCGTACTGAGCCGCTGGCCGAAAGACGAGAGGAGGCCCCATGCCCATCCCTGCCACCCCCCGATTCGCGGTGCCGCCATGCCGCGTGCCGCGCGCCGCCGCCCTGGCGCTCGCGCTGGCCGCAGCCCTCGCCACGGCCGTGCCCGCTGCGGCGCAGCAACCTGCCGCTGTTGCCACGCCACCCGGGGCCGCTGCGTCCGCTGCGGTGCCGGCCACTGCCGCGCCCGAAGGCCTTTACGACGCGCTGGGCGGCAAGCCCGGCATCGCCCGCATCATGAGTGGCCTGGTGGACCGGGCATTCAAGGATGAGCGCATCGGCCCCCTGTTCAAGGAGACCAAGCCCCAGGCGCTCAAGGACAGTCTGACGGACCAGATCTGCGTGCTCTCCGGCGGCCCGTGCCGCTACGAAGGGGCCGACATGAAGTCGGCGCATGCCGATTTGCCCATCCGAAAGCGCGACTTCAACGTCCTGGTGGAGCTGCTTCAGGATGCCATGGACGAACAGGGCATTGCGTTCACCCAGCAAAGCCGGCTGCTGGCGCTGCTGGCCCCCATGCACCGGGACATCATCACCGTGCGCTGACTGGCACCAAGGCGGTGCGCTCGTCGCAATGCACCGATCTGGTGAAAAGTCAAATTTTTTGGTATCTTTGTGTATCTGTACGCCTAATGCGTCAGCTGTCGGCGTGCGTCCGACTGAATCAATAAAATGATGGAATCGCTAAATTTAGCTGGCAATCGGCGAAATAAGGCGTTCTCCTACGGCCCGGTGTTGGATGTTTCTATCAAATCCGTGTTGTTTTAATTTTTACAACTGGTGACGCTGTTGCCAGTGATGACCTATGACCCACTGGATCAACAACCTCCGGATTTCGCGCAAGTTCTTGCTCATCGGCGCATTGGCGTTCTTCATGTTCGCCATTCCCACCACCCTTTTGGTGCATCTCAACTGGGACACCCTGCGCACGGTGGAGCGTGAAAACCTGGGCATCGCCCCCGCCAAGGAACTGCTCAAGCTGGTGCAGCTCACGCAGCAGCACCGCGGTTTGTCGGCGGCCTTCCTGGGCGGCGATGCCTCCTTGAACACGCCGCGCCAGGCCAAGCAGTCCGAGGTCGAAGCCGCGATCGTGCGGGCCCAGGCGGCCGCTACCGGACTGCAGGACCGGGAGCTGTCCGCCAAGCTGGACGCGTTGTCGGGCGATTGGCGCACCCTGGTCGCGGGCGTGGGGGCCAAGTCCATCACGGGTGCCCAAAGCAATGCCCGCCATGCCGCGCTGGTGGCGAGCGAACTGGGGCTGATCGACGATGTGGCCAACAGCTCGGGCATCTCCCTGGATTCGGAGCCCGCCAGCTATTTTCTTCAGCGGGCTGCTCTGGCCCATCTGCCGCACCTGACCGAATCCCTGGGCCAGATGCGGGCGCGCGGGGCCTTGGTGCTCGCACGCGGCGACGCATCGCCCGAAGAGCGCGCGCGCATCGAAACCCTGGCCGACCGGGCCCGCCAGCATTACGGTGATGCCCGCAAGACGCTCGAGCTGGCCTCGGGCGGCAAACTGCCGCCGCAAGTGGAAGCCGCACGCAAGGCCGCGCTGGCGGCGGCGGAAGAGGGCTTCAAGCTCGCGGACGACAACATCGTGCAGGCGGCCACCTTGTCGATGCCTTCCACGCAGTGGGTGGCGCAGATGACCCGCATCATCGACACCCAGTTCGCGCTCGTGGCGGTGTCGTTCGACGTGCTGAGCGACACGCTGGGCACCCGGATCCAGACGCTGCGCCGCGACATGCTGCTGATGGTGACTGCCGTGGCCCTGCTGGCCGCGCTGGCGGCCTGGGTGATGTGGATCGTCACCCGCGCCACGACGCGCTCGGTGGCCGTGGCCGTGCAACTGGCCGAAGCCGTGGCGCAGGGCGACCTGAGCACCAGCGTGCGCACCGAAGGCCGCGACGAGATCGCGCGCCTGCTGCAGGCCCTGGCCACCATGAACGACCGGCTGAGCGCGGTGGTGGATTCGGTGCGTGGCAATGCCGAAAGCGTGGCCAACGCCAGCGTGCAGATCGCGCAGGGCAATGCCGATCTGAGCCAGCGCACCGAAGAGCAGGCCAGCTCGCTGGAAGAAACCGCCGCGTCGATGGAAGAGCTGGGCTCGACCGTGCAGCACAACGCCGACAGCGCGCAGCAGGCCAACCAGCTGGCGCGCAGCGCCTCCGGCGTGGCGGTGCGCGGCGGCGAGGTCGTGAGCCAGGTGGTTCAGACCATGAAGGGTATCAACGACAGCTCGCGCCGCATTGCCGACATCATCAGCGTGATCGACTCCATCGCCTTCCAGACCAACATCCTGGCGCTGAACGCCGCGGTGGAAGCCGCCCGCGCCGGCGAGCAGGGCCGGGGCTTCGCCGTGGTGGCCAGCGAAGTGCGCAGCCTGGCTGGACGCTCGGCCGACGCCGCCAAGGAGATCAAGGCCCTCATCACCGACAGCGTGGAGCGCGTCGAGCGCGGCACCGCCCTGGTGGACGAGGCCGGCACCACGATGAGCGAGATCGTGTCGTCGATCCAGCGCGTGAGCGACATCGTGAGCGAGATCAGCGCCGCCACCGCCGAGCAGAGCTCGGGCGTGTCCCAGGTCGGCGAGGCCGTGAGCCAGATGGACCAGGTCACGCAGCAGAATGCGGCGCTGGTGGAGGAAAGCGCCGCCGCGGCCGAAAGCCTCAAGGCACAGGCGCAGCAACTGGTGGACACGGTGGCCGTGTTCCGCCTGGCCGGCCACGGCCAGCCGGGCGCGCTGCGCGTGCGCTGATCGCCCATCGCGCAGGTGCTTGCGGGGGCATCCCGCCGGGCCCGCGCAGCTGGTGGGGAGCGCGTGGACAATGGTGGACGTGACCGCCCCCGAAGAGCCCGCCGCACCCCTGCCACGCCGTATCGCCCACCTGGACATGGACGCGTTCTATGCCTCGGTGGAGTTGCTGCGCTACCCGCAGCTCAAAGGGTTGCCCGCCGTCATCGGTGGTGGCCGGCGGGCGCAGGACGAGTCCCTGGTGGCCGAGTACGCCGGCCGCGAGGCGGAGATTCCCGTCGCGGCCTTCCCGCTGCTCAAGGACTATGTGGGGCGGGGCGTCATCACCACCGCCACCTACCCCGCGCGGCAGTTCGGCGTGGGGTCGGCCATGGGGCTCATGAAGGCCGCGCGCCTGTGTCCCCAGGCCATCCTGCTGCCGGTGGACTTTCCCTCGTACCGGCGCTTTTCGCGGATGTTCAAGGAAGTGATCGTGTCCATCGCGCCCGTCATGGAAGACCGCGGGGTGGACGAGGTGTACATCGACTTCACGCACGTGCCGGGCGGCCAGCGCGACGGCGGCCGGTCGCTCGCGCGGCTCATCCAGAAAAGCATCCTCGACGCCACCGGCCTGACCTGCTCGATCGGCGTGGCGCCCAACAAGCTCCTGGCCAAGATGGCCAGCGAGTTCAACAAGCCCAACGGCATTTCCATCGTGCACGAGGGCGACCTGGAAACCCGGGTATGGCCGCTGGCCTGCCGCAAGATCAACGGCATCGGCCCCAAGGCCGACGCCAAGCTGCAGTCCCATGGCATCCACACGGTGGGCGAGCTGGCCGCGCGCCCGCGCGACTGGCTGGTGCGCCACTTCGGCAAGGCCAGCGGCGCCTGGCTGCACGAGGCCGCCTGGGGCCGCGACGACCGCCCCGTGGTCACCGAAAGCGAGCCCGTCTCCATGAGCCGCGAAACCACCTTCGACCGCGACCTGCACGCCGTGCGCGACCGCGCCGAGCTGGGCCGCATCTTCACCGACCTGTGCGAGCGCGTGGCCGGCGACCTGCAGCGCAAGGGCTACGTGGGCAAGACCATCGGCATCAAGCTGCGCTACGACGACTTCAAGATCGCCACGCGCGACCTCACCATCGACCACCCCACGCAGGACGCCGCCACCATCCGCCGGGCGGCCGGGCAGTGCCTCAAGCGCGTGCCGCTGGACAAGCGGCTGCGGCTGCTGGGCGTGCGCGTGGGCAACCTGCTGACCGAACAGGCCGCGCGCGATGCGCCGGTGGCCCGCCAGGGGCCGATGACGCCGGGGCTGTTCGACTGAGTGAGCCAGGCTTGCGGGCATCCGGACGGGCAGGGGCCTTCGCGCAGGGCCTCCCGGCCGCTCAATCGGGGCGTGTCGCCTGGCTTCCAGTCCTTCGGCGCAGCCAGGCCCGGTAAGGCATGTCGAGCCCCAGGCCGACCGCCACGCCCACGGAATAGGCCGCCAGGTCCATCGCGTTGAACCGCGACCCCAGTACCAGGTGGCCCGGGGTGGTGCTGCGGATCGCGTTGATCCACGGCGCCTGGTACCGCTGCGAGAACTCCACCGCGAACGAGGTCGCCAGCGCCAGCAGGGCCAGCCGGCCCGGGGCCATGCGCGGCCAGAGGCAGGCCCAGCCGAACATCACCATCAGCGCCCACAGCGCATCGCCGGGATACTTGCCCAGCGCTTCGGAAAACAGCACACCGGGCCACCGGCGCGAGGCCAGTCCCAGGGCGATGCAGAGGGCGATGCCTGCCAACAGCACGGCGCGATGGCGTGGGGTGGGCGATGCGAGCGGATGGTCCATGAGAAGGCCGGAAAAGCAGGGAGCAGAAAAGCGGGTGGAGGAGGGCTGCTCGAGAGGCGGCGGTGCGCAGTATCGCCCCGTTGCCATCGCCGCCCGACGAACGGCATTCAGTGCCGGCTCACGCTGCCGGGCCCTTCTCCGGCAGCAACGCCTCCAGCACGAAACGCGTCGGCCCGCTGGCGCCCCGGTCGCTCACCGCGAGGCCGAGCTGTCGCCACAGCGCCGGGCGGAGCGGGCGGATGGCGATGCGTGGGTCGCGCGTGGCCTCGTACGACTCCTGCGGCAGCAGCGCCGCTCCGTAGCCGGCGGCGACCAGCGTGCGGATCGCGTCGTTGTAGTTGAGTTCGATGCGGGGCCGGCAATGGACGCCTGCTGCCGAGAACCATTCCGCGGTCTGCCGGTACAGGCGGGTGGAGGCGTCGTTCATGATGAGCGGCCGCTCCGCCAGCCATTGCGCCGTGAGCCGCTGCGGCGCCTTCCAGGCCGATGGCAGGAAGGCGACCACCGCCTCGCGCCGCAGGGGCGTGACCTGCACGCCGCGCACGGCCGGCTGCGGCAGCGCCACTACCGCCAGGTCCAGGCTGCCGGCCGCGAGCCGGGCCATGCTTTCGTTGGAGGTCAGCACCTGCACGTTCACATCGACCCCGGGGTGTTGCCGGGCCAGGCGCTCGAGCGCGGGCGGCAGCAGGTGCGCGATGGCGCCGGTCGAGGCCCCCACGCGCACGCGGCCCGTCTGGCCAGCGAGTTGGCGCCGAACGTCCTCGACGGCATCGTCCGCGTCCGCTAGCAGCCGGCGCGCCCGCGCGATGAACCGCTCGCCCAGGGCCGTCGGTTGCGCGGGCCCCCGCCCGCGAACGAGCAACTGGCCGCCCAGGCGCGACTCCAGCTCCGCGATCTGCACGGTGACCGTGGGGGCCGCCAGGTGAAGGGCGCGCGCCGCATTGGCCAGGGAGCCGAGATCGGCGATGGCAACCAGGGTGCGCAAGTGGTCCAGGCTCAGTTCTCGCATGCCGACAGTTTAATTTTTCTTAACTTGGGGTTGCCGATATTTCGCTGGAGCCATCGAGGCGGTCTCCCTACGATCGCGTTCTATGAACCACCAAATCTTCATCGACGGCGACCAGGGCACCACGGGCCTGGACCTGCAGAACCGGCTCCGGGGCTCGGAATTTCGCATCCACACCTTGCCTGCGGGCTTGCGCAAGGACCCGGCCGCGCGAAAGGCGGCGATCAACGATTGCGACATCGCCATCCTGTGCCTGCCCGATGCAGCGGCGCGCGAGGCGGTCGCGATGATCGACAACCCCGGCGTGCGCGTCATCGACGCCAGCTCCGCCCACCGCACCAGCCCCGGCTGGGTCTATGGCCTGCCGGAACTGGATGCGCAGCAAGGCGAACGCATCGCCAAGGCGTCGCGGGTCACCAACCCGGGCTGCTACCCCACCGCCGCAGTCGCCCTGCTGCGGCCCTTGACGGATGCGGGCCTGCTGCCCGCCGACTATCCGCTCACCATCCATGCCGTCTCCGGCTATTCCGGCATGGGCCGGGCGGGGGGCGAAGCGCAGGAGGCGGGACTGGGCGCGCATTCGCTCACGGTCTACGGCCTGGCCCTGGAGCACAAGCACGTGCCGGAGATCCAGGCCTATGCGGGCCTCACGGAGCGGCCCCTCTTCGTGCCGGCCTACGGCAGCTACCGTCAGGGCATCGTGCTCACCATCGGGTTGCATGCGCGAATGCTGCCCGCACAGGCTTCGGGCGCACGCATCCACGAATGCCTGGCGCAGCGGTACCGCGATGCGGCGCATGTGCAGGTGCTGCCGATGTCGTCGGCCGAGCCGATGACCGAACGGGACCCGCAGGTCCACAACGGTTCGAACGACATGGGCCTGGCCGTCTCATGGAACGAGCGCACGGGGCAGGTCGTCTTGAGTGCAGTGCTGGACAACCTGGGAAAGGGGGCTGCCGGGGCGGCCGTGCAGAACCTGAGGCTGATGGTGGACGGTCCGAACTAAGGGGAGTCCGAAGCGCCCACGGTCGGTGGGGAAGGGCTGGCAACCCATTCGTTTTCGAACCTCGCGTTGCAGCGCCATTCAGCCGGCGATCGCTGCGGGTCAAAAAACCTTTGGGTGCGGATCGTTCTTATCGGACCGAATTAGAAACAACGCCCCTTGCGGGCGATGCCGTTGGACCCACCGGGGCGTCAAGGATGCGTTTGGTGGGCGCCCTCCAACCCGGCCGGCATTATTTTTTCTTCTTCTTGCCTTGATCGTGGTGCCACTTGATGGCTAAAAACATGCCCGTTCCGAGCACGATGACCTTGAACGCGATGAAGACGATAGGGAACCAATCCATTTTTTGAGCATTTCCTGGCGATTGCGTGAAAAGATCAATCGTGAGGTGCATGGCCTCCAAATGCTTTTCCGGTGGTTTCGTCGGCGCCGAGACGGGTGCCGAACCCGGCCCCGATTGTTGCATTCGGCACGGCATTTCAGGGTCGGGCGGGGTGGGGCATTTTGCCTCACCGATCAGGGGCCCGGCGTGGTGAAGGGCGGTGTTCCTGAAGCGCCGGATCTTTCCGCGAGCCGCCGCCTTGGCGCCTTCTCTTTCCTTGCCGGTTCTGGCAGGAATCACTCCCAGGCGGCGAGCAGGCGGTCGAGCAAGGGCTCGACGAGGGGCTTTCCTTGAAGCTGCTCGCGCCATCGCAGCGGAATGCCTTGCTCGCCATAGAGCAGTCCCGCCCATCCCCCCGCGACGCAGGCAGTGGTATCGGTGTCGTTGCCAAAACCGATCGCGCACCGCACGCAGTCTTCGAAGTTGCGCGTGCGAAGGACGGCTGCAACGGACGACCAAAGGCAGTCCACCACATACCCGCTTCCGCTCGGGGGATCAAACCGTCCGTTCAAAAGGATGCGAAGTTCAAATCGCTCGGATTCGGATGTGGTCTCTTCGAGGTGCTCCTGGGCCCCGTCGAGCGCCTCCACGAACGAGAGGCCCCTGAGAAGGCGGGCGGATACCAAGGTCGCCAACGCGCACGCGAGCAGCGACCTCATGTGCCCATGGGTGGGAAGGCTTTGCCTTCTCGCGCGGTCGATCAGGACCCGGTCGTCTGCAGCGGGAAGCAAGGCCGCGGGAAGCACCCGCATGAGCGACCCATTTCCATTGTTCCTCTCTTCGCAAGGGCCGCTCTGGCTGGGCGGCACACCTCGCCGGAGTTTCGCCAAGGCTTCCTGCGTCTGGATGCCGATATCGAACACGCGGCCATCGGGTGTCAGTTCACCGGAGGAATGCCAGGACTGCAAGCCATCGGCGAACCTGCTTTCCAGTGCGTGGTCCCCATCGAGAAGAACCCTCAGCAGATGCAGTGCTTGCGCGCCGTCATCGCTCCAGGTGCCTGCCGGCACTCCCGGATGGGCGCGGCGAAATCCATCGGGCGGTGCCATCTCGATCAAGCGGAGTTCCGGCAGTTCTGCGGCATCGGAGAACTCGTAGGGCACCCCCAGCGCATCGCCAACGAGCAGGCCGTAGACCGCGCCCCGCAGGCGCGATCGGATGGAGAGGGGTGTGGGTTGGATCGGTGGCATGGTGGATGACAGCAGTGAGCGGCCGGGCCGTTGGCAAAGTATGCCCTTCACAAGACCCGAGCCAGCGGCATCCCCCGCTTGGCGCTCCCACGCCCTTTGCGAACAGCCTTTCGCCGACGACCGGGCGGCGTTGCCCTGCACCCCTCGCCAGCAACCCGCCGAAAGCGGCCGCCCTGGACGCATGCGCGCGCTTTAGAGGCCCGGCAGCCCTGCGCCGCCACCCGTTCCCCCGAGTTGCGAAGGCGTCCCACCCCGCCCGAACTGCTTCCACGCCCGGCGCAGCTGCGTATCCGAACTGAACCCCGCCATCGCCGCCGCCTCGGTCACGTTGCGCCCCGACCGCAGCGCGGCCTCGGCGGTGGCCAGGCGGATGCGGCGCAGGTACTGCAGCGGCGCGATGCTGGCGTGGTCCAGGAACAGGCGGGTCAGGTGGCGCGGCGAGGCGTGCGCCACCTCGGCCATGGCGGGCACGCTCCAGTCGGCCTGGGGCTGCTGGGCGACCGCGTCCTGCACGCGGTGCAGCGCGCCGTGCAGGTGGTTGCGGTGGTGCAGGAAGGGCGACATTTCCGGGTCGTGCGGGCCGCGCCGCAGCGCCACCACCATGGTCTGCGCCACCTCGGCGGCGATGGCCGGGCCGCAGGCATCGGCGATGCGGTGCAGCACCAGGTCGATGCCCGTGGTCACGCCCGCGCTGGTGTGCAGGGCGCCATCGGCCACGAAGACGCGGTTGGCCACCACGTCGCAGCGGGGCTCCACCTCGGCCAGTTCGGCCAGGTGCTGGTGGTGCGTGGTGGCGCGCCGGCCGGCCAGCAGCCCTGCGTGCGCGGCCAGCACGGCGCCCGCGCACACCGTCACCAGTTCCAGTCGGCCCGTGGCCAGCCGCAGGCCGCGCAGCCAGTGCAGCAGTTCGCGCGCCTCGCTGCGCTGCACGTCGATGCGCTGCCCGGGCAGGCCCACCAGTACCACCCAGGCGGGCTGCGGCAGCGTGGCCGGCAGCGGGGCCAGCCCAGTCAGCGATACGCCGACCGAAGTGACCGATTCGGGCGCCGGGTTGACGAAGTGCAGCACGAAGCCCGGCGGCCCGCCCCGCGCCTGCAGCACCTGGTTGGCGATGCGCAGCGCCTCGGCGGGCCCGGCCCAGTCCAGCACCAGGCTGCCGGGCAGCAGCGCGAAGAAGACGTGGATGGGCGCGCCGGGGCCGCTGCTCATCGCTGTGCGGGCGGAATCTGCCGCAGGGCGGCGGAAAAGGCCGCGTGGGCGGCCGGGTCCACGGGCCGGTGGCGCACCACGGTGCTGGCGGGGTCGTTGCCCAGGAAGTTGTTGCCCTTGTGGTTGTACGCCGGCCGGATCGGGCGCGGGGCGAAGCCGCCGCCGCAGTTGGGGCACACGTTGCCGAGCACGTGGTCCACGCAGTCGGCGCAGAAGGTGCACTCGAAGCTGCAGATGCGCGCATCGGGCGAGGCGGGCGGCAGGGCGGTGTTGCAGTGTTCGCAGGTGGGGCGCAGTTCCAGCATGGCGCGTCTTCTTTCGTCGTGATGGCGGAGGGGCGGGGTGGACGGGGTGGGGGCGGAAAGGGCGGGGATCAGGCCGCGGCGGCCGCGCGCTCCAGCGCCTGGGCGGCGGTGCACACGGTGGCGAAGCGGTCCTGCAGCACGGTGGCCGTGCGGTCCCGGATGTCGGTGGCGGTGAGCGTGCGGCCGTCGGGCTGCACCATGTCCCAGGTGAGCGTGGCATCGAGGGCGTAGTCCACCTGCCAGCCCAGGTCGGAGGCATGGCGGGTGGTGGTCTCGCAGCACTGCTCGGTGCGGATGCCGCTCACGATCAGGCGCTGGATGCCGTGCTGCGTCAGCCAGACGGCCAGGCCCGTGTCCACCAGCGCGCTGTGGCGCGATTTGGTGAAGGTGGCGGCGGCGTCGAACGGTGCCAGGCCCTCCAGCGGGCGCACGTGGCCGGACTCGATGGCGAACGGGTTGCCGGCATCGGCGGGACCGTCGCTGTGGAAGATGCGCACCACCGGCACGCCTCGGGCCGCGCAGCCCTTGATGAGTGCGTTCTGCGCGGCCAAGTAGGGCGGCAGGCTCTGCGCGGTGAAATAGGGACGCTGGCGGAACGATTCCTGCACGTCGATCACTATGAGACAGGTTTTCATGGGGGCGATTCGATGGGTGGTGGAGTATGGCGCTGATTTTGAGAGCAGCGGCGGCCGGCGTCCGGCCCGGGGCGGCCAGGGATCGATCATTTCAGGACATGTTTCGATGGCACGCGGCCGGCGGGTTCGTAGGCCGTGGCGCCCAATTCCAGTTCTGGCAGGCCCAAAAAATGCTGCACTGCAACAAAACTGGTATGGTGAACCCGCTACCCCGCCGATTGGACGACCGCCCATGCCCCGCAGCTCCCGCCTGTTTTCCCTGTCCGTTTTCACCCGGGCCTACCAGCGCAACCTGAAGGCGCTGGCCCGCGCCACGCGCCCCGCGCGGGTGAAGGCGGCCGCCAAGCCCCTGCTGTCGCTGGTGAATGCCGCCACCCCCAAGGCCCGGGCGCCGCGCAAGGTGCCGCCCGGGGCGGGCGAATGGATCGGCGGCATCGCCCCCGGCCCGGCCGGCGCGCGGCGTTTTCACCTGCACATTCCCCCGGGCCTGGCCCTGGGCGCGGGCGAAAAGCTCCCCATGATGGTGATGCTGCACGGCTGCGGGCAGACGGGGGCCGATCTGGCCGCCAGTTCGCGCATGAACCGGCTCGCTGCCCGCGAGCGCTTTCTGGTGCTGTACCCCGAGCAGGAGCGCATCGCCAACGCGCAGGGCTGCTGGAACTGGTTCTCGCACCGCAACGGCAAGGCCCACGCGGAAGCGGCCACGCTCATGGCGGCGGTGGACCAAGTGGCGCGGCGCCATCCGGTCGATCTCACGCGCGTGGCAGTGGCCGGCCTGTCAGCCGGCGCATGCATGGCGGTGCTGCTGGCGGCGCGCTATCCGGAACGGTTCTGCGCGGTGGCCATGCATTCGGGCGTGGCGCCGGGCACGGCGGAGTCGTCCGCCCAGGCGCTGGCCGCCATGAGCGGGCGCCGCGAGGCCCTGCTGCCCGAGCCCGCGCCCCCGGTGCTGGGCATGGGCCCGCCCCCGCCCGAAGGCCCGCTGCCCTTGCCTCCGCTGCTGGTGCTGCACGGCGAGGCCGACGGCGTGGTATCGCCCCGCAATGCCTGCGCGACCGCCGAACTCTGGGCGCAGGCGCTGGGCGCCAAGGCCGGCGCCGCGCGCATGCAGCAGCGCGGCAAGCGGCACGCCACGCGCCTGACCGAGTTCAAGCGGCAGGGCCGCACCGTGGTGGCGCTGCGGGAAATCCTGGGCCTGGGGCATGCCTGGAGCGGCGGCCTGGCCAGCGTGCCCTACAGCGATCCGGACGGCCCGGACGCCTCGGCGCTCATCTGGGCGTTCGTGGCGCGGCAATTCCAGAAGGTTTGAGCCAAAAGGGCCTCATGCCCTAGAACTCATTGTCTGTTTTGCTATATTTTTTATAGCAAATGCCATCCGGGCGGCCGGTCACACCAGCTGCGCTGCCTGCAGTTCCTTCTTGAGGTACGCGTAGAACAGCGGCGCTGCCACCAGCCCGGCCGGGCCGAACACCGCTTCGGCCACGAACATCACCGCCAGCAGCTCCCACACGCCCATGTGGGTGCGCTGGCCGACCACCTTGGCGTTGATGACGTATTCGGCCTTGTGGATCAGGATCAGGAACGCCAGGCAGGCGATGGCCGCGGCCGGCGACACCGACAGCCCCACGATGGTGATGACCGCGTTGCACAGCAGGTTGCCGACGATCGGCACCAGCCCCGCCAGGAAGGTGAGCGTGATCAGCGCGGGCGTGTAGGGCAGCTGCATGCCCCACAGCGGCAGCACGCCCAGCAGGAAGACCGCCGTCAGCAGCGTGTTGAACGCCGCGATCCAGAACTGCGCCGCCACGATCTGGCGGAAGGCCTCGCCGAACCAGGTGATGCGCGCCGAGAGCGCCTCGGCCAGCGGTCCGCGGGGCCCGTCCAGCGTGCGCACCGCGGCCAGGGCCCCGATGAGCAGGCCCACGTAGGCATGCAGCAGGCCGCTGAGCCACGCGCGGCCGGCCATGGCCAGCGCGCCCGCCTTGGCGCCCAGGTAGCCGGCGATGGTGCGCTGGATCTCCACCGCGCCTTCGGGCAGGTGCGAGGCGATGTCGGGCGGCAGCTTCAGGCGCAGCTCCAGCACCGTGCGGGCGAGAAAGTCGAGCAGTTCGCGGTACTGCTGCGGTGCCTCGACGATATAGCTGCGCGAATGCGAGGCCGCCAGCACGATGAGCGACAGCGGCGCCAGCATGACCACGGCCGCCGCGATCACCTGGCCCGCCGTGGCGCCACTGCCGGACGGGCGGTGCACGCTGCGCCCCGGCGGCCAGGCCAAGCGCGGCGCCAGCCAGCGCGTGAGCAGAAAGCCCAGGCAGGCGCACAGCAGGCCGGGCAGCAGGCCCTGCCACATCACCAGCAGCAGCGCCGCGGCCATGAGCACGTAGCTGGCCGTGACCACGCCGCGGGGCCGGGCGGGGGGCGTTGCCAAGGCCTGAGAAGGGACCGCCGCCGCGGTGCCCGCAGGCACGCCGGCACCGGTCGCGCCGGGCGCCGTGGGGGCCGCCCGCACGGGGCCGGCGGCGGAGGGCGGAACGTCGTGCGGTGCGAGCGGCTCCATCATGGGCGGCGGGGTGCGGCTGAGGGGGTCAGCCCACCACCACGGGCGCGCCGTCGCCGCGTTCGGCGATGGTGCCGATCGTGTAGACCGTCTCGCCCAGCGAGCGCAGCGTGGCGGCCGTGGCTTCGGCCTCGGATGCCGAGACCACCACCACCATGCCGATGCCGTTGTTGAAGGTGCGGTTCATCTCGATGTCGTCGATGCCGGCCGTCTTCTGCAGCCAGGCGAACAGCTCGGTCTGCGGCCAGCTGCCGGCTTTCAGGTGGGCGGCCAGGCCCTCGGGCAGCACGCGCGGAATGTTCTCCAGCAGGCCGCCGCCCGTGATGTGGGCCAGGGCCTTGATGCCGCCGGCCGATGCCGCATCCTGCGGCGCGGGGTGCTTGGCCAGCGCGGCCAGCACGTTCTTCACATACAGGCGCGTGGGTTCCATGACGGCTTGCTTGAACGGCTTGCCGTCCAGCGTGGCGGGGGCCGAATCGCCGGCCCGCTCGATGCACTTGCGCACCAGGCTGAAGCCGTTGGAGTGCACGCCGGCCGAGGCCAGGCCCAGCACCACGTCGCCGGCTGCCACGGTCTTGCCGGTGAGGATCTTGGATTTTTCGACCGCACCGACCGCAAAGCCGGCCAGGTCGTACTCGCCGGCGGGGTACATGCCGGGCATTTCGGCCGTCTCGCCGCCGATCAGGGCGCAGCCCGACAGTTCGCAGCCCCGGGCGATGCCGCCCACCACGGCCGCGGCCGTGTCCACGTCCAGCTTGCCGCAGGCAAAGTAGTCGAGGAAGAACAGCGGCTCGGCACCCTGCACCAGCACGTCGTTCACGCTCATGGCCACCAGGTCGATGCCCACGGTGTCGTGCATGTTCCACTCGAAGGCCAGCTTGAGCTTGGTGCCCACGCCGTCCGTGCCGCTCACCAGCACCGGCTCCTGGTAGCGCTTGGGCACCTCGAACAGGGCGCCGAAACCGCCGATGCCGGCCAGCACGCCCTCGCGCATGGTCTTCTTGGCGAGCGGCTTGATGCGCTCGACCAGCGCGTCGCCGGCATCGATGTCGACGCCAGCGTCTTTGTAGGAGATGGGGGTGGAGGAGTCGGAGGAGCTCATGGAAGGGTTCGTGAGTGCTGGTGGGCCCGCGCGGCGGGCTGGAGCGGCGGATTTTAAAGGCCCCGCCCGCCTGGCCCGCCAATGCCCCCGCGGGGCCGGCGGATGGCGTGGCCGCGGGTGGCCCGTCGCGCCGTGGCCGGACGGGTCGCCGCGGCAGACTAAAATTCGCGCCGGCGTGTCCCACGCGCCCTGCCATCCGGCCCTTTGCCATTCCCACTTCCATGCCGCCTCGCCCCCCACTGCCGCCCTTCGTCCCGCACCGCGCCTGCCGCTGCGGTCCGGGTGCGCGGCGCGTGCGGGCCGCCGTGCCGGGGCGCGGCGCATGAAGCAGCTCGCGCTCGACATCGGCCTGGCCACCGGGCCCACGCTGTCCCGGTTCTTCGCCGGAACCAACGAAGCGGCCCTGCAGCACCTGCGGCTGGCCGTGGGCGATGGCGCCGTCGAGGTGCTGCGCTCGCCGGTGCCCACCTACCTCTGGGGCGAGTCGGGCAGCGGCAAGACCCACCTGCTGGAGGCCGTGCGCGAGGCGCTGCGCGAGCAGGGCGCCTCGGTCGGCTGGCTCGATGCCTCGGTGGCCGAGCCGACGGCGTTCGACGACCGCTGGTCTGCCGTGCTGCTGGACGAGGTGCACCTGTACAACACGGCCCAGCAGGCCGCCGCCTTCAACTGGTTCGTCAATGCCATCAGCCCCGCCGTGGGCGACCCCCGCTGGGTGCTGGCCGCCGGCCAGACGCCGCCGGCCGACCTGCCGCTGCGCGACGACCTGCGCAGCCGCCTGGGCTGGGGCCACATCTTCCAGCTGCACCTGCTGGGCGAGGCCGAGCGCCGCGCCGTGCTGCGCCAGGAGGCCGACGCGCGCGGCATCTTCCTGGGCGACGATGTGATGGACTACATGCTCAAGCGCTTCTCGCGCGATCTGGGCAGCCTCATGCAGCTGCTGGACCAGCTGGACAGCTTCGCCCTGCGCACCCAGCGCGCCATCACCATTCCCCTGCTGCGGGCCATGCTGGAGTCCGAATAGCCGCGCACGCTGCCGGCTTTGCCTCCCTCCGCCCGCCCCCTTTTTCCACACCCCACACCGCATGAACCCTGAACCCCCGGCGCAACGCCCTCGGCTGGCCCTGTTCGACCTCGACCACACGCTGCTGCCGCTCGACTCCGACTACGAGTGGGGCGAGTTCACCATCCGCATCGGCTGGAACGACCCGGTGGAGTTCGGCCGCCGCAACGACGAGTTCTACGCCCATTACCAGGCCGGCACGCTGAACGTGCACGACTACGTGCGCTTTGCCATCGAGGCCGTGCGCCAGCGCGGGCCCGAGGCCGCCGCAGCGGCGCATGCGCAGTTCATGCGCGAGGTGATCGGGCCCGCCATCCATCCGCAGGCGCTGGAGTTGGTGCGCCAGCACCAGGCGGCGGGCGACCAGGTGGTCATCATCACGGCCACCAACGAGTTCGTGACCGGCCCCATCGCCCAGGCGCTGGGCGTGGACGAACTGCTCTCCATGGGCCTTGCGCGCGACGCGCAGGGCTGGTACACCGGCGCCATCGAGGGCACGCCGACCATGCGCGAAGGCAAGGTGCGGCGCATGGAAGAATGGCTCGCGGCGCGCGGCCTGGCCTGGAGCGGCGTGGAGAGCACGTTCTACAGCGACTCCATGAACGACGTGCCGCTGCTCGAAACCGTCGATCACCCGGTGGCCACCAACCCCGACCCCCGCCTGCGGGCGCTCGCGCAGCAGCGTGGCTGGCGCATATTGGATCTCTTTCCCACCCAACCATGATCAAGAAGTTCATCGACAAACTGCTGGGCAAGGGCGCCCCCGGCGCCGGCCGCGGAAAGAACCGCTTCGGCAAGCGCGAGGAAGTGCCTGCCTCGGTGCACGGCATCAACCCCGAACTGGTGGACCGCCGCGCGGCCGACGTGGTGCGCACGCTCAAGGCGGCGGGCTACGAGGCCTACATCGTGGGCGGCGCCGTGCGCGACCTGCTGCTGGGCCTGCGGCCCAAGGACTTCGACGTGGCCACCAACGCCACGCCCGAGCAGGTCAAGGGCCTGTTCCGCCGCGCCTTCATCATCGGCAAGCGCTTTCGCATCGTGCACGTGGTGCACGGCCGCGGCCGCGAGCACGAGGTGATCGAGGTCTCCACCTTCCGCGCCTACCTGGACAACACCGCCATCGAGCAGCAGGTGAGCGGCAACGAAAAGACCAGCAAGCAGCAGTTGGTGGGCATGCAGCACGCCGTGGACGCCAGCGGCCGCGTGCTGCGCGACAACGTCTGGGGCCCGCAGGACGAAGACGCCACGCGGCGCGACTTCACCGTCAACGCGATGTACTACGACCCCGAAACTCAGGTCGTGGTGGACTACCACAAGGGCATCCAGGACGCGAAGAAAAAGCTGCTGCGCATGATCGGCGACCCGGCCACGCGCTACCGCGAAGACCCGGTGCGCATCATCCGCGCGGTGCGTTTCTCGGCCAAGCTCGCGGGCCTGGGTTTCACCATCGAGCCCAAGACGGCGGGCCCGCTGATCGAGTCGCAGGCGCTGCTGGCCGACGTGCCGCAAAGCCGCATGTTCGACGAAATGCTCAAGCTGCTGCAGACGGGCCACGCGCTGGCCACGATCGCGCAGCTCAAGAAGCTGGGCATGGCGACCGGCATCTACCCGCTGCTGGACGTGGTGGTCGAGCGCGCCGATTCCTCCTTCGTGAGCGCCGCCCTGGCCGACACCGACCGCCGCGTGGGCGAGGGCAAGCCCGTGGCGCCGAGCTTTCTGCTGGCCTGCGTGCTGTGGCAGGACGTGAAGACCGGCTGGGACCGGCGTATCGCGCAGCGCGAGCAGCCTTTTCCCGCGCTGCAGGACGCCATCGACGACGTGTTCGAGCGGCGCATCGGCGACGTATCGGGCCGCGGCAAGCTGGCCGCGGACATGCGCGAGATCTGGGTCATGCAGCCGCGCTTCGACAAGCGCGTGGGCTCCACGCCCTACAGCATGGTGGCCCAGGCGCGCTTTCGCGCCGGCTTCGACTTCATGCGCCTGCGCGCCGATGTCGGCGAGGTCGAGGAGGCGCTGGCCGAATGGTGGCAGGAGTTCCAGCACGCCGACGACATGCGCCGCGACGACATGATCGACCAGGCCCGCGAAGAGCAGAAGTCCCGCCAGCGCAAGGCCCAGCCCGTCGTGCGCCGCGTGCCCCGGCCTGCGGCGGAGGCGGACGGCGCAGCCGCCTCCCCTGGCGAGGCCCGCCCGGCCGCTGTCCCCTCCCGGGGCGATCAGGAAGGGCAGGACGGCCAGGACCATGAACACGATGGCGGCGAAGACCCGGCCGGCGACGGCCAGGCCGCCCCCAAGAAGCGCCGCCGGCGCCGCCGCAAGCCTTCGGGCGGTGGTGGTGGCGGCGAGGGCGCGGCCCCCGCGGCCTCGTCCGGCCCTTCGGGCGATTGAACGGGGCGGGGCACGGCATGGCGGCGGTGTCCTTTCCTGCGGGCGGCCTAGGCACCCCCGTCTCCGCCTGGATCGGTCTGGGCGCCAACCTGGGCGATGCGCGGGCAGCGCTGCTCGGCGCGCTCGATGCCATGGCGCAATGGCCCGGCAGCCGTTTGCTGCGGGTGTCGTCGCTGTACCGCAGCGCACCGGTGGATGCCGGTGGCCCGGACTACTGGAATGCCGTGGCCGAACTGGCCACCCCGCTGGCCGCCATCGACCTGCTGCATGCTCTGCAGGCCATCGAGCAGGCGGCCGGCCGTGAGCGCCCCTACCGCAACGCGCCGCGCACGCTGGACCTGGACGTACTTCTGTACGGCGACGAGCGCATCGACACCCCGGAACTCACCGTGCCCCATCCGCGCATGGGTGAGCGCGCCTTCGTGCTGCAGCCCCTGGCCGAGATCGCGCCGGCGCGCGTCGAGCCCGCTCGCCTGGCCGCCGTGCAGTCACAGCGCATCGAGCGGATCGGGCCCTTCTGGCCCTGAGCGCCACCCCCGCGCTCGTGGGGAACGCTAACGGGTGGACTTTCACCGCCACCGTTCAGGCGGCCTCGCGCCCGCGCTGGTTCGACGAATACACATCGCCCTTGGGCAGGGCCTGGCCGGCCTGCACGGCCGCCAGCCAGTCCCGGGTGGTCGCCACCGCCGCGAAGTTGCTGTGGAACACCACGCTGAACACGCGGTGGATTTCCTCGGCGCTCACGCGGCCGGCCGCATTGGCATAGGGCAGGGCGCCGCTGGCATCGCTCAGGAACTCCACGGCCAAACCCCGGTGCGCCGCTTCGAACACCGTGCTGGCGTCGCAGTTGTGCGTCATGTAGCCCACCACGGTCAGCGTATCGATGCCGCGGGCAGCCAGCCAGTCGGCCAGGTCGGTGTTCGCAAAGACGCTGGCGAGCTGTTTTTCGATGCGGTGGTCGGCAGGCCGGCGCGCCACTTCCGGGTGCAGTTGCCAGCGGTCCGTGGCCTTGTCGAACACGGGGGCGCCTTTGGGCGCGGTGTGCTGCACCACCACCACCGGCACGCCGGCGGCCCGAGCGGCGTCCATGGCGCGGGCGATGTTGGGCAGCGTGTCCGCCACCGGCGGGTATTCGATGGGCAGGTTGCCGCCCGCGAAGTATTCGTTCTGCACGTCGATGACGACCAGGGCGCGGCGGGGAGGGGTGGGGGTGGTGGGCATTCTCGAAGTCCTTTTGAAGGGTGGTTGCCTGAAGCGGCGGAAGGGTCTGAGGTGATTGTTCGCCTTTCGTGTCACCGCTGAAAGTGGCTGGATTGACACCGATCGATAGAATCGGGCCATCATGCGCAGCATCTCCCAGCCCGCCCTCGACACCGTGGCCGTCGTGGCCTTCGACGGCATCAGCCCCTTTCACCTTTCGGTGCCCTGCCTGGTGTTCGGCGAGGACCGCACGGTGCAAGGCGCACCGCGCTATCGGCTGCGCGTGTGCGGCTTGGCGCCCGGCCCGATGCGCACGTCCGCCGGGTTCGGCATCGACGTGGCGCACAGCCTCGCGGTGCTGCGTCGGGCGCAGATCGTCGTGGTGCCGTCCTGGCACGAGAACCTGGCCCCCGCGCCCCCCGAGCTGCTGGCCGCGCTGCGGGCCGCGCACCGCCGCGGCGCGCGCATCGTGGGTCTGTGCCTGGGGGCGTTCGTGCTGGCCGAGGCGGGGCTGCTCGACGGCCGCGCCGCCACCACCCACTGGGCGCTGGCGCAGGCGTTCGCGCAGCGCTACCCGCAGGTGGCGCTCCGGCCCGAAGTGCTGTACGTGGAAGATGGCACGGTGCTGACCTCGGCCGGCACCGCAGCGGGCATCGACTGCTGCCTGCACCTGCTGCGCCAGCAGCACGGTGCCGAGGCCGCCAACTGCGCCGCGCGCCGCATGGTGGTGGCCCCGCACCGGCAGGGCGGCCAGGCGCAGTACATCCAGCAGCCGGTGGCGCCCTCGGTGCGGGGGGATCGGCTTGCGCCGCTGCTGCAGTGGTTGGGCGAACACCTGCACGAGGCGCACACGCTGGAGGCGCTGGCCGAGCGTGCCGTGATGAGCCCGCGCACCTTCACGCGCCGCTTTCGCCAGTCCACCGGGACCACGGTGGGGCAATGGCTGCAGAACCAGCGCATCGCGCTGGCGCAGCGCCTGCTGGAGGGTGGAGACCAGTCGATCGATGCCGTGGCCGTCGCGTCGGGCTTCGGCTCCGCCGTCTCGCTGCGGCAGCATTTCTCGGCGGCGGTGGGCATTGCGCCCTCCGCCTACCGGCGGCAGTTCCGCGCCGCCGCCTGAAACGATTTGCTATTGAAAATATAGCTGCCGGCCAACGATGGGTATACGCCGGAAGCCGTTTCTATCCAAGGGCGGCTGCGGGCCCTGGCCTGGTCAGTCGACCTTCGCGCCGGAAGCCTTCACCACCTGCTGGTACTTGGCACGCTCCGACGCCATGAAGGCATCGAACTGCTCGGGCGTGGTGCCCACGGGCTCGGCCATGAGGGCTGCGAAGCGCGTCTTGGTCTCCGGCGCGTTGAGCGCGGCCACGAAGGCCTTGTTCAGCTTGGCGATGACGGGCTTGGGCGTGCCGGCTGGTGCCACGAGGCCCCACCACGTCTCGATCGCAAAGCCCTTGAACGTGGCCGACAGCGGGGGCACGCCCGGCAGCATGGCGCTGGCCTGCGGCGAGGTCACTGCGAGCGCCTTCAGCTTGCCCGAGCGGATGTTGGGCGCGGCGGCGGCCAGGTTGTCGATGTTGAAGTCCACTTCGCCGGCCAGCAGCGCCAGTTGCGCGGGACTGGCACCGCGGTAGGGAATGTGCAGGGCGTAGATGCCGGCGCGCTGCTTGAACATTTCGCCGGCCAGGTGGCCTGCGCTGCCGTTGCCGCCGCTGCCGTAGTTCAGCTTGGCGGGGTTGGCCTTGGCGTAGGCGATCAAATCGGCCACGGTGTTGATCTTGAGTTCCGCCGCCTTGGCCGCATTGATGACGAGCACGTTGGGCACGCTCACCATCTGCGTGATGCCGGCGAAGTCCTTGGCCGCGTCGTAAGGCATGCGGCTGTAGAGCCAGGGGTTGACGGCATGCGTCGCCGTGGCGGCCAGGCCGATGGTGAGACCGTCCGGCGCGGCCTTGGCGACGGCATCCGCGCCGATGTTGCCGCCCGCGCCGGCCTTGTTGTCGATGATCACCGTGCCCAGCGTGTCGCGCACCCGCTCGGCCAGCGCGCGGGACGTGACGTCCAGCGGCCCCCCGGGTGCGTAGGGCACGATCAGCCGGATCGGCGCATCCTGCGCGTAGCCCAGCGGGGATGCAAACGCCGTGGCGAGGGCGGCGGCCGAGAGAAGGAGGTTTCTGCGATTCATGCTGCCATTGTGCAAAAAATTGAAAGGGGGTCCGGCGGTGCGAGGTCGCAGCGCCGTCCTACAGGTTCCGTGAGGGGGCATTTCTATAAACGTCGAAGCCGTTTCCCAGTTTGCACCCCATCACGCGCCGCCGCACCGGCGGAAAAAGGACATTCCATGCCGCAGGCCGCCCCACACGACACCGTCACCGCATCGCGCTATGCCGAGTGCATTCGCGCCTGCAACGAATGTGCCGATGCGTGCGACTACTGCGCGGCCGCGTGCCTGCGCGAGCCCGAGCCCCGCTGCATGGTGCAGTGCATCGCCCTGGACATGGACTGCGCCGCGCTGTGCCGCGTGGCCGCCGCCGCCATGGCCCGCGAAAGCGCCCACGCGCCGGAGATCTGCGCCCTGTGCGCCCGACTGTGCGATAGCTGCGCCAACGAGTGCGCCCGGCACGGCATGGCCCACTGCCAGGCCTGCGCCGAAGCTTGCCGCCGCTGTGCCGAGGCCTGCCGCGCGCTGTCGCGCTGAAGACCGTCCATCAATGCCGGTGGATGGCTATTACCGGTTGTTACTTCTGCGATACCGTGCGGAAGTGACCGCTTAAGGTCCGGGGCGTTGAATGGCGTCTCGGACCCCGCACCAAGGAGCCACCATGTCCATCCGCCTCATCACCCTCGCCGCCGCTTCGGTGGCCACCAGTCTGCTCACCGGCTGCGTCGTGGCCCCGGTTGGTCCGGGCTACTACGCCGGGTCCGGCTATTACGGCGGGCCGGGCTACTACCAGACCGAATCCGTGTACGTGGCCCCGCCACCCGTGGTGGTGGCGCCGACCATCGGCTTCTTCGGCGTCTATGGCCGGGGTGGCTATGGGCGCGGCTATTACGGCCGGCCGGGCTGGCGCCGCTGAAGGCCGCGCAACGGGAGCGCGTACCTTGCTGCAAGCCGGCGCCCGGACCGCGTCAGCCTGAGGTGGCTCCGGAGGGTTGGGCGGAAGGCTCGCTCGCCCCGTGCTTGTCGGCCTCGGATGTAAAGGCGTCTGCATAGAACTCATCGGGGGGGAGCTGGCGCTCCGCGCTGTACACCACCCGTGCCGTATCGACCACGATGGGGGCGCCGCAGGCATAGACCTGGTGGCCCGACAGGTCGGCATGGTCGTCCATCACCGCCTGGTGCACGAAGCCCGTGCGGCCCGCCCAGGCGTCTTCCGGCAAGGCATGGGACACCACGGGCACATAGGCCAGCTGGGGCATCGTGGCCATGCGTTCGCGCACCCAGCCATCCATGTACAGATCGCCGGGACGGCGGCCACCCCAGTAGAGCGTGACCGGGCGCTCGATGCGCTTGGCCTGAATGTGTTCGAGCAGCGCCTTGATCGGGGCGAACCCCGTGCCCGAGGCCAGCAGGATGATGGGCTTGGGGCTGTCCTCGCGCAGGAAGAAGCTGCCGAAGGGGCCTTCCACGCGCAGGATTTCCTTTTCCTTCATGGCGCCGAACACGTGGTCGGTGAAGCGCCCGCCCGCCATGTGGCGGATGTGCAGTTCCAGCCCCGGCGCGTCGGCCTGGGTGTGGGGCGCGTTGGCCATGGAGTACGCGCGGCGCGCACCGTCGCGCAGGATGAATTCGATGTACTGGCCGGCGTGGTAGCGGAACGTGTCCGCCGCGGGCAACTGCAGGCGCACCTGCATGACGTCGTGCGACACCCGCGTGAGCGTGGACACGCGCACCGGCAGCTTCTTGATGGGGTAGGCGCTTTCGTCGGTCACCTGGCGCGATTCGAGCACCACGTCGGTCAGTGGCTGGGCGCAGCAGGTGAGCACGAAGCCCGCGTCGGCCTCGGCCGCGCTCAGGGCCTTGGACTGGTGCTCGCCGTGGGCCACGGAACCGCTGAGCTTCTTGCACTTGCACGAGCCGCAGGCCCCGTCCTTGCAGCCGTAGGGCAGGCCCACGCCGCTGCGGATGGCCGCGGCCAGAATGGATTCGCCGGGCTGGGCGGCAAAGGCCCGGCCGCTGGGCTGTACGGTGATCTGGTGGGCGGCTGCGGCCGTCTCTGCGGGGGTCATGGAGTGGGTATCCTTGGAGGTTCTTCTCGCCAAACGGATCCGATTTTGCCCTCAAACCAAAGCCCCCTCGGGGCCCTGCCGGCGCGCTTTCGCCGCCAGCGCGTGCTCATCATCGGCTGTGGCGACGTGGGGCTGCGGGCCGCCCGGGTGCTGGGCGCATCGGCCGGCGGTCCCCGGCCCCGGGTGCTGGCGCTGACTTCCAGCCCCGAGCGCAGGGCGCCGTTGCGCGCCGCCGGCATCACCCCCCTGCTGGGCAACCTGGACGATGCGCCCAGCCTGCGCCGCCTGTCCGGCCTGGCCACCCGCGTCCTGCACCTGGCGCCCCCGCCGGGCGATGCGGTGGCCGGCGCCGCCAAAGGGTATGACGGCCGCACGGTCGCCCTGGCGCGGGCGCTGCGCCTGCGCACCTTGCCGCGCGCGCTGGTGTACGGCTCGACCAGCGGGGTGTATGGCGATTGCGGCGGCGCGTGGGTGACCGAGGCGCGTCCCGTCGCGCCCGCCACGTCCCGCGCGCAACGGCGGGTGAATGCCGAGCGCGCCGTGCGCCACCTGGGCCGCAGCGCCGTGCGCGCCAGCATCCTGCGCATTCCCGGTATCTATGCGCCCGATCGCGAAGGCGGCACGCCCGAAGCCCGCCTGCGCCGTGGCACCCCGGTGCTGCTGCCCGAGGACGACGTCTACACCAACCACATCCATGCCGACGACCTGGCCCGCGCCTGCGTGGCGGCCCTGTGGCGCGGCCAGCCGCAGCGCGTGTACCACGTGAGCGATGCGAGCGACATCAAGATGGGCGATTACTTCGATCTGGCCGCGGACCTGTACGGGTTGCCGCGCCCGCCGCGCATCGCGCGCAGCGATGCGAAGGCGCAGTTGCCCGCGCCGCTGCTGAGCTTCATGGGCGAGTCCCGCCGGCTGGATGCCACGCGGCTGCGCAAGGAATTGCGCGTGGTGCTGCGCTACCCGACCGTGGCCCAGGGCCTGCGCGCGACCTGACGCGCCCACCCGCACGCATCAGCGCGGGTGGACGTTCCCTTGCTGGTCGTAGCAGCGGAACACGTTGCAGTGCGAAATCGGGGCGGAGGGCACCGGGAGCGCGGGTTGGACCACCACCGGGCGCCGGGGCGGCAGCACCACGACGGCGGGGGGCGCGTAGTAGTCGCCACTGCCGCCGCTGTAACGGCGAGACCGTTCGACCTCCGCATAGCCCTGCGGGCCGAGGCAGTCGAGGTCCATCTGGCGCTGGGCCGCGGTCAGGCGGGCCTGGCCGTCGTAGTTGCCCCCGCCCGATTCGTTGGCCACGCGGTCGAGGTTGCGGCGCGAGCGGGCGCATTCGGGCGATCGGGACGGATCGGCCGGGGCCCGCGCGGCGGCGCGCTCGCGGTCCTGGCGTGCCTCCTGCTGGGCTTCCTGGCGCTCGATCTGCTGGCGCTGCTGCTTGAGCTGCAACGCCTGCAGGGCCTGGGCCCGCTCCTCCTCGATTTCCTCGCGGCTCTTGCGGGCCTCGACCTCGCGCGCGGCCGTGCCTTTGTCGCAGGCACCGTCGGTGTAGGTGACCTTGCCGGAGGCGGGGTCGGTGCAGCGCATCACCTGGGCATGGGTGGCCAAGGGGGCTGCAGCGCACGCCGCCACCGACAGCGCGGCGCCGAGGCGCCATGCGGCAGAGCGAGGGGCTAGGAAGGCAGGGCGCTGGATCATGGCCGTTTCCCGTGGGCGATCGGTCGGTTCAGGTCGGTGGTGCCGGGCGGTCAGGGCCGGTTCTGGGGATTTTGCTCCAGGCGCCAGCCCGGTGCCGGCCGCTGGTCTTGCGCGCCCGGCGGGCGGCGGTCTTCACCGCGCTGGCGGTCGGCCTGTTCGCGGCGCTGCCGGTCCAGCTCGGCGCGCTGGCGGTCCATCTCGGCACGGCGCCGGTCGGCATCCGCACGCTGGCCGTCCCGGTCCCGGTCCCTGTCCCGGCGGCGGTCGGCGTCGCGCGCTTCCCGGGTCTCGCGGTCCCGGCGGTCTCGCCAGGCGCGCTCGCGGTCTTCGCGCATCTGCCGTTCACGCCAGTCATCCCGGCGATCGTCACGGCGGTCCCAGCCATACGCCGGCACCGGCGTGGGCACATAGACGGGGTAGGCGGGCCGGCTGTAGCCGTAGGCGGGCTGTTCGTACACCGTGATCGACGTCGAGCCGTTGGCCGGGTAGGGATAGGACGGCGCTGCCGGATAGTTGGCGGACGGATAGGCGGACTCGTAGTACGGGTCGCCGGGCACCGCGCAGCCCGTGGCCAGCACGGCCAGGGTGCCGGCGGCAAGGATTCGGAGGGCGGGGTGGAACATGGAAAGGCCTCGCTGGCTGGTGGCCGCGCTGCAGGAAGCGTCTGGCGGCCGATGGGTGACGGCGGCGGTCAGGCGACACGCCGCGCCCGTGTGTGACGCGCTGGTGACCATTTTGGTTGACCTTGCGCGGGGGCCATTGTCAGGCTTTGCCCCGTCTTCACACGGCGGCGGGGCGGGGCGCGGCAGAGGCATTTTGCAGGCCGGCCACGGGGGCGTAATGCAGCACGGTCGGGAACGGATCGTAGAACCCGTGCAGCAGCGACTTCCACGCCTGGTATTGCGGCGACTGCCGAAAGCCTTGTTCGTGCGCCTCGACCGTGGTCCAGCGCACCAGCAGCAGGTATTCCTGCGGGCGCTCTACGCAGTGGTGCAGTTCGTGCGAAAGGTATCCGGGCATGCGGGCGATGAGGCCCTGCGCCTCGGCGAAGGCCTGCTCGAAGGCGGCGTTCTGCCCGGGGCGGATGGTGAGCGGGGCGGTTTCCAGGATCATCCGGGCAGTCTATGCGACGGCTTGGCCGGTGGATGACGGTGAACCGCGCCGCCGCCGGTGTGTCACGCTCTACACTCTGCGGCTTTGCCTTCGGACGGCCTCGGTGCGGCCGAAGGCCCCAACTGGCCGACATGACCGAAGACTCAGAACCCACCCCCGTGCAGGAACCCCGTCTGTGGAGCGATGAGCGCTGGACCGCGCGCGTCGTCAAGAACGAAGACGACGACGGCTGGGCCGTCGAGATGACGCTGCGGGGAGAGTCCGAGCCCGCGCTGGTCGGCCCCTGGACCATGGGGCGTGACAAGAAGAATCCCAAGCCGCTGGATGTCTCGGCCTTCCACACGCTGGTCAAGACCGCGTCGGAGGTGCTGCGCCGCCATGAGCAGCAACTGCATGCCCAGTTGAACAAGAGCGTCACGGTCACCGTGCGGGACCAGCGCGTGCGCGTGTCGCTGGCCATCGAGCCGGACGATGAGCATCCCACCGCGACGCTGAGCGCGCATTCGGCGCTGGACGACGAACTGCTGGCCCGCGTGGGCGTGTCGCCCGGCTTCGTGCTCACCAGCGCCAGCGCGGCGGCCTGGGTGGAGAACGGCTACCCGCGGCCGCGCTGAGCGGCGGCGAGGCCGCCGCGGCCCCTGCGGCGCCGTGTGGGCTGGATTGATTGACTTACTTGGGCAGCACGCGGCGCATGGTCTCGGCCAGGTCTTCCGCGACGAACTTCGCCACGTAGCCGTCGGCCCCCACGCTGCGCACATGGTCCTCGTTGGCCGAGCCCGACAGCGAGGAGTGGATGACCACCGGAATCTTGTTCAGGCGCGCGTCCTGCTTGATGTTGCGGGTGAGCGTGAAGCCGTCCATCTCGGGCATTTCCAGATCGGTCAGCACCAGCGCCACGCGATCGGCGGCGGTCTTGCCATCGGCCTCGGCAGCGCGGGCGATGGCGTTCAGCCGATCCCATGCCTCCTTGCCCGACTTGGTCATTTCGTAAGGCGCGTGCAGGGCCTGCAGTTCCTTCTCGATGAGCGAGCGGGCCACGAACGAGTCGTCAGCGGCCAGGATCATGGTGCCGGGCTTGAGTTTGAGGCGCGGGCCGACCTTCTCGGGATCGACCTTGTGCTCGTCGGAAGGCGAGACCATCTGCAAGATGGCTTCCACGTCCAGCACCTGCGCCAGGCGGGAGCCGTCGGTGTTGCCGTCCAGCCGGGCGATGCTGGTCACCAGCTGGCCGCCGGTGCCGCTGGCTTCGGCGGAGAGCACCTGCTTCCAGTCCAGGCGCACGATGTCTTCCACCGATTCCACGGCGAAGGCTTGCGTGGTGCGCGCATATTCGGTCACCAGCATGATGTTCAGGCCGGTCTGCGGCTTGCAGCCGACGATGGAGGGCAGGTCGAGCACCGGAATGATCTGGCCGCGCAGATTGACCACGCCCAGCGAGTGCGGCGTGGCGCCGGCGATGGGCGTGATGCTGGGCATCGCCACGATCTCGCGGATCTTGAAGACGTTGATGCCGAACAGCTCGGACTTGCCCAGGTTTTCGTCGATGCCCAACCGAAAGAGCAGCAACTCGAATTTGTTGGTTCCGGTGAGGTTGGTCCGCTCGTCAATTTCCTGCTGCACTGCCTTCATCGCTGCCTCCTTCGCATTGGATACGCGTGTTTACAAATTTTAGAGCGTGATGGTGTAGGCCCGGTCCTAATATTTTCCCGTGTTGCGCCCGCGCTCCGATTCAGGGGGTACAACGCAATCTTCTTGCCAGCCGGCGAGGCAATGGGTAGCAGATGGTTTTCGAGGGCCATCTGTCAGGGTAATCCCGAGCGCCCGGCCCATGTAAAAAAGCCTTGCGCGAAGGCAAGGCTTTTTCCTGGCGGCGCCGATGCCGTCGGCTGGGGGTGGGTTAAACCACGTTCGCCGCGCGCAGTTGCGCAATGCGTTCGGCGTCCAGCCCCAGGCCCGCCAGCACCTCGTCGGTGTGCTGCCCCAGGGCCGGTGGTGCCCGGTGCAGCACCGGTGGCGTGGCTGACAGCCGCAGCGGGCTCGCCACCCCGGCGATGCGGCCGATGCCGTCGCCGGGCTCGCCCTGCGGCCACCGGGCCTGCTCCACGCGCAGGCCCCGGGCCTGCACCTGCGGGTCGTCGAACGCCTCGGCCAGCGTGTTGACCGGGCCGCAGGGCACGGCCTTGTCCTGCAGCAGGGCAATCCAGTCGGCCGTGGTGCGGGTGCGGGTGACCTCCTGCAGGGCAGGGACCAGTTCGGCCCGGTGCTTGACCCGCAGCGGGTTGGTGGCGAACCGGGCGTCATGCGCCCATTCCGGCCGGCCGGCCGCCGCGCAGAACCGCGCGAACTGCCCGTCGTTGCCGATGGCCAGCAGCATGGCGCCGTCGGCGGTGGGAAAGTCCTGGTAGGGCACGAGGCTGGGGTGCGTATTGCCCTGGCGGGTCGGCGCCTGTCCGGTGGCCAGGAAGCCCGAGGCCTGGTTGGCGAGCATGGCCATGCCCACGTCCAGCAGCGCCATGTCGATGTGCTGGCCTTCGCCGGTGCGCTCGCGCACGTGCAGCGCAGCCAGGATGGCATTGCTGGCGTACAGCCCGGTGAACAGGTCGATCACGGCCACGCCCACGCGCAGCGGGCCGGCGCCGGGCTCGCCGTCGGCCCGGCCGGTGATGCTCATCAGGCCCGTCATGGCCTGGATCATGAGGTCGTAGCCGGCGCGCTCGGCGTAGGGCCCGTCCTGGCCGAAGCCGGTCACCGAGCAGTAGATGAGCCGCGGGTTGGCCGCGCGCAGGCTGGCATGGTCCAGTCCGTACTGGCGCAGGCCGCCGACCTTGAAGTTCTCCACCACCACGTCGGCCTGCTGCGCCATCTGGCGGATCAGCGCCTGCCCCTCGGGCGTGGCCATGTCGATGGTGACCGAGCGCTTGTTGCGGTTGCAGGCCGTGAAGTAGGCGGCCTGCGCCGTGTCATTGCCCGCGTCGTCCTTCAGGAACGGCGGGCCCCAGTGGCGCGTGTCGTCACCCACGCCGGGGCGCTCCACCTTGACCACGTCCGCCCCCAGATCGGCCAGCACCTGGGTGCACCAGGGGCCGGCGAGCACGCGGGACAGATCGAGCACGCGGATGCCGGCGAGGGCGCCCGCCGGGGCTTGGGGGGTCGTGGTCATGCAGAAATCGATTTGCTATGAAAAAAGTAGCAATATGCCCTAGTACTGATTGTGCTGGAGGCCTGAAAGGCCATGAACCGCCCGGCAGCGCCCGCCCTGGCGGTCCAGGCCGGGGGCGCGTGGGTCGGTCCGCCGGTTCAGTTCGCGAAGGCAGCGATGCCGGTCTGGGCCCGGCCCAGGATCAGCGCGTGCACATCGTGCGTGCCTTCGTAGGTGTTGACCACCTCCAGGTTCACCAGGTGGCGCGCCACGCCGAATTCGTCGCTGATGCCGTTGCCGCCCATCATGTCGCGCGCCATGCGGGCGATGTCCAGCGCCTTGCCGCAGCTGTTGCGCTTGATGATGGACGTGGCCTCGACCGAGGCGGTGCCGTCGTCCTTCATGCGGCCCAGGCGCAGGCAGGCCTGCAGGCCGATGGCGATCTCGGTCTGCATGTCGGCCAGCTTCTTCTGGATGAGCTGGTTGGCCGCCAGGGGCCGGCCGAACTGCTTGCGGTCCAGCGTGTACTGGCGGGCGGTGTGCCAGCAGAATTCCGCCGCGCCCAGGGCGCCCCAGGCGATGCCGTAGCGGGCGCTGTTCAGACAGGTGAAGGGGCCTTTGAGGCCCTGCACTTCAGGGAAGGCGTTTTCCTCGGGCACGAACACTTCGTCCATCACGATCTCGCCGGTGATGCTGGCGCGCAGGCCCACCTTGCCGTGGATGGCAGGGGCGCTCAGGCCCTTCATGCCCTTTTCGAGCACGAACCCGCGGATCGGGCCGACCGCGCCGCCTTCGGACACTTCCTTGGCCCAGACCACGAACACATCGGCGATGGGGCTGTTGGTGATCCACATCTTGGCGCCCGACAGCGAATAGCCGCCCGGTACCTTCTTGGCGCGCGATGCCATGCTGCCGGGGTCGGAGCCGTGGTCGGGCTCGGTCAGGCCGAAGCAGCCGATCCACTCGCCGCTGGCCAGCTTGGGCAGGTACTTCTGTTTTTGCGCCTCGGTGCCGAACTCGTGGATCGGCACCATCACGAGGGAGCTTTGCACGCTGGCCATCGAGCGGTAGCCCGAGTCCACGCGTTCGACCTCGCGGGCGATGAGGCCGTAGGCCACGTAGTTCAGGCCGGGGCCGCCGTACTGCTCGGGAATGGTGGGGCCCAGCAGGCCCACTTCGCCCATCTCGCGGAAGATCGCGATGTCGGTCTTTTCATGGCGGAACTGTTCCAGCACGCGCGGGGCGAGCTTGTCCTGGCAGAAGGCGGCGGCGGCGTCGCGAACCATGCGCTCGTCGTCGGTCAGTTGCTGGTCGAGCAGGAACGGGTCGCTCCATTGGAAGGCGGCGTGGGCCATGGGGGTGTCTCCGGGGAAGGTCGGTTCGGATCGGCGCCGGTGTGAGAAAAGCGCATGGGCGGCCGGGTTGATGCGATGGTAGGCGCATGGATCGTGTGGTGCAAGCGAGGATGCTGCATCCAGACATGCGATCAATTCATATCTGGATGGCCAGTCGAGTGCGGGTTTCGGCACAATCGCGCCATGCGCCGAACCTTGCCCTCCACCCAGTCGCTCGCCTGCTTCGAGGCTGCGGCCCGCCATGAAAGCTACACCCGAGCGGCCCAGGAACTGGCGCTCACCCAGGGCGCCGTGTCGCGGCAGATCATGGCGCTGGAGGATTTCCTGGGCGTGGCGCTGTTTCGCCGCACGCGGCACGGCGTGGCACTCACCCCGGCGGGCACCCATTACGCGCGGCAGGTGGGCCGCTGGCTGCAGGGGCTGGAGCGCGACACGCTGGACGTGATGGCGCACCAGGGGCAGGGCGGCTCGATCACGCTCGCCGCCGTGCCCACCTTCGCCACGCGCTGGCTGATCCCGCGTCTGCCCCTGCTGGCCCAGGCGCACCCGGACATCGTCGTGCACATCGAGACGCGCACGCGGCCCTTCCTGTTCGCCGACACCGGATTCGACGCCGCGCTGTATGCCGGCACGCCCGAGCAGGTCAGCAACTGGCCGGGCACGCAGGCCCTGCGGCTCTTGCAGGAAGACGTGGTGCCCGTGTGCAGCGCGCGCCTGTTGCCCGGCGGGCGGCCGCTCGAACCCCAGGCGCTGGCGGGCCTGCCGCTGCTGCAGCAGACCACGCGCCCCTACGGATGGCGGCAATGGTTCGAGGCGATGGACGTGCAGGCGCCGCGCGCACTCGACGGGCCGCGCTACGAGTTGTTCTCCATGCTGGCCGTGGCCGCTTCGCACGGGCTGGGCGTGGCGCTCATGCCCCCGCTGCTGATCGAGGCCGAGCGGGCGCGGGGCGAGCTGGTGCTGGCCTGCGAGCGGCCCCTGCGCGGCGAACGCGCCTACTACCTCATCACCCCGGCGCAGCCGCAGCCTCCCGTGCTGGCCGCCTTCGCCCACTGGTTGCAGGACATGGCCGCGAGTTGAGCCCCCGGGCGCCTTCCGTGCCGCCGGCCGATTGCGCGCGGGTGGCGGCGCGGCTACCCTTTGGTCAGCTGCAGCTCAAGCGCTAGGCCGTGGGCCCACGAACTGCAGCGTCTGTGCAACCAACAAGGAGAAAGCTTCATGGGAACCGTTTATCACGCACCGCATTTCGACCCCACGGTGGATGAGCTCGAAGCGCTCAAGCAACTGGAGCTGGGCCGTGCCATCAGCGTGCCCGAGGCGCTCACGCACCACCTGTCGGGACGGCTCTACGAACGCGGCTACGTGGCCAAGAATCCGGCCGGCGATCTGGCCATCACCGACGCGGGCCGCCAACTGATCCGCCGCCAGGAAAGCTGACCGCCAGCCGTCGCCCCATCGATTCGACCGGCCCCATGCCGGTGTCCGCACCCGGTGCCGCCCCTCCAGCCATGGAGAGGCCGCCGGGTTTTTTCATGGTGGCCGGGTCCTGAGACCCTGCTGCAAACGCCTTCGTCCTACAGACGACCCGCGGGGGGCGGTTTTAAGGTATCGCCTGTGCTGCTTCACGGCGTGTTGAACCCCAAGCAGCACGACAAACCCATCCGAGGAGCAGCCATGCCAAGAGGTGACAAGTCGGCGTACACAAACAAGCAAAAACGCCAAGCCGAACACATCGAAGACAGTGATGAACACCAGGGTCTCAGCAAGCCAGAGGCCGAGCGCCGGGCCTGGGCCACGGTGAATAAGGATTCCGGCGGTGGCAAGCAGTCCGGCAGCGGACGCACTCCATCCAACCGCTGATACGAGGAGATTCTTCTCACCCCGTTTTGTGCCCCCAGCGTCGTGGATGCCAGTCATAGCTTGCTTTCGATGGTCTGTTCCTATTGAAGGATTGAACATATGAAAGAAACTTTGACTGTCCTCGCCGGATTCATGCTGTTTTCCAGCCTCGGAATCGCCTACCTGGCCGCTTCGGTCATGAGCGGTCTCTGAGCTGCAGGAAACAGAGCATCTCGGTCCGCATCCCGACGCCGGCACCCGGCACCCTGTACCGCGCTCCATCCCGCCCCCACCAACCTCTCCAACTTCCATGGCCTCCCATCCTCCCGCCCCAGGCAAGGCCGACCTGCCCGTCGAGCCCGATGTGCCCGATGTGCCCGCGCCTCCGCCCGAACAGGCGGACGAACCACCGCATGTGCAGTACGCGGCAGGCAGCGACGCAGGGAGCCTCCGATGAATCGCGGCGGCACCGAGCGGGAGGTGTCGGACGCGGAAAAGCGCGTGGGTGCCGTGCTCGAGAAGCTGGAAGAACAGACGGACTCCGAGGTGGAGAAGATCGCCCTCGAAGATGTGGTGGACACCAATGCGGAAACCGGACGCCCCGAAGTGCGCAAGGCCGTGGACATCCGGGTCAAACCCAAGGTGCAGCGCAAGTGGACCAAATGAGCCATTCAGCCGCTTGAGCGTGGTACTGCATCGAACAATCAGTGCCGATATCCAGTTTTAATTAAAAACTGCTTTCGAAATCTGCCGACCCGCACGCCACAGCGCTGCGGGTTTTTTCTTGTGTAGGCAGTTGCTGACGCCAACGGATGGTTTCGGCCCGCGCGGGCCCTGCGGATCGGGTCTTAGCCTTCAGGTCATGCAAAGCCATTTTGTTTTGCACTTACTTCACCGAAAGGAATCACCATGAATACTGATCAAGTCAAGGGCGCATTGAAGGACGTGGCAGGCAAGGTTCAACAAAAGACCGGCGAGCTGATCAACAGCCCCGAGCAGCAAGCCAAGGGCATTGCCAAGCAGGTCGAGGGCACTACTCAGAAGAACTACGGGGATGCCAAAGAGAACATCAAGGACGCCGTGAAGTAATGCCTGCGGAGGCGATGCCTCTGCGGTTTGAAAAGCCCCGGTGCGGTGACGCCCCGGGGCTTTTTGTTGGCCGATACCCGAGGACTGCCGGCACCGAATGGGGGCGCTGCAAACAGAAACGCCCTCGGAGGAGGGCGTGATGCTTTGGAAGTTGCCTTGTGCAACTATTGGGGGAAAAACGGCGATGCCTTCATAGGCGGAAGGCTGCTTCGGTACTGTTCTGGAACGGGCCTGCAACTCACAATGAATCGCTCGGTCTTGGTGGCAGGTGGCGCGGTCTGGGGCTTTGTGCGATCAAAGGCCGCGGGGTCGACGAGCGTTGTTCTCTCCTCATCACATGCCCCATCGGGTCGTTGTTCGTAGACGCTTCCGAGCATCAGGAGCTGAATATCATGACTCCCTTCAAGCGTGTATCCAATGCGATCGAGGTCTGCGCGAAGGAAGTCTCTCAGCTGTGCGCTCGCGCTTGCTGAGTGGAGCGCCACCAAGATTGCGATCACGAGCCGGTGGCTTGAAGGTTTGATGTTCATGCATCAATGTAGCCGCTCCGCCTGAAAAAAAGCGCCCACTCGCGACGCTTGAACCGGTGTTGAAGATGCCAAGCCAAAGCCTGCGCATGTTGATCGAGCGCGAGTCGCAGGGCTTCGCCGGCTGCAAAGACCTCCGCCCCGACGATTGGCATTTGATCTGGCCCGATCTCTTCCCCAGCAAGGAGCCCGCACATGGCTGACCCATTCCCGTTGAGGTGGCGTCCCCTCTTCATGCGGGCGGCCTGTCGTGAGCTCGTGCGGGGTTGAGGCGATGAACCTCAGAAAATTTCCGCTCGTGGCAGGCCGTGATGGTCTACACCTATGACAACGCCGTCCAGGCCCTGGGGTGCGCCGGGCCGCTTACGCGGACGGGGTGGCCGGCCGGAGCTGCACGACGGGCAAGCCCGTGGCGCCGAGCCGGGCCGTTGACTTGGCGTGCTCAGCCTTGGCGGAGGGAATGGATGAGTGGTCCGCGCAGGCCGTTGTGAAAACGGTTGCGGAAACTATGAGGAAAGTCCCTCAAAACCATAGCGCAGGGGCCATGGTGCCCGGGGCCGGAATCGAACCGGCACGCCTTGCGGCGGGGGATTTTGAGTCCCCTGCGTCTACCAATTCCACCACCCGGGCGACGCGAAGATCGAAGCCGCGAATTATGGCACAGTAGCGCGCTATGAAGACCTATCCCACCATCGAAGACGCGATTGGACACACCCCCTTGGTCGCGCTGCAGCGCATCGGCGCGCAGGAGAACGCAGAGCGCGGCACCGTGGTGCTGGGCAAGCTGGAGGGCAACAATCCGGCCGGGTCGGTCAAGGACCGGCCTGCGCTGTCGATGATCCGCCGGGCGCAGGAGCGCGGAGACATCCGGCCGGGCGACACGCTGATCGAGGCCACCTCGGGCAACACCGGCATCGCGCTGGCCATGGCCGCGGCCATCAAGGGCTACCGCATGGTGCTGGTGATGCCGGAAGACCTGTCGGTGGAGCGCGCTCAGACCATGAAGGCCTTCGGCGCCGAGCTGATCCTCACCCCCAAGAGCGGCGGCATGGAATACGCCCGCGATCTGGCCGAGACCATGGTCAAGCAGGGCAAGGGCGTGGTGCTGGACCAGTTCGCCAACCCCGACAACCCGCGCATCCATTACGAGACCACGGGCCCCGAGCTGTGGGAGCAGACCGAAGGGCGCATCACCCACTTCGTGAGCGCCATGGGTACCACGGGCACCATCACGGGCGTGTCGCGTTTCCTGAAGGAAAAGAACCCCGCCATCCAGATCATCGGCGCGCAGCCCAAGGAGGGCTCGCGCATCCCCGGCATCCGCAAATGGCCGCAGGAATACCTGCCCAAGATCTACGACCCGAGCGCGGTGAACGAGACGATCAACGTGGGCCAGGACGACGCCGAGGACATGTGCCGGCGCATGGCGCGGGAAGAGGGCATCTTTGCCGGCATCTCGGCGGCGGGCGCCTGCTGGGCCGCGCAGGAGATCGCGCGGCGCGAATCCAATGCGACCATCGTCTTCGTGGTCTGCGACCGGGGCGACCGCTACCTGTCCACGGGCGTGTTCCCGGCGTGAGCCGGCCGCTGGGATGCCTTGGATGGGGCGCCGCACCGGCTTTCAGGCTCAAAAAGGCCGCATGCCGGGGTATCCATTGCCTTGTCTGCTATTGAAAATGTAGCGCCTATGTACGAAACCCGTTTCTGCACCCACTGCGCCACGCCCCTGGCGCGCGTCACGGTGGCCGAGGATGGCGGCGATGTGGAGCGCCTGCGCTGCCCGGCCTGCGGCTGGACGCACTGGAACAACCCCACGCCCGTGCTGGCGGCGGTGGTGGTGCGCGACGGGCAGGTGCTGCTGGCGCGCAATGCGGCCTGGGCGGGCAAGCAGTACGCGCTGATCACGGGCTTCATGGAGGCGGGCGAGACGCCGCAGGAGGGCATCACGCGCGAGATCAAGGAAGAGACCAACCTCGACGTGAGCGCGCTGGCGCTCATCGGCGTGTACGACTTCCAGCGCATGAACCAGGTCATCATCGCCTATCACGCGGTGGCGCACGGCGAGGTGCGGCTGTCGCCCGAACTGGTGGACTACCGCCTGCTGGCGCCCGAGGCCGTGAAGTGCTGGCCCGCGGGCACCGGCTACGCCCTGGCGGACTGGCTGCGAACCCAAGGCATCGAACCCGAATTCGTGGATCTGTTCCACAGCGGCGCAGCCCCTTCCGCTGCTTAGAATGGGGCTCATTCGCCCAGGAAGCATGTGATGGACATCCACAAGGAAATCGACACCCGCGGTCTCAATTGCCCGCTGCCCATTCTCAAGGCCAAGAAGGCCCTGGCCGACATGGTGAGCGGCCAGTTGCTCAAGGTGGTCTCCACTGACAACGGATCGCTGCGCGACTTCCAGGCCTTCGCCAAGCAGACGGGCAACGAGCTGGTCGAGCAGCAGACCGTGGGCGACGAATTCATCCACCTGCTGCGCCGGCGCTGAGCGCCAGCAGGGCGGCCTTTCCGTTTCAGCCGCTGAGCCGGCCCGGCACTGCGCGGACGCAGCGGTGACCGGGCCAATTTGTGTCCGCAGTGCCCTCAGTGCAGGGCCGCACCGGGCCCCGCGCTTGTTTCAGATCTGTTTCAGATATCCACGGTCTTGAGGTATTCGCGGAAGGCAGCGCCCACCTGCGGGTGCTGCAGCGCCAGTTCCACCGTCGCTTCCAGAAAGCCTTCCTTGCTGCCGCAGTCGTAGCGCTTGCCTTCGTAGCGGAAGGCGTACACGGCCTCGCGCGCCATGAGGCGGGCGATGGCATCGGTCAGCTGGATCTCGCCACCCACGCCCTGGGGCTGGTTGCGGATCTCGTCGAACACGCCGGGCGTGAGGATGTAGCGGCCGGCCACGCCCATGCGCGAGGGCGCGTCTTCCGGTGCGGGCTTTTCCACGATGCGGTCGATGCGGATCAGCGGACCGCCGGCGGGCTCGCCGGCCACGATGCCGTAGCGGCGCACCTGGTCGGCGGGCACTTCCTGCACGGCCAGCAGCGAGCGGCCCTGCTTGCGGAACGCGGTGGCCATCTGCGCCAGCACGGGCTGGCCGCCGGGCAGGCCGACCATCAGGTCATCGGCCAGCAGCACGGCGAAGGGCTCGCGGCCGACCAGCGGCTCGGCGCACAGCACGGCATGGCCCAGGCCCAGCGAGCGGGGCTGGCGCACGAAGGCGCAATCCATGTCGCTGGGGGCGACCGAGCGCACCAGCTGCAGCAGGTCGTTCTTGCCGGCGGCTTCGAGTTCGTTTTCCAGCTCGTAGGCGGTGTCGTAATGGTCTTCGATGGCGCGCTTGCTGCGGCCGGTCACGAAGATCATGTGGCGGATGCCGGCGGAATAGGCTTCCTCGACCGCGTACTGGATCAGGGGCTTGTCCACCACGGGGAGCATTTCCTTGGGGGATGCCTTGGTGGCGGGCAGGAAGCGGGTGCCCAGGCCTGCCACGGGGAACACGGCTTTGCGGATCGCGGAAGTGTTGTCGGTCATCGATGGTCCTTCTTGGGGTCGGTCAGTCGGTGTCGTAAAGGGTGAACGTGGGGGCGAAGCCCGCGCTATCAAGCCAGCCGGGCCAGCTGGTCGCGCAGGCGGGCCAGCGTGGCGCCGAAATCGGCCACGCGCTTTTTCTCCTGGTCGATCACGGCGGGCGGTGCCTTGGCCACGAAGGCCTCGTTGGACAGCTTGGCCTGCGCCTTGGTGATCTCGCCGTCGATGCGGGCGATCTCCTTGGACAGGCGCGCCTTTTCGGCCGCCACGTCGATCTCCATGTGCAGGCACAGGCGGACGTCGCCCACCACGGCCACGGGCGCGGCCTGCGCGGCAGCGGCCCAGGCGGCATCGTCTTCGAACACCTGCACCTCGCTGAGCTTGGCCAGGGCCTGCAGCGCGGGCGCGGCCGAGCGCATGAAGGCCGCATCGCCCACCGCGTAGAGCGGCAGGCGCGTGGCGGGCGAGACGTTCATCTCGCCGCGCAGCGTGCGGCAGGCGTCCACGAAAGCCTTCAGGCGCGCCACGTGGGCGATGGCGGCTTCGTCGACCTTCTCCAGCTGCGCCTGCGGGTAGGCGGCGATGCTGACCGATTCACCCGCGCGGCCGGCCACGGGCGCGACCTTCTGCCACAGGGCTTCGGTGATGAACGGGATCAGCGGGTGCGCCAGGCGCAGGATGGTTTCCAGGGTGCGGATGAGCGTGCGGCGCGTGGCGCGCTGCTCGGCCGGCGTGCCGGTCTGGATCTGCACCTTGGCGATTTCCAGGTACCAGTCGCAGAACTCGTTCCAGACGAAGTCGTAGATCGTGTTGGCCACGTTGTCCAGGCGGAACTCGGCAAAGCCCTTGGCCACCTCGGCCTCGACCTGCTGCAGCAGCGAGACGATCCAGCGGTCGGGCTGGCTGAAGGCCAGATAGCCGCCGCCTTCGCAATCGGCCGGGGTGTGCTCCTGCAGGCCGCAGTCCTGGCCTTCGCAGTTCATCAGCACGAAGCGGCTGGCGTTCCAGAGCTTGTTGCAGAAGTTGCGGTAGCCCTCGCAGCGCTTGCTGTCGAAGTTGATGCTGCGGCCCAGGCTGGCGAGCGCCGCGAAGGTGAAGCGCAGCGCATCGGCGCCGTAGGCGGGAATGCCCTCGGGGAACTCCTTTTGCGTGTTCTTGCGCACCTGGGGCGCGGTCTCGGGGCGGCGCAGGCCGGTGGAGCGCTTTTCCAGCAGGGGGTCGAGCGCGATGCCGTCGATCAGGTCCACCGGGTCGAGCACGTTGCCCTCGGACTTGCTCATCTTCTTGCCTTGCGCATCGCGCACCAGGCCGTGGATGTACACGTGCTTGAACGGCACGCGGCCGGTGAAGTGCGTGGTCATCATGATCATCCGGGCGACCCAGAAGAAGATGATGTCGTAGCCCGTCACCAGCACGGAGGAGGGCAGGTAGAGGTCGTAGTCCTTGGTGGCGTTCTGATCGTCAAGGGCTTCGGGCCAGCCGAGCGAGGAGAACGGTACCAGCGCGGCCGAGTACCAAGTGTCCAGCACGTCGTTGTCGCGCGTGAGCTTGGCGCCCGCGCCGGCCTGGGCTTGCGCCTCGGCCTCGTCGCGCGCCACGTACACGTTGCCCGCTTCGTCGTACCACGCCGGGATCTGGTGGCCCCACCACAGCTGGCGGCTGATGCACCAGTCCTGGATGTTGTTCATCCACTGGTTGTAGGTGTTCACCCAGTTCTCGGGCACGAACTGCACTTCGCCCGAGGCCACGGCGTCGATGGCTTTTTGCGCGATGCTCTTGCCGGTTGGGTCCTGGTCGCTGGTCTTGCTCATGGCGACGAACCATTGGTCCGTGAGCATGGGTTCGACCACTTGGCCTGTGCGGGTGCAGATGGGCACCATCAGCTTGTGCTTCTTGGTCTCGACCAGGGCGCCCGCGGCTTCCAGGTCGGCCACGATGGCCTTGCGAGCCACGAAGCGGTCCAGGCCCCGATACTTGGCCGGAATGGCTACTTGACCTTCGTAGTTGGCAAGGGAGTTCGCAATCAAGAAGGATGTTTCTCCTGAATCAAGGCGCTGACGAAGCTCTTGCATCCTTGCTGCGTCATCTCCGGCAGGGTGCGCGATGACATGGGCTTGCAAATCAAGCACCGTAATCATCGGCAGGTTGTGCCGCTGGCCCACTTGGTAGTCGTTGGGGTCGTGCGCGGGCGTGACCTTGACCACGCCGGTGCCGAATTCCTTGTCCACGTAGGCATCGGCAATGATGGGGATCTCGCGGCCCACCAGTGGCAGCGTCACCGTCTTGCCGATGAGCGCGGTATAGCGCTCGTCCTCGGGGTGCACCATCAGCGCCACGTCGCCCAGCATGGTCTCGGGGCGGGTGGTGGCCACCGTGAGGCTGCCGCTGCCGTCGGTCAGCGGGTAGGCGATGTGCCAGAGCGAGCCGTCCTTCTCTTCGTTCTCCACTTCGAGGTCGGACACGGCGGACTGCAGTTTCGGGTCCCAGTTCACCAGGCGCTTGCCGCGGTAGATCAGGCCCTGCTGGTACAGGCGCACGAAGGTGTCGGTGACCACCTTGGAGAGCTTGTCGTCCATGGTGAAGTATTCGCGGCTCCAGTCCACGCTGTCGCCCATGCGGCGCATCTGCGTGGTGATGGTGTTGCCGCTGTGCTCCTTCCACTCCCAGACCTTGGCGAAGAAGTTCTTGCGCGCCTCGGGCGGCGTGGGGCCCATGTCGTGGCGGCTGATGCCCTGCTCCTGCAACTGGCGCTCCACCACGATCTGCGTGGCGATGCCCGCGTGGTCGGTGCCCGGAATCCACGCCGTGTTGAAGCCCTTCATGCGGTGGTAGCGCGTGAGGCTGTCCATGATGGTCTGGTTGAACGCATGGCCCATGTGCAGCGTGCCCGTCACGTTGGGCGGTGGCAGCTGGATGGAGAAGGCGGGCTCGCCCGCCTGGGCCTGGCGCGAGCCACGGTAGCCCGCATCGCCATAGCCCCGGCGTTCCCACTCGGGGCCCCAATGGGCCTCGATGGCAGCGGGCTCGAAGGATTTGGACAGGCTTTCAAGGCCGGGTTGGTTCAGGGGCGAGCTCATGGGGTCTGGTGGGTGCAAGAAGAGGCCAACGGGCAGGCGGCTGCCTGGGCTTCGGGTCAGGAAGGGGACCGGGCATTTTAAGGCAGCGGCACCGGCGCTCCGCGGGCGCTGGGCCCGGCGGGCGGGCCGGATCTGCTATCGCTTTGTTACCTTTTGCCGAAGGCTGCAAGGGGATGTGAGCAAGATGGCTGCTGATAATCGTCGGCCTCGGAGCCATCCGGCGCACCCGCCAGGGGGTGGCCGGCTCCGTGCCGTGCCGCCAAGGTCCCATTCCCATTCCAACAAATCCGCACCCATGGCTCTTCATCCCTCGCTGCGCGCCGGTCTCGGCAAAGCCTTTCTCTGGTCGGTGCTGTCGCTGTTCGCGGTGCCGCTGGTCACCCTGTTCTTCGCGAACCATGTGCAGCGCGACCTGGACGCCAGGTTCCTCGTCGCCATCGAATCGCGCATCGACGCCGCCACGGACCTGTCCCCGGCGGACCGGCAGGAACAGAAGGACTACTACCGGGCCCATCCGCCCTCCACGATCTGCACCGACCGCACGCCCGATGCGCAGGAATACCGCGAGGCCATGTGCCCGCCGTATTCCAACAACTGGCAGTTCTTCGTGGCGCGCACCGTGGCGCTGTGGACGTTGGTGGCCGGCGCGCTGGTGCTGGCGGCCGCGCTGGCGCTCGGGGCGCTGGCCTTCGTCAACCGCCGGCTGCAGCACGCGAGCTTCGTGGCCGGCTGGCGCCTGATGACCGCCGCGAGCGCGCTGGAGGTGGTGGTGCAGGGCGCGATGGTGGCCTGGCTGTCGTTCTGGGTGACGGCGTATTTCTGGCACCGCTATTCGCCCAAGCTCATCATGGCGGTGGCGATCGGCGTGGCGGTGGCCGTGGTGCTGGCGGTGGTAGGCATCTTCAAGCGGGTGAACCGCCACAGCGAGGTCGAGGGCGAGCTGGTGCAGGAGGCCGACGCGCCGCTGCTGTGGCAGCGCATCCGCCACATGGCCGCGCGGCTCCAGACCGCGCCGCCGCAGCACATCGTGGCCGGCATCGACGCCAATTTCTTCGTGACCGAAGCGCCCATCCACGTGGCGGGGCAGGCGCTCACCGGGCGCACGCTGTTCGTCAGCATTCCGCTGCTGCGCCTGCTCGACCAGTCCGAGGCCGACGCGGTGTTCGCCCACGAGCTGGCCCACCTGGGCGGCGGCGACACCGAAAGCAGCGCGCGCCTGGGGCCGAAACTGGTGCAGTACGACCAGTACCACCATGCCATGCGCACCTCGGGCCTGACGGCGGTGGTGTCCCCGCTACTGGGCTTGCACCGCCTGATCTTCGAATGGGCGCTGGCCCGCGACAGCCGGGCGCGCGAGTTCCAGGCCGACCGCATCGCCGCGCAGCTGGTCTCGCCCCAGGCCATCGGGCAGTCGCTGGTCAAGATCGCGGCCTATGCCAGGTACCGCCACAAGATCGAGAGCGACCTGTTCGACAAGGAAGAGCAGCTGGCGGGCGATCTGGGCATCGCGCACTTCATCTCGAGCGGGCTGCCGCCCTATGCGCAGTCGGCGGAGTTCCGCACGGCGATGCAGACGGCCAACGTGCCCCATCCGTTCGACACCCACCCGCTCATGCCCGAGCGCATCCGCAACGTGGGCTGGGTGCTGCCCGAATCGGACTACGGCGCCATCGTGGTGCGGCCGCCCGAGCGCACCTGGGCGCAGGACATCCTCACGGCAGACGCCATCGAGCAGCGTTTGTGGAGCGACTACGAGCAGGCCTTCGCGCAGGGCCACGAACGCAGCCTGGCCTACCGCTACGAGCCGGCCACCGCCGAGGAACTGGCGGTGGTGCTCAAGTACTTTCCGGCCCGGTCGTTCGCGCTGAAGGGCGGCCACACCGTGCAGGTGAGCCACGAAGGCATCGCCGCGTCGGCGGATGGCACCACGGTGCCCTGGGACGCGGTGAAGGCCATGGCCTTCAAGGACAGCATCCTGGGCGATTCGCTCACCATCACGCACCCGGAAAAAAGCCTGCTGCGCGCCAAGAGCACGAAGCTCAAGCTGCCGGGCCTCAAGAAGGACAAGCAGCGCTTCAAGGCGACGCTGGAGCACTACTGGGAGCGCCACCAGGTCATGCGCGGGCGCGAAACGCTGGACGATTGAGCGGCCGGCCCCGGCCCCAGGCTGATGCCCAGGCCGAGGTGCCGCGATGCGGGCCGGTCAACCCTTGGCGTACTCCGGCCGGTCGTTCTGCGCAGGCTTGAGCGGTGCGGCGCTCTTGCCCTCGGCACGCTCCTTGCGCCACTGCTCCTTGCGCGCGGTCCACTCGTTCAGGCGCTGGTGGGCCACCGTGCTGTCCTTGTCCATCTGCTGCGCATCGGCCAGCTGCGCCGACAGCTCCAGTCGGATGCCGTTCGGATCGAAGAAGTAGATGCTCTTGAAGATGTGGTGATCGGTCACGCCGAGCACTTCGACGCCATGCGCCTCCAGGCGGGCCTTGGTGTTCTCCAGCTCCTGCACCGTGTCCACGCGGAACGCGATGTGGTTGACCCACAGCGGGGTGTTGGGCGAGGGCTCGGCCTTCACGTCGTCGCCCAGGTCGAAGAAGGCGATGAACGAGCCGTCCTTCAGCCGGAAGAAGAAGTGCGTGTAGGGGCAGTACTCGCCCGTGCTGGGCACGTGATCGCTCTGGATGATGTGATAAAGCGGCAGGCCCAGGATGTCTTCGTAGAACTGCCGCGTTTCCTCGGCGTCGCGCGCCTTGTAGGCGTAGTGGTGCAGCTGCTGCACGGCGGCGGGCGGGGGCAGGGTGGACAGGTCGGGTTTCAGTCTTGGCACGGCGTTCATGGCGGTCTCCGTCGGGTGGATTTGAAAATTGTACTATCCGTAATTCATTTAACCTAAGTGAATTTGCGTTGCTGGTCCTGCGGCCGTATAGTCCGGCCCTTCGATCGCTCCGATCGCCGCCACCGAGGTTCTTCACCCATGCGCCTGTAAGCCCCCTCCGTCCGTTCCGCTTCCCTCACCGATCCGGGGAGGCGGCCGATTCGATGGCTTGGAGCTTGACCATGGCGACATTCAACGCGGACGCCCGTCCGCCCCGCGGTGCAGCGCGCACCGCATCCGTTTCCCTTTCCTCTTCTTTCACGTCCTCTCCCCTGGCGGCTTGCGCGCCGGGGCGGGAGGGCGCGCTGCTGCGCCTGGCCCGGGTGCAATGGCGGCGGCCCGACGGGGAGGCGCTCTGGGCCGAGCCGCCCACGCTCCACCTCGCCCCCGGCATCACCGGCCTGGTGGGCGACAACGGCGTGGGCAAGAGCGTGCTGCTCGCCCTGGCGGCCGGCACGCTGGCGCCGGCCTCGGGCACGGTGGAGCGGCCGGGCCGCCTGCACGCGGTGGACCAGCACCGCCCGGGTGGCACCGTGGCGGCGCTGGCGGGCATCGACTCCGTGCTGGGGGCGCTGGCCCGCCTGGAGGCCGGGCAGGGCGATGAAGCCGACCTGCTGCTCGCGGACGGGCAGTGGGACTGCGCGGCCCGCTGGCAGCGCGCGCTCGACGGCGTGGGGCTGGGCCACCTGTCCCCGGATCGCGAAGCGGCCTGCCTGAGCGGCGGCGAGCGGGCCCGCGTGGCGCTGGCGGGGGCGTTTCTCTCGGGTGCCGACGTACTGCTGCTGGACGAGCCCACCAACCACCTCGATGCGCCCGCCCGGCGCTGGCTGCTGTCGGCCCTGGCGGACTGGCGGGGCGCGGTGCTGGTGGCCACGCACGACCGCGCGCTGCTGGAGGCGGTGGACCGCATCGCCGAGCTCACCCCGCAAGGCCTGCGCCACTACGGCGGTGCGTGGGATGTCTACGCGGCGCAGCGCGATGCCGAGGCCCAGGCGGCCCAGGCCGCGCTGCACCATGCGCGCGCCGAACGCGATGCTGCGCAACGCGATTTGCGGCGGCAGCACGACGCGCAGATGCGGCGGGCCGCCCGGGGCCGCGCGGCAGCGCAGGACGCGAACCAGTCGCCCCTGCTGCTGGGCCTTCAAAAAAGCCGTGCAGAGGCCTTCGCGGGGCGGGAGCATGTGCGCCGCGAAGAGGCGGGGGGGCGGCTGGATGCCGCCGTGCGCGAGGCCGCCGGCCGGGTGGCGCCCGCCGCGGCCCTGGCACTGCCGTTGCCGGCCAGCGCCATTCCGCTGGCCAAGCCGGTGCTGCGGCTGGAGCGCGCCGTGCCGCCCGTGCCGTGGTCGCCACGGCGCAGCGGCCCGCCCCCAGCGCTCGACGGGGTGTGGAGCGGGCCGGTGCGCATCGCCATCACCGGCCCGAACGGCTGCGGCAAGACCACGCTGCTGCGCATGGTGGCGGGGCAGTTGGCGCCCGAGTCCGGCCGGGTGCAGTGCATGGTGCGCACCGCCTGGCTCGACCAGCACAGCGCGGCGCTGCTGCCGCCGGGGCTGAGCGTGCTGGAGCGGCTGGCGCAGACCGGCTCGCCGCTGCCGTCCTCCGCGCTGCGCACTCGGCTGGCGCAACTGGGGCTGGACGCCGCCTGCGTGCAGCGGCCGGCGGGCACCTTGAGCGGCGGGGAGCGCATCAAGGCCGCGCTGGCCTGCGCGCTGTGGAGCGGCGATCCGGCGCAGATGCTGCTGCTGGACGAGCCCACGAACCACCTCGATGCACGGGCCGTGGAGGCGCTGCAGTCCGCGCTGGCGTCGTTCACCGGCGCGCTGCTGGTGGTGTCGCACGACCGGCATTTTCTGCAGGCGATTGCGCCGCAGGTGGTGTGGGCGTGGGAGGAGGGCGGCTGGAATCTGGATGCGGCGCCGGCGGTCGCGCTGGTGTAACGCGGCCCACGGCCGAGGACTGCCGCAGAGACGGGGGAAGGCGCAAGCCCAGGCACGGCGCCCAGGCCCGGCCTTGCGTCAGGACGCCAGGACCGCGTTCTTCCAGGCCGTGGCCGCGGCCACGGCGTCGCCGCGCTGCTCGGCCAGTTCGGCCAGGTGGCGCCACGCGCTGCAGCGCAGGCTCGCATCGCCCAACTGCCCCGTGGACTGGGTGAACAGTTGCTGCGCCTTGCCCCACAGCTGGCGCCGCAGGCAGGCCATGGCGGCCAGGTACTGCAGGCGCGCATCGCGGGGGTTTGCCTGCTGGGCCGATTCGATGCGGGCGAGCCAGGCGGCGTCGAGCGCGTCCAGGTTGTTTTCCAGGGCGCGCACCAGCTTGAGCGCCTGGTGGTCGGGAATGGCGTGCGGCAGTTCCACCATGCGTTCCCACACGGGCAACAGCCATTGGCGCACCTGGCCGGCGTCGCCGCTCAGGGTGCTCAGGCGCTGCGCCGCGTGGATGGCCAACTCGGGCATGGCGCGCTCGGCGGGCTCCAGCGACATCCAGACCTGTTGCAGCTGGGCCGGGTCGTGCGCGCCGTTCAGCAGCTCCATGGCCAGGCCGCGCACGATGCTCTGCGCTGCGGCGGGTGAAAACGCCCGGTGCTTGCCCAGCAGCCGCGCGGTTTCCAGGGCTTCCTGGGTCTGGTGGGCCAGGCGCGTGGCCTTCAGGCGCGCGCGCAGCGCCAGCGTGCGCCGGGCCGCGCCCTGGGGCAGGGCGGCCAGGCGTTCGAGCGCGGCGTTGGCATCGCGCTCGTCCAGCGACCAGCGGGCCGCGCGCAGGTGCGCGCCTTCGCGCAGCTCCAGCTCGGTGACCGGCGCGCGGTCGGGAATGTTGTTGAGCGCGTTCTGCAAATGCGCCTCGCGCGTGGCGCGGTCCTGCAGGGCGTGCGAGCTTTCGGCGGCCACCAGATGTGCCAGCGTGCGCAATTGGCGGCCGTGCGGCACGGCCTCGCCCGAGGCCTCCAGCGCGCTTTCCTGTGCGAGGGCGGCGGTGGCGGCCTTGCGCGAGCGGATGAAGCGCCCGGCCAGCAGCTGCGACAGCGCATCGAGCAGCGCCGCGTGCATGGAGCGCTCCTTTTGCTGGGCGCGCCAGCGCCGCGCCTGGCGGGGCAGCTCCAGCAGCGCGGCCAAGGCGCGCAGCGCCGCATACAGCGTGGCGAAGCCGCCGACCAGCAGCAGCAGGACGAGGTTGAGCGACAGATCGACGCGGTAGGGCGGCCAGAACAGGGTCACCGTGCCCTGGTTGTTGCCCGCGAACAGCGCGGCCGCGACGGCCACGCCAAAAAGTGCCAGAAACCAGAGTGCGGCGCGCATGGGTGGGCGGTCCTCCGGCGGCTCAGCGGCCCGCCGCGGCCGTGGCCAGGGCAGACAGGGTTTCGTCCAGCGGCGGCAGCTCGGCCGTGCGGATGTGCGACTGGGCCTGCTGCAGCACCGTGGCGGCCATCTGCGTGCGGCGCGACGCGGGGTCGAAGTAGCGGTTGAGCGCGGCGCTGGCGGCGGCCAGGTCGGCGCGCGCCGAGTCGAGCTGGCGGGCCAGCACGCCCAGGCGGGCGTTCATGAGCTTGAGCTTCAGGTTCTCGCGCAGGAAGAACGCCTGGTCGGGCGACACCAAAATGGCCTCAGGCCGGTCGATGCGGCTCACGCGCAGCAGGCCGCGGGCCTCGTCGCGCACGACCTCCCACGCGCGCTGCAGCGCGGACTGCCACCAGGGGCTGGGGGCCGCAGCCGGCGCGGCGGCGTCGCCCGCGGGCACCTGGGCGTTCATGCGGCGCGTGGCGGCGGCCTGGGCGACGGCGTTCTGCAGGGGCAGCTCGTCCACCTGCCGCACCAGATCGTCGAGCCGCGCGAGCAGGCCGGCGGTGTCGGTCACCTGGGCGGCGCCGATGCGCTCCAGGTCGCGGCCGATGGCGCGCGACAGGGGCGCCAGGCGGGGCTGGGCGGCGCGTTCGATGCGCTGGTTGGCGCTCTTGAGGGCGGCCACCAGCGGCTCCAGGCTGCCGGTCAACTGGGCCTGCTGCTGGGCCAGGCGGATGCCGGATTCGATGTCCACCACCAGGTTCTCGTCGCGCGAGCGCGACAGGCTCTGCATCAGCTCCTCGAGCTGGGCGCGCTGCAGGGCCACTTCGCTCACGCGGGTTTCGTTCACGGTGAGCCGTGCGGCGGTTTCGCGCGAGACGTCCAGTGCCTGGTGGGCGAGGGTGCGGGCTTCGATGGCCTGGGTGCCGGAGTCGGCGGTCTGTCGCGCCAGTTGCTCCTGGATGGTGTTCAGGCGCTGCCACAGCAACACGCTGCCCAGCAGGCCGGCCGCGGCCACGAACCCCAGGGCCCAGAGCGCGTAGCGGTTGCCGCTGGCGCCTTTCGCGGGCGCTGCGGGCACGGCCGCACCGGAGGGCGGGGCGGCCAGCGGTGGGGCGGCGGGGGCGGAAGCGGGCTCAAAACTCATGGGTGCGATTCTATCGAGGCGACCACGTCGTCCAGGGCGGGCCGGCACTGGCGCACGGCCCCGAAGCCCAGGGCGTCGGCGGCCTGCGCGATGCGGGGGTGGGTGACCAGCGCGCGGGCCTCGCGCCAGTCCTGGCCGGGCAGCGCGGCGGCGAGATGGGCGATGGCCTCGGAGCTGCTGAACAGCCAGAGCGAGCCGTCCGTGGCGGCCTGCGTGGCCAGGGCCTGCTGCGCGGGCGTGAGCTGCGGCGCGGCGCGCTCGTAGGCGGCGACGAACTCCACCTGCCCGCCGGCCGCGGCGATCTGCTGCGCCAGCCATTCGCGCCCGGTGCCGCTCTGGGCGGCGTCCGACGGGCCGTCGGCCTCGCCCTGCGCGCCGCGCACGATCAGGATGCGGTCGCCGGGCTGAACCTGCGGCTGCACCCGCTCCCACAGCGATTCGGAGTCGAACTGCCCGGCCGTGGCCGCGGGCTGGTCGATCCGCGCGGCGGGCATGCCACCGTCCCGCAGTGCCTGGGCGGTGCCGGGGCCTGGTGACCATGCTCTTGTTTTTATAGCGGTATGCCCTAGTGGATCATGCGCTGGAGGCCGATTGGACTCGAAGAAGTAGCGCACGGCATTGGCGCTCACGAACATCACCGCGCGGTAGTCGCCAAAGCCCTCGCGCGCCCGGCGCAGCGCGGCGACCGCGTCAGGGTGGCTGCAGCCGGCGATGGCGATCAGGGGCAGTGCCGTGGCCTCGATGCCGCGCGCGTGCAGGGCCACGACCCATTGCGCGGCATCGCGCTCGGGCCGCGTGACGATGGCGCGGCGGGTGGGGGGCGTGCGGGCGGCGAGGCTCAAGGGCGGCACCAGGGGCTGGCGGGCGTGGGGCTCAACCCGCGGGCTGCGCGCCCTGCGCGCACAGTTGCGCCGCGGCGTCGCTGCCCAGCGCATCGGCCTGCGCCAGCGTCTGCACCGTGCCGGACACGGTGGCGCGCACCAGCGGCAGCACACCGTGCGGGTCGCCCCAGGCGGCATCGAGCTGCAGCGTGCCGTCGGCCCGCCAGTGCGAGTACGCGGCCAGCGGCATGGAGCAGCTGCCGCCCATGGCGCGGCTCACGGCGCGCTCGGCCGTCACGCCCAGCCAGCTGGGCAGGTGGGCCAGGGGCGCCAGCGCGGCGATCACGTCCTGCCGGTGGCTGCGCACCTCCAGGCCCAGCGCGCCCTGGCCGGCGGCGGGCAGCATCTCGGCGGGCTCGAACGTGGCGCGGATGCGGTCGTCCAGGCCCAGGCGCTTCAGGCCCGCGGCGGCGAGCACGATGGCGTCGTACAGCCCCTCGTCGAGCTTGCGCAGGCGGGTGTCGAGGTTGCCGCGCAGCGGCTCGATCTTCAGGTCGGGCCGCAGGGCCTGCAGCAGCACCTGGCGGCGCAGGCTGGAGGTGCCCACCACCGCGCCCTGGGGCAGGTCGGACAGGCGCGCGAAGCGGTTCGAGACGAAGGCATCGCGCGGGTCCTCGCGCTCCATCACGGCGGCCAGGTGAAAGCCGTCGGGCAGCTCCATCGGCACGTCTTTCAGCGAGTGCACGGCGATGTGCGCGCGGCCTTCCTCCAGCGCCACTTCCAGCTCTTTCACGAACAGGCCCTTGCCGCCCACCTTGCTGAGCGTGCGGTCCAGGATCTGGTCGCCCTTCGTGGTCATGCCGAGCAGCGTCACGGTGTGGCCGCGTGCCTGCAGCAGGGCGCGCACGTGCTCGGCCTGCCACAGGGCCAGGCGGCTTTCGCGGGTGGCGATCACGAAGGGGAAATGGGTGGGGGTTTCGAAGGGGTTCATCGCGGTAGGAGGGCCGCCGGGCACGGGAGGAAGGCAGGGGGTGCGCGGGGCAGGTGCGCCGGGCGGCGCGGGCAGCGGGGATGCTAGCATGGGCCCGCAGCAGCCGCCGCCCTCTGTCCATGATGCGCCCGAGCGCGCAGGAGACCTTTTCCGCATGAACGCGACCCCCCGCAAGACCGACGCCGCACCCGCACCGGCCGCCCCCCGCAGGACCGACAAGGACCTGCCGCTGATCCAGGACATCCGGCTGCTGGGCCGCATCCTGGGCGACGTGATCCGCGAGCAGGAAGGGGTCGCCGCCTACGACCTCGTGGAGCAGGTGCGCAAGCTGTCGGTGGCCTTTCGCCGCGATGCCGACCAGGAGGCCGACAAGGCGCTCAAGAAGCTGCTCAAGGGCCTGTCGGGCGACCAGACGGTCAGCGTGATCCGCGCCTTCACCTATTTCAGCCACCTGGCCAACCTGGCCGAGGACCGCCACCACATCCGCCGCCGCACCGTGCACGAGCGCGCGGGCAGCGCGCAGGAGGGCAGCATCGAGGTGGCGCTGGCGCGCATGCGCTGGGCGGGCATCGCGCCGCGCACCATCTCGCAGACGCTGGCCAGGAGCTACGTGGCGCCGGTGCTCACCGCCCACCCGACCGAGGTGCAGCGCAAGAGCATCCTGGATGCCGAGCGCGACATCGCCCAGTTGCTGGCCGAGCGCGGTGACATCCAGGTGCGCGCGCAGCTGTACAACAGCGCCAAGGACGCGCTCACCCCGCGCGAGCTGGCGGCCAACGAGGCGCGGTTGCGCGCCCGCGTGGCCCAGCTGTGGCAGACGCGCCTGCTGCGCTACACCAAGCTCACCGTGGCCGACGAGATCGAGAACGCGCTGTCGTACTACGAATCGACCTTCCTGCGCGAGATCCCCAAGATCTACGCCGATCTGGAGCGCGAACTGGGCAACCAGCCCGTGGCGAGCTTCCTGCGCATGGGCCAGTGGATCGGCGGCGACCGCGACGGCAACCCCAACGTCAGCGCGGCCACGCTCTCGCTGGCGCTGGGCCGGCAGGCCGAGGTGGCGCTGCGCCACTACCTGACCGAGGTGCACTTTCTGGGCGGCGAGCTGTCGCTGTCGGCCCGGCTGGTGCAGGTCTCGCCCGACATGCAGGCCCTGGCCGAGCGCTCGCCCGACCACAGCGAGCACCGCCAGGACGAGCCGTACCGCCGCGCGCTCACCGGCATCTACGCCCGGCTGGCCGCCACGCTGCGCAACCTGACCGGCGGCGAGGCCGCGCGCCATGCCGTCGCGCCGCAGAACCCCTATCCCGATGCCGAGGCCTTCCTGGCCGACCTGCGCGTGATCGAGGCCTCGCTGCGCTCGCATCGCGGCGCGGCACTGGCCGCCGAGCGCCTGCACCCGCTGGTGCGCGCGGTGGAGGTGTTCGGCTTTCACCTGGCCACGGTGGACCTGCGCCAAAGCTCCGACCAGCACGAGAAGGTGATCGCCGAACTGCTGGCCACGGCGCGCGTGGAGCCCGACTACGCGGCCCTGCCCGAGGCCGACCGCCGCGCGCTGCTGCTGCGCCTGCTGGCCGATGCCCGGCCGCTGCGCGTGGTGGGCGCCACGTATTCCGAGCACACCACGGGCGAGATCGCCATCTTCGAGACGGCGCGGCAGATGCGCGAGCGCTTCGGCCCGCAGGCCATCCGCCACTACATCATCAGCCACACCGAAACCGTGAGCGACCTGCTCGAAGTGCTGCTGCTGCAAAAGGAAGTGGGGCTGATGCACGGCACGCTCGATGCCGTGCCGCCCGTGCCCGGCAGCGGCGCCCGCGGCGCCACCACCGACCTCATCGTGGTGCCGCTGTTCGAGACCATCGAAGACCTGCGCAACGCCGCGCCCATCATGCGCGAGCTGTACGCCGTGCCCGGCTTCGCCGCGATGGTGCAGGCCAGCGGCGCCGAGCAGGACATCATGCTGGGCTACAGCGACAGCAACAAGGACGGCGGCATCTTCACCAGCAGCTGGGAGCTGTACCGCGCCGAGATCGCGCTGGTGGAGCTGTTCGACGAACTGGCGGCCAGCCACCGCATCCAGCTGCGCATGTTCCATGGCCGCGGCGGCACCGTGGGCCGCGGGGGCGGGCCGAGCTACCAGGCCATCCTGGCGCAGCCGCCCGGCACCGTGCGCGGGCAGATCCGCCTGACCGAGCAGGGCGAGGTCATCGCCTCCAAATACGCCAACCCCGAGATCGGCCGGCGCAATCTGGAGACCCTGGTCGCCGCCACGCTGGAGGCCACGCTGCTGCAGCCCACCAAGCCCGCCACCAAGGACTTCCTGGAAGCGGCGGCGCAGCTGTCGGTGGCCAGCATGGGCGCCTATCGCGCGCTGGTGTACGACACCCCGGGCTTCACCGATTACTTCTTCAACTCCACGCCCATCCGCGAGATCGCCGAGCTGAACATCGGCTCGCGCCCGGCCTCGCGCAAGCCCAGCCAGCGCATCGAAGACCTGCGCGCCATTCCCTGGGGCTTCAGCTGGGGCCAGTGCCGGCTCACGCTGCCGGGCTGGTACGGCTTCGGCGCCGCGGTGGAAGCCTTCGTCAAGCAGCCCGGCCAGGACCCCAAGGCGCAGATGGCCTTGCTGCAGAAGATGTACCGCCAGTGGCCGTTCTTCGGCACGCTGCTGTCCAACATGGACATGGTGCTGGCCAAGAGCGACCTGGCCCTGGCCTCGCGTTACAGCGAACTGGTGGCCGACACGCGCCTGCGCAAGAAGGTCTTCGGCGCCATCGAAGCGGAATGGCAACGCACGGCCGATGCGCTCACCCGCATCACCGGCGACAAGCACCGCCTGACGCACAACACCGCCCTGGCCCGGTCGATCCGCCACCGCTTTCCGTATATCGACCCGCTGCACCACCTGCAGGTCGAACTGGTGCGCCGCTGGCGCGGCGGGCAGGGCGACGAGCGCGTGCAGACCGGCATCCACATCTCGATCAACGGCATCGCGGCGGGGCTGCGCAACACCGGCTGACGGCGGGGGGTAGGGCGTCGGCTGGGGCCCGCGCGGCATGGTGGGTTTTCAGCGGATGCCTTCCTTCTCTGGTATTTTAATAGTTACGTCGCGTAACCGAGAAAATGAGCGACTCCGTGTTTTGGATGCCCTTTGTTTTCTAGAATCCGCGATTCGAAAAAACAAGCGACAACGAGAATAAGGGAGTGTTCATGAACGGCGTGGTCAAGGTGGACCCGGAGCAGTTGCGAGCGCAACTGGAGAAGAAGCTGCCGCCCAAGGTGCGGCTGTTTCAGCTCGACGATATTCCCGGCGTGATGCGTTCGCGCATGGGGTGGCCGGTGGCGGCAGCGTTGATGGAGCGGTGGTTTCGCGGGGCGGCTTTCGAGATGCCCGATGCGATGAAGCGGGGCAATCCTCCCCATCAAACCGCCACGTTGAATGCGGTGCAACTGGATGAAGGCACCGTTTCCATGGCCTGGGCGAGGGGTTTTGCACGTGTGCGGACGGCCATGGCGACGTTGCAGGCGCAGTGGGCCAGCCCTGCCGGGTTAGCACGGTTGAAAGATCGGGTGGAAAAGCAAGGCGGGGGGCGCCCTCAACCGTCTTGGCGGTTTGGCTCGCTGGGCCAGCCCGCCAAGGCTGTGGATGAAAGTTGCCAAGTGAATATCTTGAAGGTGGGACGTTTGAGCGATCCGCTGGACGACTTCTACGGCGCGATGGGGGAAGCGACACTCAAAGTGGCGGTGTCCGGGGTCGTCACTTCCAAAGGCGCTGGAAAAACGGCCATCCTGATCGATGAACTGGGCTTTTACTTGCGAGACTCCTACGATTTCAACGATGGCGACCATGCCTTCCTCTCGCAGCCCCTGGGTTTCTGGGGCTACGGGGGCGTCAGCCGCATCGACCTCGGGGAGCGAGTGTCGATTTCTGAACAGTGGGCGAATGAAACAGAGGCCAAGGCACGGGGCCATGCCTACTGGGTTCAGAATCAGGACTTCCGCGCATGGCGCGGCATGCATGGACGGGGCGGCGACTTCATTGTCCTGTCCGACGTGCATCGGGTTCGCCTGCCCTTTCCTATATCGCTGGAGTGGTCATGAAGCTGCCCGATTTCAAGAAGGTTCCGTGCATCGCTTGGTGCGTGGCGCTGGACCTACTGCTACTGGCTGGCTGGTATGTGTCTACCCCCACTTTCTGCTGCAGTTACAACAGCCCCCACATGGCGTATCGCCTGGAGATCTATGACCCGTCCATCCTGCAGAGCATCGTTCATTACGATTTCAGGCTACCCAACACAGCGCGCCTGTACCAGGTGGATCCCCCGGCTCTGCTGGGCGAGAGCGACGTGGTGGATATGAGCGACGGCAATGGCGAGATCACGTGGTTCGTGGAGCCTCCCAAGGATCTGAAAAAAGTGCGCGTTGGCATGGATGTGGAATTCAAGAACGTTCCGCTGGAATGCGCCGAGCAGGATTTGCATTTGCCCGAATGCCAGAAGAATTTCGGCAAGTGATGAAGATGCTTTCCATTTTCAAGAAAATCCCTTGCCTCGCTTGGTGGCTGGCATTGCACGCCGCCATTTTTCTGGCTTGGTACGTGTCCACGCCGACGCTCTATAACCGCTACAACAGCCCTCGGTACGTGTACCGCCTGGACATCTACCACGCTTCATGGTGGCAGCGAATCACCCACCCCGAGCTCAAAAAACCGGCCGTGGTGCGCCTGTACCGCTTCGAGTCCAGGGCGCTGCTGGGCGAGAGCCCGGTGGTCGATCTGTGGCACAACGACGGCATCGTCTGGGACGTGGACACGGCCGGCCCCGTGAACAAGGTGCACGTGGGCCGCGATGTGGTGTTCGACAAGCTCCCTTCGGAATGCACCCCCCCTTCGCCGCTGCTCAGTTGCGAGGGGCGCTCGTGAAGTGGCAGTCGAGGCGTCTGGCCGCTCGTTCAGGTTCTGGGCATGTCCCGCTGAAATTTTCCATCTCTCTCCAGGGTTGATGCGATCTTGAAAACGGCAATGGCAGGGTGGGCAAGGCGCCTGTGGGCGCAGGATGCGCTGGTGTACGGCGTGCGCGTGTTCATCGCGCTGAGCGGCGCCATGGCCGTGTGCTGGTGGCTGGACCGCGTGCCGCTGGTGACGCCGATCTTCCTGGGCATCATCGCCAGCGCCATCGCCGAGACCGATGACAACTGGCGCGGCCGGCTGCGGGCGCTGCTCGTCACGCTGGCCTGCTTCGCCACCGCCGCGTTCTCGGTCGAGGCCCTGATGCCGTGGCCCCTGTGGTTCGTGGCGGGCATGGCCGTGTCCACCTTCGGCTTCACCATGCTCGGCGCCGTGGGCGAGCGCTACCGCGCCATCGCACTGGCCACGGTCATCCTGGCGCTCTACACCGCCATCAGCGTGGCGCCCGGCGCCCAGCGCGGGGGCGGCCCGGCCTTGGGCTTCAGCGTGCCCACCTGGCTGCTGGCCGGCGCCACCTGGTACGGCCTGCTGTCGCTGCTGTGGTGCGCGCTGTTCCCACACCAGCCCGTGCGCCAGAACCTCGCCAAGCTCTACGGCGTGCTGGGCGCCTACCTGCGGCTCAAGGCCAGCCTGTTCGAGCCCGTGCGCGGCGTGGACGTGGAGCGCCGGCGCCTGGCGCTCGCCCAGACCAACGGCCGCGTGGTGTCCGCCCTCAACACCACCAAGGAAAGCATCTTCAGCCGCCTGGGCGCGCGCCGCGAGGCGCCGCCCCCCACCGGCCGGCTGCTGCGCCACCTGAACCTGTACTTCATCGCGCAGGACATCCACGAGCGCGCCAGCTCGTCGCACCACCACTACAACGACTGGGCCGACGTGCTGTTCCACAGCGACGTGCTCTACCGCTGCCAGCGCGTGCTGCAACTGCAGGGCGTGGACTGCACCCGCCTGGCCGAGGCCCTGCAGACGCACGAGCCCTTCGTGCGCGACCCCGCTGGCGAGCGCGCCATGGCCGACCTGCACGACTCCATCGCCCACCTGGAGAGCCAGCGCCAGAGCGCCTGGCAGCGGCCCCTGCGCAGCCTGCGCGCGCTGGCCCGCAACCTCGCCACGCTCTCCGGCCAGCTCGACGCCGCCACCCACCCCGATGGCGGCGAGCGCCTGGGCGACAGCAGTTTGCTGGACCGGTCCCCCCGGTCGTTGGCCGATGCCTGGGGCCGTGTGCGCGCGCAGCTGCACCCGGGCACGCCGCTGTTTCGCCATGCCACGCGCCTGTCGCTGGCGCTCGCGGCCGGCTGCATCGCCATGCAGCTCATCGATCCCGTGCACGGCTACTGGATTCCGTTGGCCACGCTGTTCGTGTGCCAACCCACCTACGGCGCCACCGTCACGCGCGTGTCGCAGCGCGTCGCCGGCACCGCCATCGGCCTGGTCGTCGGCTGGGCGCTGCTCAAGCTCTTTCCCAGCCCGCCGCTGCAGGCGCTTTTCGCCGTGGCGGCGGGCGTGCTGTTCTTCGTCACCCGCACCACGCGCTACCTCACGGCCACCGCCGCCATCACGCTGCTGGTGCTCATGTGCTTCAACCAGGCCACCGGCGAGGCCCACGCGCTGATCCTGCCGCGCCTGCTCGACACCCTGATCGGCAGCGCCATCGCCACCGCCGCCATGATGGTCGTGCTGCCCGACTGGCAGGGCCGGCGCCTGGCCGCCGTGGCCGCGCAGGCCCTGCAGGCCAACGGGCAGTACCTGCGCGAGATCATGTCGCAGTACGCCACCGGCAAGGACGACGACCTCGATTACCGCCTGGCCCGACGCACCGCCCACAACGCCGACGCCGCCTTCTCCACCGCCCTGTCGCACATGCTGCGCGAGCCCCGCCACGTGCGCTCGCATTCGCAGGCCGGCATGCGCATGCTGGTGCTGTCGCACACCCTGCTCAACTACCTCTCGGCGCTGGGCGCGCACCGCGGCCAACTCGCCGAAGGCGTGGACGACCCACTAGTACAGGAGGGCGCCCGCTACGCGGTCGAGCGCCTCGAAGCCGTCGCCCGCGCCCTGCGCACCCGCGAGGCCCTGGAGGGCGACGCAGCCCACGGCGAAACACTGGCCACCGCGCTGGAACAGGCCGCCGATGCTGCACCGGACACCCTGCGGCTGGTGCAGACGCAACTGGCCCTGGTGTGCCGGCAATTGGCGTTGCTGCAGGCCCTGGCCACGCAGCTGGCGGCGCGCGCGCCGGTGGCGCCGGTATAGAGGGGGCGGGGTGCCCCGGCTGGCGGACCCGTGCGCCATGGGGCTCGCAGCCGGTCACCGTGCACCGTGTTCGTCTTCTGTTTCCCATCAAATTGGAGTGCCATGAAGCTGAATGACTTCAGGGAAGTCCCATGCATCGTCTGGTGCTTGGCATTGAATGCACTTGTTTTTCTTGCTTGGTACGCTGCGACGCCCACTTTTTTTGACAGTGAAAACAGCCCTCAGCGCGTCTATCGCCTTGAGTTTCACAAAGCGTCTCTCGTTCAGCGCATCATTCATCACGACTACAAGATGCCCTACGTGGTGCGGTTGTACCGCGTGAACTCCAAAACACTCCTGGGTGAAAGTCAGGTCGTTGATCTTTGGATGAATGGAGAAATCCATTGGTGGTTGAGTCCGCCCAACAATGCGGTACAGGTCGGCAATGACGTGGCTTTCGAGAACATTCCTCCAGAATGCGCCGATTCATCGCCCCCTCCGGCCTGCGACGCAAAACGCTGACGGATGCTCTGCTCGCCCTGATGGATGGCCCCTTACCTCACCCAGGCCGCCGCGCCGTCAACGCCCAGACCCCCGCTGCCGCCAGCAGCGAGCCGCCCGCGACATGGAAGCGCTGCTGTGCTCGTGGCAATGCGAGCAGCTTGCGTGCGCTGCCAGCGAACACGGCATACAGCGTCGCATTGGTGGCGGCCAGCACCACGAAGGTGACGCCCAGTATTCCCATTTGCTGCGTCGCGCTGGCGGCGGGGCTGAGGAACTGGGGCAGGAAGGCCACGAAGAAAACGATGCCCTTCGGGTTCAACGCGGTCACCAGGTAGGTGTTCAGGAACAGGCGCCAGCGCGACGCCGGAGCGGCGGGTGCAGCGATTTCGGTGGCGGAGATTCCGGCACGCAGCAGGCGGATGCCCAGATACAGCAGGTACAGCCCGCCGGCCCACTTCACCGCGGTGAACCAGAAGGCGGAGGTTTCCAGCAGCGCGCCCAGGCCCAGCAGCGACATCAACAGCGCGGTCGAATCGCCCAGCGCCACGGCCAATACCAACGGCACGTTCGCGCGGCGGCCATGCGACATCGAATAGCTGATCACGGTGAGGATGGTCGGGCCGGGGATGATCAGCATCACGGCCGAGGCCGCGACGAAGGCGAGCCAGAGTTCGATGGGCATGGTTTTTTGCTCCTGTGGGCTGGCGTGCGCACGCCTGCGGGGGAAGGCATCGATCGATGGGTCCGAGCGATGAATGGATGTGCCGATGGCGCCATGCACACCGGCGCCCCCATCATGGAGATTCAGGCGGACGGACGCAACCCCGGCGACAGGCAAATGGCCTGACCGAAGACGGGCCCGGCCCGGCTGCGGTGCTTGGCCGGGCCGTCAGGCCTTCTTTCCCTTCAATCCCCCAGTAGTTCCCCCACCGCTCGCAGATCCTCCACCCGGTCGCAGATTGCCTTCACGGCCATCATCACCGGAATGCCCAGCAGCAGGCCCCACAGGCCCCACAGCCAGCCCCACACCAGCACGCTGACGAACACGGCCACGGGGCTCATGCGGCTGGTCTTGCTGGTGAGCCAGGGGGTGAGCAGATTGCCCACCAGGGTGTGGATGACGAGCGATGCGCCGCCGATGGCCAGCGCCATGTCCACGGTGCCGAACTGCAGGAAGGCGACCAGCGCCGAGGCGCCCGTCACCACCACCGAGCCGATGTAGGGCGCGAGGTTGAGCACCCCGGCCACCACTCCCCAGACGGCGGGGTTTTCCAGCCCGAGCAGGGCGTACACCGCGCCGGTGGCCACGCCCACCAGCACGCTGGTTAGCAGCTGCACCAGCAGGTAGCGCTGGATCTGGCCGGTGATGTCGTCCAGCACCGCCATGGTCACCTTGCGCCGCTCCAGGCTGTGGCCGGCGATGCGCATGAGCTTGCGCCGGAACAGGTTGCCCGATGCGAGCGCGAAGAAGGTCAGGAAGATCACCACGGTGAGCTGGCCGGCGGCAGACGCCAGGCCCATGGTGCCGCTCCACACGTAGTCGCGGATGTTGAAGGGCGCGCGCTCGATCACCACGCGCTGCACGCCGCGGCGCGTCTGCGGCGGAATGCTTTCGGTTGCGGCCTGCTCGATCTGCGTGGCGGCCTTCTGCATGGTGTCCAGCGGGCTGGGCCCGCCCACGCGCTGGCGCATGGCATCGCGCACCTTGCGCGCGGCCACGGGCACCGAATCCACCAGCTCGGCCGCGCCGTCGCTGAGCGACCAGGCCGCGCCGCCCAGGCTGCCGACGATGCCCATCAGCAGCACCCCGGCCCCGAGCCAGCGCGGGATGTGCCAGCGGTGCAGGGCGGTGACCGCCGGGTGCAGCGCGGTGGTGAGCAGCACGCTCAGCATGAGGGGAATGAACACGGCGCTGGCCCAGTGCAGCAGCGCGACGGTGGCGAACAGGGCCAGCAGCGCGAGCGACATGTTGCGCACGTCGATCGGCATGTTCAGCATGAAGCCCGGCGCTCCAGGCAGGGCTGCGGCGGCAGCGGCCGCCGAGGGGCCGGTGGGCGACGGGGAAGGGGACGGTTCGGGGCGCGGTGATGCGGGCGAGGCCGGCAGCGCGGCGGGTGCGGAAGGGGCCGTGGAGGCGGGCGGCGTGGCCGATCCCTCCGGGGTTTCGGCGGCCAGGGGTTCGGGCGGCACATCGTCGCCGGGCTCGGGCGCGGCGGTGGGTGCGGATGCGGGGGTGGAGGGGGAGATGTCGGAGTGGTCGGGCGGGTCGCCGGCCGGAAGCTGCCCTGTCGTCGCGGAGGTGGGTGGAAGTTGGCGCGCCAGGGGCGGCGTGGGGGGCAGGGGGGCGGCGGGGCGGGACATGCGCGGATTTTGTCGCAACGCCGCTCGAACGCCGCGTAGGCGAGCACCGCAGCAGCGGGGCCGGCGCGTGCGGGAAACCCCGGGTGAAGAAGCCCCCAAGCCCCCTGGCAACGGGGGAAAAGCCGCGCTGTTCGGCCGATGCCTTGCGCGGGCGGCCGCTAGCATTTGCGGTTATGGAATCTCTCGAAAAACGTGCACGCCCGGGCGCCCTGGCCCCGGCGCAGGGCCGCGAATCCGCTGGCGTGGGGCGTCTGGCACCTGCACGCCGGCTGGCGGGCGGGTGCCTGCTGTCTGCTGCCGCGCTGCTGGCCGGCTGCGCGGCGCCCGATCTGCCGCGCGACGAACTGCACGCGCCTTCCACGCAGAAAACCGCGCGCGCCGTGCAGCACTGGGACGTGCTGGCCCGCGACGTGGCGGAGCGCACGGCGGTGCGGCTGCGCGACTGGCCGCCGGGGGAGTACCCGATCTATCTGCTGCCCGCCCAGGGCGACGGCTTCGACGCGGGTTTTCGCTCGCTGCTGGTGACGCGCCTGGTGGACCGCGGCATCACCGTCTCGACCCAGCCGACCGGCGTGCGCATGGCGGTGTCCACGCAGGTGGTGCAGCACCAGGGCGGCGGTGTGTACGCGCCGCCGCGGGTGCGGCTGTCCGAGGGCGTGGCGGTGGTGCGCGATGCGTCGGGCGCCTACGTGCCGGCGCCGGACGTGCTGCTGGCCAGCGGCACGGCGCGCACCGAAATTTTGGTGACCACGTCCATCGAATCGGACGAGCGCGTGCTGGCGCGCACCAGCGACGTCTACTCCATCGACCAGGGCGACGTGGCGCTGTACCTGCCGCGCGTGCCGGCGGTGGCGGCCACGCCGGTCAAGACGTGGCGGGTGGTGCCATGAGGCGCCGCACCGTGCTGGCCGGCGCGCTGGCGGGCGCCGCGGCGGTGGCCCTGCCGGGTTGCGCGCGGTTCTACTACGGCAGCGCGGCCGCGGGCGGCGTGCAGACCGACCTGCTCGAATTCAACCAGAAGGCCGCGGACATGCTGCTGCAGGGCGCGCCGCTCGATCCGCGCCAGCCAGTGCTGGTCTCCACGCTGGTGCACCTGGACCGGCTGAACGAGTCGTCACGGCTGGGCCGCCTGTGCTCCGAACAGATCGCCGGGCGGCTGGTGCAGCGTGGCGTGCGGGTGACCGAGCTGAAGCTGCGAGAGAACCTGGTCATGCGGCCCGGCGACGGCGAACTGCTGCTCTCGCGTGAAGTGCGCGAAGTGAGCCGCGCCCAGGCGGCGCAGGCGGTGGTGGTGGGCACGTACGCGGCCACCCCGCAGACGGTGTACGTGAGCCTCAAGCTGGTGAGCCCCGAGGGCAATGCGGTCATGGCGGCCTACGACTATGCGCTGCCGGTGGACTCGGACATCCGCATCCTGCTGGCGATGCGCTGACGGGCGGTGGGCCGGTGGGCGGATGGGGGCTGGGGAGCTTTGGCTTGCCGACCGTCCCGCCTCGCCCACGAAAAAACCCGGCCAGGGCCGGGTTTTCGAATGTTTGATCTGCTATTGATTTTGTAGCGATATGCCCTAGTGGAATATGCGCTGGAAGGCTTTTTGGCTTAAAGCCTGGTGGTGCACAGGCTCAGTGCAGCATCAGCGCGCCGGCCGACTTGCTCTTGCCGGCACGGGCGGGCGGATTGCACAGGCCGCAGGTGTAGTTGCGGGCGTTTTCGTACAGATCGGTGACGAACTGGCCGCTGCACTGCGAGCAGGCGGTGCGGGTCAGCATGCCGGCGTCCACGAACTTCACCAGGCGCCAAGCGCGGGTGAAGGACAGCAGGGGTTCGATCTCGGCGGTGGTGACCTGCTCGTTATACAGGCGGTAGGCCTTGGTGAGCAGTTCCACCGAATCCAGGTCCACGCCCTTGGACAGGTATTCGTAGATGTTCAGGAACAGCGAGCTGTGGATGTTCTCTTGCCAGGTCAGGAACCAGTCGGTCGAGAAGGGCAGTTGGCCCTTGGACGGCGACTTGCCGGCGATCTCCTTGTACAGCCGGATCAGGCGCTCGTAGGACAGCGTGGTTTCCGATTCCAGTACCTGCATGCGGGCACCCATCTGGATCAGCATGGCGGCGCGTTCGATCTGCTTGGATTCGTTGAGGACGCTCTTGACGGGTGCGGACATGGCTGGCTTTCGAAGAAGGGTGGGCGGCGGCAGGCCGGCGAGGCGGTGAGGGCGGCGGGCGCTGCGCTCAGAGCACTTCGGACACGCGGCTGGCCATCAGGATGTTGGCGTGCAGCGTGTTGGTCGCTTCGTTGCCGACCTTCTTCGGGGTGTTGTGGTTGGTGAGCAAGCTCCACACCAGGTTGTCGTCCACCCGGAAGCTGCACAGCAGCGTGTTGCGGGAGGCCAGCTTGAGCACCTGCGCGGCCGACAGCGATGCGAGGATGTCGGCGGTGTCTTCGTTCAGGCCCAGACGGAAAACAGCTTCCGCCTTGTCCTGGCGGATCAGGGTCTGTGCCAACATCAGGTAGGTGAGGTTGGCTTCGCGGATTTCAGCGAGAAGTTGTTCGGAGGTCATGGTGAATCCTTTTCCTTTAACCGATCTGGCGGGGTTCATGCGGTTTGCATGGTTTCGCGATCCGTTGAAATGGATTGTGAATTCAGCCCAATCAAAAATTAAGTCGGGGTTTGGATGTGCAGCGTGTCTGGTCGGCACACTTGGCGTGTAGGAATTTGCCTTACAAAATCCGCAGCGGGTGTCCGACCCTGGAGAGGGGAAGGCCTGCTGCACGGCCGGCCCTCCCGCAGGGGTCAGCCGCGCTCCACGGGGCGGTCAGGAACGCTGCACCATTCGCTCCAGCTGCCGGCAAACAGCGTGGTTTTGCCGAAACCGGCCAGTTCCATGGCCAAGACATTGGGAATGGCGCTCACCCCGCTGCCGCACTGGTGCACCACTGTGCCGGGTGCGCGGGCGCCGAGCAGGGCCTCGAACTCGGCGCGCAACTGCGCGGCGGGCTTGAAGCGGCCGTCCGGCCCGAGGTTCTCGGAGAATGGACGGTTCAGCGCGCCGGGAATGTGCCCGGCCACGGGGTCCAGCGGCTCGACCTCGCCGCGGTAGCGGGCGGGGGCGCGGGCATCGATCACCGTCTGGCGGTCCTGCCCCAGGGCGGCCTGCACGTCCGCCGCGGTGGCCAGCTGGCGCAGGGGCTCGCCCAGCTTGAAGTTGGACTGGAAATGCGCCGGCTCGTCGCCGCTGGCGAGGTCCCCGCCCGCCGCGGTCCAGGCCTGCAGGCCGCCGTCCAGCACCGCCACCGCATCGTGGCCGGCCCACTTGAGCATCCACCACAGGCGGCCGCAGTAGTTGGCGCCGTTGCGGTCGTACACCACGGCCTGCATGCCGTTGGTGAAGCCGATGCGCGAGAGCCAGGCTTCGAGCCGGTCGCGGTTGGGCAGGGGGTGGCGCCCGCCCGATGCGGGCTGGTCCGCCTCGGTGGCGACGATGGTGCCGCCCGCGCCGGGTGCGCCGTGCTTGGCGCTCAGGTCGCGGTCCAGGTGCGCGTAGAGCGCGCCGGGAATGTGCGATTCGCGGTATTGCTGCTCGCCCAGCGAGGGCTGCGTCAGGTCGAACGTGCAGTCGAAGACCATCCGCGGCGCGCCGCTGGCGATGAGGGATTGCAGTTCGGCGGCGGAGATCAGGGTGGTGTACGGCATGGGACTGAATCAATCGGTGGCGGACAAGCCCTTATTGTGGTCCGGCGCGGCGGGGCCGTGCGTCGGACAGGCCTGACGGGCGGGCGCGCCCTGGGGCCACCCGGCTGCGGCAGCGCCGGGCCGGCGGCCTCAGTGCTCTTCGGCCGGCGCCCCGGGGGCCGCGCGCGCGCGCAGCACGGTGGCCACGATGCCGCTCACCACGATGAGCGCCATGCCGGCCCAGCCGATGGCGGGGATGTCGTCGCCGAACAGCAGCACGCTGTACAGCCCCGCGAACACGATGCCTGAATACTGCAGATTGGCCACCACCAGCGTGCCGCGCGAGGTGCGCGCGGTGGCATAGGCCCGCGTCAGGCACAGCTGGCCGGCCGCCGCCAGCACGCCGATGGGCAGCAGCCACAGGCTGGGCCAGCCCGGCCACTCCGAAGTGCCCGTGAGCAGCAGGCCCGCGCCGCCGGCCACCGCCGAGCCCACGGCGAAATAGAACACCGTGCGCGTCTCGGGCTCGCCCAGGCGCGACAGCGCCATGACCTGCATGTAGGCGAACGCGGCGGTGAGGCCCGACAGCAGCCCGATCAGGCCGGCGAACATCTGGTGCTGGTCGAGGCTGGGACGCAGCATCATCACCACGCCGGCAAAGCCCACCATCACGGTGAACACCAGCGTGCCCTGCAGCGGCGGGCGCGAGCTGCTGCTCGAGGGCCGCCAGGCCAGCAGCGCGCCGCCGACCAGAAACGCCGCGATCCACACGCTGCTCATGTAGTTGAGTGTCATCGCGGTGGCCAGCGGCAGGTGCGCGATGGCGTAGAACCACGAGCCCAGCGAGACCACCCCCACCAGGCTGCGCCACGCGTGCATGCCCGGGTAATGCGTGCCCAGCTTGACCCGCTGCGAGCGCGCCAGCGCCCACAGGATCGCCATGCCGATGATGCCGCGGTAGCACACCAGTTCGGCGGAGTTGAAGTAGGCCGACGCCACCTTGACGCACACGCCCATGCTGGCGAAGAGGAACGCGGCCAACACCATCCAGAGCGCTTGCATGGGAATGAGGGGGTTTGGAGTGAAAAAGGCCGCATGCCCTAGTGGATCATGCGGCGGAAGCTATTATTTTTATAGCAATCGGATCGGTGTCAGCGCGGGGGCACCGCATCGCCCATGGCGGCGCGGTACCACTCGTGGAAGTGCTGCATGCCGTCTTCCATCGGGCTCTGGTAGGGGCCGACCTCGTTGTCGCCGCGCTCGTAGAGGGCGCGGCGGCCGGCGTCCATGCGCTCGCCGATCTCGTCGTCCTCGATGCAGGTTTCCATGTAGGCGGCCTGCTGGGCTTCGACGAACTCGCGCTCGAAGGCGGTGATCTCCTCGGGGTAGTAGAACTCCACCATGTTCATCGTCTTCGTCGGGCTGACGGGGTGCAGCGTGGAGACGGTGAGCACGTGCGGATACCACTCCACCATGATGTGTGGGTAGTAGGTGAGCCAGATCGCTCCGCGTTCGGGCAGCTTGCCTTCGCGGTACCGCAGCAGCACGTCGTGCCATTGGCGGTAGACGTCGGAGCCGGGCTTGCCGAAGGTGGAGGCCACGCCGACCGTCTGCACCGAGTAGTGCTTCTGGAACTCCCAGCTCAGGTCCTCGCAGGTGACGAAGTTGCCCAGGCCCGGGTGGAACGGGCCCACGTGGTAGTCCTCGAGGTAGACCTCGATGAAGGTCTTCCAGTTGTAGTTGCACTCGTGCATTTCCACGCGGTCGAGCGAGAAGCCGTCGAAGCTCAGTTCGGCGCGCGGCCCCATGCCGGCCAGGTCGGCGCCGATGTCGCGGCCGTTGTCCTCGAACAGGAGGCCGTTCCACTCGCGCAGTCCGTAGTTGTTGAGGTTCAGGCAGGGGTCCTGCGCGAAGTGCGGGGCGCCGAGCAGCTGGCCGCCGGGCGAATACGTCCAGCGGTGCAGCGGGCACACGATGTTGCCGCCCGCATGGCCCTTGCCGTGGCCCTGCAGGGTGCCGCGGCCCTTGAGCATCACCGCCTGGCGGTGGCGGCACACGTTGGAGATCAGCTCGACGCCGCCCTGCGCGTTGCGCACGAGCGCACGGCCTTCGCCTTCTTGCGGCAGGGCGTAGTAGTCGCCCGCATCGGGCACGGAAAGCTGGTGCCCCACATAGCGGGGCCCGCGCTGGAAGATGGTCTCCAGCTCGCGCTGGAACAGCGCTTCGTCAAAGTAGCTTGAAACTGGTAGTTGGCTTGCGGCCTGCTGCAGTTGAAGACTTAAATCAGACATGGGTGACCTGACCTAAAGACTCCCCACAGGGAGGGTGCGTGAAGTGCACACGGAAAAAAAGAAACCGGCATGCAAGCCGGCCCGAAGGGAATGGGATTGTAGCCGGTGGGGTTATTTCCGCTCCCCCCGTATGTGTATTGGCCGGACATGCTTGAGCGCGCCGGGCAAGGCTTGCGCGCCGATGGTGTCGCCAAGGTGCCAGCCATTTTCCACGTGCCGCCCACCCGCCGCCGCCCGCCCGAAGGAGGGTGCGCCTAAAATCGCCCGTTTTACCTGCGCGTTCGCCGCCCCCCGTTCCATGCCCAAGGCCTCCGCCGTTCCCCCGAAACTCCCCGAACCCGCCAGCTACGAAGCCGCGCTGGAAGAGCTGGAGCAACTCGTGGGGCGCATCGAGTCGGGCCAGTTGCCTCTGGACCAGATGCTCGCGGGCTACCAGCGCGGCGCGCAGCTGCTGGCCTTTTGCCGCGGCCGGCTGGAAGCGGTGCAGGACCAGATCAAGGTATTGGACGAAGGAGCGCTGCAACCATGGACGCAGGAGTGACCCCCACCATGGCGGCAGTACCGACCCCTCTGGGCCCATCCACCGTGCCCACCGCGCTTCATGCCCCGTTCGACCTCGGCGCATGGAGCCATGCGCAACTGGCGCGCGTGGAGGACGCCCTGTCGCGCTGGGTGTGCAGCGATGCGCCCGCGGGCCTGGGCGAGGCCATGCGCTACGCTGTGCTCGACGGCGGCAAGCGCCTGCGGCCCCTGCTGGTGCTGGCCGCCTCGGAGGCCGTCGGCGGCCTGGACGAAGCGGCCCTGCGCGCGGCCTGCTCGGTGGAGCTGATCCACGCCTACTCCCTGGTGCACGACGACATGCCTTGCATGGACAACGACGTGCTGCGCCGCGGCAAGCCCACGGTGCACGTGCGCTTCGGCGAGGCGCGCGCGCTGCTGGCCGGCGATGCGCTGCAGGCGCTGGCCTTCGGTCTGCTCACGCCGGAAGGCCCGCAGGTGCCGCCCGCGATGCAGGCCACGCTGTGCCGCATGCTGGCCCAGGCCGCCGGTGCCGACGGCATGGCCGGCGGCCAGGCCATCGACCTGGCCAGCGTGGGCCGCGCTTTGAGCGAGGCCGAACTGCGCCAGATGCACCGGCTCAAGACCGGCGCGCTGCTGCAGGGCAGCGTGGTGATGGGTGCGGCCTGCGGGCAGGCCGCACCGGCCGCCCTGGCTGCGCTGTCGCAGTACGGCGCCGCGCTGGGGCTGGCTTTCCAGGTGGTGGACGACATCCTCGACGTGACGGCCGATTCGGCCACGCTGGGCAAGACCGCCGGCAAGGACGCCGCGAGCGACAAACCCACCTACGTATCGCTGCTCGGGCTCGAACGCGCCCAGGCGCACGCTGGCGAGCTGCGGATCGAGGCGCACGCCGCGCTGGCCGCGAGCGGCCTGCCCGACACGCGCGCGCTGGCGGCGCTGGCCGACATGGTGGTGAACCGCTCGCACTGATGATGGCGGCGTGCTGCGTGCCCTGTGCCGCCATCCCCGCAGACCTCCCCGGTGGCCCCGGCGCACCGGCCCGCACAATGAACGGTCTGCAGCGCTTGCCTGCATGGCGCAAGCAGCTCCTCAAAAAATAGCCTATGTCCACGAATTCCTTTCCCCTGCTGCAGACCATCAACGACCCGGCCGACCTGCGCCGCCTGTCGCGCGCCGAGTTGAAGGACCTGGCCACCGAGCTGCGCGCCTTCGTGCTCGACAGCGTCTCCAAGACCGGCGGGCACCTGAGTTCCAACCTGGGCACGGTGGAGCTGACCGTGGCGCTGCACACCGTGTTCGACACCCCGCGCGACCGCCTCGTGTGGGACGTGGGCCACCAGACCTACCCCCACAAGATCCTGACCGGCCGGCGCGACCGCATGGGCACGCTGCGCCAGTTCGGCGGGCTGTCGGGCTTTCCGCAGCGCGCCGAGAGCGAGTACGACACCTTCGGCACGGCGCACTCCAGCACCAGCATCTCCGCCGCGCTCGGCATGGCGCTGGCCGCCAAGCAGCGGGGCGAGAACCGCCATGCCGTGGCCATCATCGGCGACGGCGCCATGACGGCGGGCATGGCCTTCGAGGCGCTGAACAACGCCGGCGTGGCCGATGCCAACCTGCTGGTCATCCTGAACGACAACGACATGAGCATCAGCCCGCCCGTGGGTGCGCTGAACCGCTACCTGGCGCAGCTCATGAGCGGCCATTTCTACGCCGCCGCCAAGAACGTGGGCAAGACTGTGCTCAAGCCCGTGCCGCCGCTGCTGGAGTTCGCCAAGCGGCTGGAGCAGCAGGCCAAAGGCATGGTGGTGCCGGCCACGCTGTTCGAGAAGTTCGGCTTCAACTACATCGGCCCCATCGACGGGCACGACCTCGACTCGCTCATTCCCACACTGGAAAACATCAAGGGCCTCAAGGGCCCGCAGTTCCTGCACGTCGTTACCAAGAAGGGCCAGGGCTATAAGCTGGCCGAGGCCGATCCGGTGGCCTACCACGGCCCCGGCAAGTTCGACCCCCGCGTGGGCCTGACGCAGCCCGCCACGCCGCCCAAACAGACCTTCACCCAGGTCTTCGGCCAGTGGCTGTGCGACATGGCGGCCAAGGACGAGCGGCTGGTGGGCATCACGCCCGCCATGCGCGAAGGCTCGGGGCTGGTGGAGTTCGAAAAGCGCTTCCCCGGCCGCTACTACGACGTGGGCATCGCCGAGCAGCACGCGGTGACGTTCGCCGCCGGCATGGCCTGCGAGGGTGTCAAGCCGGTGGTGGCGATCTACTCGACCTTCCTGCAGCGCGCCTACGACCAGTTGATCCACGACGTGGCCCTGCAGAACCTGCCCGTGGTGTTCGCGCTCGACCGCGCGGGCCTGGTCGGCGCCGATGGCGCCACGCATGCCGGCGCGTACGACATTCCGTTCGTGCGCTGCATTCCCAACATGAGCATGGCCTGCCCCGCCGACGAGCGCGAGTGCCGCCAGTTGCTGACCACCGCCTTCGAGCAGGACCACCCCGTGGCCGTGCGCTACCCGCGCGGCAGCGGTGCGGGCGTGGTGCCCCTGGCCAGCCTGGAAGGGCTGCCGTTCGGCAAGGGCGAGGTGCGCCGCACGGGTGCGGCGCCGCAGGGCCAACGCATCGCCATCCTGGCCTTCGGCACGCTGCTGTACCCCGCGCTGCAGGCGGGCGAGGCGCTGAATGCCACGGTGGTCAACATGCGCTGGGCCAAGCCCATCGATACGGCCCTGCTGCTGGAAGTGGCCGCGAACCACGATGCCCTGGTGACCCTGGAGGAGGGCACCACGCTGGGCGGCGCCGGCAGCGCCGTGTGCGAGGCCCTCAACGCCGCGGGCGTGGTGCGGCCGGTGCTGCAACTGGGCCTGCCCGATGCGTTCATCGAGCATGGCGACCCCGCCAGGCTGCTGGCCCTGCAGGGGCTGGATGCGGCGGGCATCGAACGGGCCGTGCGCGCGCGGTTCCTGGCACCGTCCGCTGCGGCCTGAGACCGCCGCGCCCGTTCCGAGACGGCCCGAGGTGGGTGGGCCTTCTCAGACGCGGCATCGGCGCCGATGCCCAGGCCCCAAGGCGCCCGCTGTCGATCTCCGCGAAGGGCGCGCGCCCGATGCTTGCAGAACCCTGAATGGGCGAAACGGGTGGGTTCTTTCACGGGAAAACCCGCAAAACCCGCTGGGGGCATGTTCCTACAATCGTCCTCGGCCCACACAGTTTCTTGCCCTGGGCGCACGGTGCCCACCAGCGCCGGGTTCTGCCAACAATATCTCGGAGATCAATCCTCATGGATCGTCGTTCAATCATCAAGCACGCTGGCATCGTCGGCGTGCTGGCCGCGGGCGCGGCCCCTGCTGTGCATGCGCAGGCCAACATCCGCTGGCGCCTCGCTTCGAGCTTCCCCAAGTCGCTCGACACCATCTACGGAACGGCGGAGGTGTTCTCCAAGAAGGTCAGCGAAGCCACGGGCGGCAAGTTCCAGATCTCGGTGCATGCCGGCGGCGAGCTGATGCCCGCCTTCGGCGTGGTGGACGGCGTGCAGAGCGCCTCCGTCGAAATGGCCCACACGGCCCCCTACTATTTCTACGGCAAGGACCCGACGTTCTGCCTGGGCTGCGCCGTGCCGTTTGGTCTGAACGCACGCCAGATGAACGCATGGATGTACGAGGGCAACGGCCTCAAGCTCATGCGTGAGTTCTACGCCAAGTACAACATCATCAACCTGCCGGGCGGCAACACGGGCGCGCAGATGGGCGGCTGGTTCCGCAAGGAAATCAAGTCGGTCGCCGACCTGAAGGGCCTCAAGTTCCGCACCAACCCGTTCGCAGGCAAGGTGCTGGAGCCGTTCGGCGTGATCCCCCAGTCCATCCCCGGTGCCGACCTGTACCCCGCGCTGGAAAAGGGCACGATCGACGCGCTGGAGTGGGTGGGACCGTACGACGACCAGAAGCTGGGCTTCAACAAGGTCGCACCGTTCTACTACTACCCCGGCTGGTGGGAAGGCGGCCCGCAGCTGGACTTCTACATCAACACCAAGGCCTGGGAAGGCCTGCCGGCCGAGTACAAGGCCGTGGTGGAAGCCGCCGCCTCGCACGCCCACGTGACCATGCTGGCCAAGTACGACGCCCGCAACCCCGTGGCCATCAAGCAGTTGGTGGGCTCCGGCACCAAGCTGCGCCCCTTCACGCAGGACGTGATGAACGCGGCCTTCAAGTCGGCCCAGCAGATCTACTCGGACCTGAACAACAGCAACCCCGAGTGGAAGAAAATCTACCCCGACTACTCCAAGTTCCTGGCCGACCAGAACGCCTGGTTCCGCTTCACCGAAGGTACGTTTGACCGTTTCATGCAGCAGCAGAAGCTGTAACTCCGCAATCCTCCGAGCCGCCGTGTGAACGGCGGCTTTTTTTTGGGTGCCTGGTTTGCGCGCAAGCACCAACGCAGAGTGTCTGTCGCGTCCCTCGCGGGATGTGTGGGTTGAAACGGGAGCAGGGGCTCCAAGGTTCGAATCCTGGTACCGGTCGCGCCCCCGTGGGCGCGTGGATCATGCTCCTTGCGGCACCACGGCCATGGCTGCACACCGCAGGAGCGGCTGGTGGCATTTCCGCCCGGTGATTCAGCGAGTTGTCGGGGGCTGGTCTTCAGAGCTGGCTTGTGGATTGCTGCCCTGCCGGACCACCGCCTCGCCGAAGGCCACCAACAAGGCCGGGTCGGCCGAATGCACCCAGGCGATGCTGCCGTTGCGCCGGCGCACGAGCATGCGGGGCGCGACGATGCCGCTCAGCCAGGGCCAGTGCACGATCTTGAAGGTGGCCACTTCGCGGACGTGCACCTTCTTGTCCCACAGCCACGATTGCAGCAGGGCGTCGCCCGAGAAGCGCGTGCGGCTGAATACCATCCACCAGCCCACCCAGGCGATCAGCACCCCGGCCAGGCAGAAAGTGGCCAGGCTGGTGAAGGACCACTGCGCGCCGCGCAGCGCGGGCACCGACCAGGCCGCGAACGCGCCAAGCGCCACGACGATGGCCACGGCCAGCCCGCGCACCGCGGGCGGGTAGGCGGCGCTTTCCAGCCAGGTGCCCCCGGCACCGCCCGGTGCGTCCGCTGCATCCGCAGGGGGCACGTTCGGGGAGTTGCCCGTCATTGCGGCGTGCTGGCCGCGCCTTCGGCGGGTGCGGCGTCCGGTGCTGGCTCGGGCACCGGCATGGCGGGCTCGGCACCGGGTTCGGCGGCCGGGGCGGAGCTGCCCGCTGCGGGCTTTTCACCGGTGCCGAACGGGTCATCCATGTTGATGGTGGGCTCGGCGGACGAGTCGGCCGGCATCTCGAGCTGCACCTTGTCCAGGTCGACCACCTGCTCCTTGTCCAGGAAGACGGTCACCGTCTGCGGGAAGAAGATCACGATCGCCACCAGGATCAGCTGCATGATCACCCAGGGGATGGAGCCCAGGTAGATGTCGCTGGACTTGACCGGTCTGTCGATGCGTTTTTCCTTGAACAGCGTGTCGGAGATGCCGCGCAGGTAGAACAGCGCGAAGCCGAAGGGCGGGTGCATGAAGCTCGTCTGCATGTTCACGCACAGCAGCACGCCGAACCACACCAGGTCGATGCCCAGCTTGTGCGCCACGGGGCCCAGCAGCGGCAGGATGATGAAGGCGATCTCGAAGAAGTCGAGGAAGAACGCCAGGAAGAAGATGAAGATGTTCACCACGATCAGGAAGCCGATCTGGCCGCCTGGCAGGTCGCTCAGCAGGTGCTCGATCCAGATGGCGCCATCCACGCCCTGGAACACCAGCGAGAACACGCGCGAGCCGATCAGGATGAACACCACCATGGCCGTGAGCCGCATGGTGCCGTCCATCGCTTCCTTGATGAGCTGCCACGTGAGCCGCTTGTGGATGGCCGCCAGGATCAGCGAGCCCACAGCGCCCATGGCACCGGCTTCGGTCGGCGTGGCGATGGCGTGGTCCATGAAGGGCAGGCCGCCCATGGAGCCCAGCACCGCGAAGATCAGGATGGCCGAGGGAATGATGCCGCGCAGGCACTTGCCCCACAGGGCCCAGCCGTGCAGTGTGCGCGCCGTCTTGGGCAGGCCGGGCACGTACTCGGGGCGGAAGCGGCCCAGCAGGAAGGTATAGATGGCGAAGATCAGCACCTGCAGGATGGCGGGACCCCAGGCGCCCTTGTACATGTCGCCCACCGAGCGGCCGAGCTGGTCGGCCATGACGATCAGCACCAGCGAGGGCGGCACCAGCTGCGTGATGGTGCCCGAAGCCGCCAGCACGCCGGTGGAGTAGCGCATGTTGTAGCCGTAGCGCATCATGACCGGCAGCGAGATCATGGCCATGGCGATCACCTGGCCGGCGACCGTGCCGGTGATGGCCCCGAGGATGAAGCCCACGATGATGACCGAGTAGCCCAGCCCGCCGCGCACCGGGCCGAACAGCTGGCCCATGGAGTCGAGCATGTCCTCCGCAAGGCCGCATTTCTCGAGCACCGCGCCCATGAGCGTGAAGAACGGAATGGCCAGCAGCAGGTCGTTGGACAGGATGCCGAACATGTTGATCGGCAGGTTGGCCATGAAGTTGGCCGGGAACCAGCCCATCTCGATGGCGAAGAAGCCGCTGAACAGGCCCAGGGCCGCGAGCGAAAACGCGACCGGGAACCCGATCAGCATGATCACGATCAGCCCCGCGAACATGATCGGGGCAAAGTTTTCCATGTGCATTCTGGTGTCGTCCTGAGAGAAGTCGGTGGGGCAGGGGCGGGCGGGTGCTTACTGCACCGGCTTCTCGTAGTGCGTGTTCATCTGGATGTCGCCGCGCAGGTAGGCCACGCGCTTGATGATCTCGGCCACGCCTTGCAGGAACATCGCGCCGAAGCCCAGGGGCATCAGCAGCGCGGCGGGCCAGCGGATCAGGCCGCCGATGTTGCCGGACATCTCGCCCGACACCAGCATGTGCCAGAAGAACGGCGCCGTCAGCCAGGTGAGCAGGCCCATCACCGGCAGCAGGAAGACGATCAGGCCGAACAGGTCCACCAGCACGGGCTTCTTGCCGCGCAGCCGGCCGTAGATGATGTCCACGCGCACGTGCTCGTTGAGCTTGAGCACCAGCGGCGCGCCCAGCATCACGGTGGTGGCGAAAAGGTACCACTGGATCTCGAGCCAGGCGTTGGAACTCATGTCCAGGCCGTAGCGGATGATCGCGTTGGTGGCGGAAATCAGAGCGGCGGCGAGCACGGCCCATCCGGCCACCTTGCTGAGCTTGGTGGAAATCCAGTCCATGCCCATGGCCAATTTGAGGAGTCCTGACACGGTTTGTCTCCTGGAGAACTTGGGGAATTATTGAAATACGGCGGCCCGGCCGCTGCGCGTGGACGCAGGGCCGGCAGTGGCGCTGATCGTACTCCCGGGCTGCTGAAAAAAGCCTGACGCTGGGGGGTGGGGTTTTCCCGTGCGGCTTGGCCCTGCGCACCGCGCCATGACACGGCAGGGCAAAAGAAAACCCCGCGGCACAGCGCGGGGTGGGGCGCCCAGGGGGGGCGTGGAAAGTGCCGTCTCAGCAGCCTGGCGTGCAGCGCCGTTGACACGGCCGGGCCGGTGTCATGGAATGCGGTGGTCGTCGCCCGCGGGGCCGTCGTCCGGGCCGCGCTTGCGGGGCCACCAGTGCTCGATGCACTCGGCCGCGCGGTCCTTGCCGCCTAAGCCGAAGGCCAGCGCCAGGGCAAACACCGCGCCGCCCAGCACGATGAGGAAGCTCTGGCGCACGATGTCGCCGCCGATGCGCAGGTGGTCGAGCGCGATCAGCACGACGAAGGCCACGATCGCGTACTGCGCCAGCTTGCCCAGCAGCACGGTTTCCTTGAGGCCGCTGCGCCGGCCCTGCGCGGCCACCATCTCGCCGACGAAGCGGCCGAAGTACGCCCCCAGCGCGAGGATGATGAGCGCGATGAACAGGTTGGGCACGAACCACACCACGCGGCTGAGCAGCGCGGTCACGTAGCTCAGGCCCAGGCCGTTGAAGGCGATGAGCAGGGAGGCGAGGATGACCAGCCAATAGACCAGGATGCCGAAGATGCTGGTGGTGTCGCCCTGCACGCCGCCTTGCTTCAGAAAGCCGTCGAGCCCGGCGCGCTGCGTGAGCACCTGGAAGTTGATCGCGCGCAGCCCGCGGGTCACGGCAAAGCGCGCCGCCTTGGCCACCAGCCAGCCGGCTGCGACTACGAGCAGGGCGATGAGAAGCCGCGGCAGGAATGCGCTGACCTGCAGCAGCATGGCGCGGGCCGGTTCCAGATGAATACTGAAATTTTCCATGGAGGGTGCCCTCAATTGATCGGGTGAACGTGGACGGTCGTTGGCGGGCCGGGTGACCGACGCCTACGGTGCCGCAGGGGCGGGCGAGGGCGAGGCCGCGGCGCCGATGAGCGCCAGCAGCCCCTGCAGCGGCACCTGCGCCCAATCGACGCGGTTGCCGAGTTCGTAGCGCAGCTCGTACAGCGCCTTCTCGATCTCGAACAGCGCGACGATGGCGCCGTCCGGCACAGGGGCCACCTCCAGATGCGCGCCCGGGTGCTGGGTGGCCGGGGCGCTGGCCTCGGCGGCATAGGCCTCTAGAAACGCGGCGCGCGTCTCGCGCTCCCATTGCTGGGCCGCTTCGTCCAGGCGCAGCATCTCCTCGGTGGACTGGGTCATGCGCTTGAGCGCGGCCCAGCGGGCGTAGTTGAACGAGCGCAGCATGCCGGCCACGTCGCGCAGGGGCGAGCTCTTGGCGCGGCGCTGCTCGAAGGTGCGGCCGGGTTCGCCCTCGAAGTCGATGATGACGAAGTCGTTGTCGGTCACCAGCACCTGGCCCAGGTGGTAGTCGCCGTGGTAGCGCGTCTTGTGGCCGGAAGGGACCACGCCGGTGCCCTGGCCGATGCGGTCCATGAGAGTGGCGCGCCGGGCCAGCAGGGCCTGGGCATCGGTGCGCGCGGCAGGTGGCAGGTCGGCCATGCGCTGCTCCAGCAGCGCCAGCGTGTCGGCTGCCTCGGCCAGGGCGCGCTCATGGAAGGCCTGAACGTCCTGCGCGGTGACCGGCTCCGGATCGAACGCCGGGTTGCCGGTGCGCAGCGCGAGTGCCCGGTGCAGGCCGGCGGTGCGGCGGCCGAGGGTTCGCACCAGCGCGAGGAAGCCTCCATGCACGTCCGCCGTGGCGCCCGAGGCGATGCGCGTGTCTTCCAGAAACCGCTCCAGGTAGCCCAGGGTGTATTCCCAACCGTCGCCCTGGTTGGATACGTAGGACTGCACCAGGGCCAGCGTCATGGTCGTGCCGTCGCCCGCGACGTACTCCACCGCGCCGCCCACCGGCACGCAGTGCTCGAAGCGCGCGGCCTCGGTCAGGAAGCGGCCCACCTCCAGCTCGGGATTGACCCCGTTGCGCACGTGCCGGTAGCCCTTGAGGAACAGCTTTTCGCCCAGGGTGACCACGGTGTTGCTGCTCTGCGCGCCCGGGCGGCCCACGGTGAGGTCATCCAGCCCCTGCGCCATCCCGGCGAAGGCCACGGTGCTGCGAAAACGCAGCGTGCCGCCGCGGTCGGTTCCCAGTTGTTCGTTGGCACCGATGGCCCGCACCACCGCGCGGCAGAAGGCCTCGTCGTGGAAGGCGTCGCCCATCACGCCCACGTTGGCCTGCTGGCGCACGCGCGCCACGCCGCCGGGTGAGAGCCGGCGCATGCGCTCTTCGTCGCCTTCTTCCCAGGCCAGGGCCAGGGGAACGAAGTACGAGGCGGGCGGCGCGGACGGGGCCTCGACATTCAGGATCGGCAGCATCCATTCGTAGCCGCCCTCGGTCTTCCACACGGTGTGGTCCTGGATGCGTGCGCGCTCGATGGCCGTGCCCTTGCCGGCGTACCAGCGCTGCAGCTCGATGTAGCGCGGCAGCGTGTCGGATTCGAATTGCACGCGCATGCGTTCGGCCATGCCGATGCGCCAGGGCATCACGTTTTCGCGGAAGAAGCTGGTCCAGCCGTCGAACAGCACCAGCACCGGGCGCTCCTGCAGGTCGAGCCCGTCCTGGTGCCAGGACGGCACCTGCGCCTCGGTGGACAGGCGGAACCAGTAGAACCCGTAGGAGTGCAGCGTGAGCAGGTAGGGCAGGTCGCCGATGGGCGGGAAGGTGACGCGGCCCAGCATTTCCAGCGGCGCGCGCCCCTTGTAGGCCGACAGGTCCAGCTCCACCGGCTGGGCGGCGCGAGACAGGTTGAACACGGTCAGGATCACGTCGTCGCCGTGTTCGCTGATGTAGGCGAGGATCTTGCGGTTGCCCGGCTTCAGGAAGATGCGCCGGCCACGCCCGAAGGCCCGGCTGGTTTTGCGCACGGCCAGCATGCGACGGGTCCAGTTGAGCAGCGAGCTCTGGTCGCTGGCCTGGGCCTCGACGTTCAGCGCTTCGTAACCGTACACGGCATCCATGATGGGCTGCAGGTACAGCCGCTGCGGGTCGGCGCGTGAGAAGCCGGCGTTGCGGTCGGGGTTCCACTGCATCGGCGTGCGCACGCCGTTGCGGTCGCCCACGAACACGTTGTCGCCCATGCCGATCTCGTCGCCGTAGTAGATGATGGGCGAGCCCGGCATGGACAGCAGCATGCCGTTCATGAGCTTCACGCGGTCGATGTCGTTTTCCATCAGCGGCGCCAGGCGGCGGCGGATGCCGAGGTTGATGCGCGCGCGCATGTCGGCGGCGTACATGGTGTACATGTAGTCGCGTTCCTTGCTGGTCACCATCTCCAGCGTCAGCTCGTCGTGGTTGCGCAGGAAGATCGCCCACTGGCAGCCGTCGGGAATGTCAGGCGTCTGCTGCAGGATCTCGACGATGGGGTGGCGGTCTTCCTGGGCGATGGCCATGTACATGCGCGGCATCAGCGGGAAGTGGTAGGCCATGTGGCATTCGTCGCCGTCGCCGAAATACTCGCGCACATCCTCCGGCCACATGTTGGCCTCGGCCAGCAGGAAACGGTTCTTGTATTCGGCATCGATCGCGGCGCGCAGCCGCTTGATCACCGCGTGCGTCTCGGGCAGGTTCTCGTTGCTGGTGCCGTCGCGCTCGATCAGGTAGGGGATCGCGTCCAGCCGGAAGCCGTCCACGCCCATGTCGAGCCAGAAGCGCATGGTCTTGAGCACGGCCTCCATCACCAGCGGGTTGTCGAAGTTCAGGTCCGGCTGGTGGCTGAAGAACCGGTGCCAGTAATAGGCCTTGGCCACCGGGTCCCAGGCCCAGTTCGACGTCTCGGTGTCGGTGAAGATGATGCGCGTGCCCTGGTAGATCTGGTCGGTGTCGCTCCACACGTAGAAGTCGCGCTCGGGCGAGCCGGGCGGCGCGGTGCGCGCACGCTGGAACCAGGGATGCTCGGCGGAGGTGTGGTTGATGACCAGCTCGGTGATCACGCGCAGGCCGCGCTGGTGGGCCGCGTCCAGCATCTCTCGAAAGTCGTCCAGCGTGCCGTACTGCGGGTGGACGTCTTCGTACTCGGAGATGTCGTAGCCGTCGTCACGCAGCGGCGATGGGTAGAACGGCATCAGCCAGATCGTGTTGACCCCCAGGTCCTTCACGTAGTCGAGCTTGGCGGTCACGCCCTTGAAGTCGCCCACCCCGTCGCCGTTGGTGTCGAAGAAGGCCTTGACGTTGAGCTGGTAGATGACCGCGTCCCGGTACCACTGGGGATCGTCGCTGGTGTCGATCTCCGTGTTCTCGGGGGTGACGGCCGGCTCCGGCTCGGGCAGGGGATGGACCAAAGGTGCGTTCATGGGCGGCTCTTCTTTTTATTCAAAATGGTCGAAGTCGTCGTGGCGGCCGACGCGCCGGCGCACGACGAACACGTGGGCGGGCGAGCGGTGCGGGTCCAGCAGCACGTAGTGCGCATCGCCCTGCCAGACGAATCGCTGCTGGCTCAGCAGGTCGTGCATCTGCCAGTCGGTGGGCAGGCGTGCGGGCTGCGAGGCCGGCATGTCGGACGTGGAGGGGTCGGTGGCTGCGATGTCCGCCGCCGACAGCCGCAGCCAGCCTGACTGCGGGTGGTGCGGGTCCAGGTTGACCACGGTGACCACGATGTTCCGGCCGTCGGCGGAGTGCTTCATGTAAGCCAGCAGCTGGTCGTTGTCCACATGCAGGAAGCGCAGCCTGTGGTCCGCATGCAGGGCCGGGTTCTCGCGCCGGATCTGGTTCACGCGGGTGATGAAGGCGCGCAGGTTGCCGGGGCGCTCCAGGTCCCAGTGGCGCAGCTGATACTTTTCGGAGTCGAGGTATTCCTCGCTGCCCGGCCCGCGCGGCAGGTGGTCCAGCAGCTCGTAGGCCGGGCCGTAGATGCCGTAGTTGGCGGCCAGCGTGGCGGCCAACACCAGCCGTGCCATGAAGACGGCCGGCTCGCCGCCCTGCAGGTGCTCGTGCAGGATGTCCGGCGTGTTGGGCCAGGCGTTGGGCCGGAAATACTCGCGGCCCGGTCCGGTGGACAGCTCGGTGAAGTACTCCGTCAGCTCGTGCTTGGTGTTGCGCCACGTGAAGTAGGTGTACGACTGGGTGAAGCCCCGCTTGGCCAGCCCGTGCATCACCTTGGGCCGCGTGAAGGCTTCGGCCAGGAAGATCGTGTCCGGGTGGTCGCGCTGGATCTCGGCGATCACCCATTCCCAGAACGGAAAGGCCTTGGTGTGCGGGTTGTCCACCCGGAAGATGCGCACGCCCTCGCCGATCCAGTGCTCGAACACGCTTTTGAGTTCGCTCCACAGGCCGCGCCAGTCGTCGCATTCGAAGTTGAAGGGATAGATGTCCTGGTACTTCTTGGGTGGGTTCTCGGCGTACTGCACCGTGCCGTCCGGGCGCCAGCGGAACCAGCCAGGATGTTCCTTCACATAGGGATGGTCCGGCGCGCACTGAAAGGCGATGTCGAGAGCCACTTCCAGGCCCTGCTCCTTGGCGGCCACGACCAGCCGGCGAAAGTCCTGAACGGTGCCCAGCTCGGGAAGGATGGCCTTGTGCCCACCCTCCTTCGCGCCGATGGCCCAAGGGCTGCCCACGTCGTCGGGCCCCGCGGCCAGGGCATTGTTCTTGCCCTTGCGCTGCTCCCGCCCGATGGGATGGATGGGCGGGAAATACAGCACGTCAAAGCCCATGGCCGCGATATCGGCGAGGCGCGCCTCGACATCGCGGAACGTGCCGTGCACGCCCGCGGTGGGTGCGGCGGATCGGGGGAACAGCTCGTACCAGGTGCTGTAACGGGCCCGCTCGCGGTCGGCCCGCAGCGGCAGGGCGTTGGGGTAGCGCACCTCGAAGCGGCGGTCGGGGTGGCGGCGCATCGCCGCGGCGGCGGCTTCGTCCAGCGCCAGGGCCTTGAGCATTTCTGCATCGCCCTCGGCCTGGGCGCCGCGTTCCAGGGCCTGGGCCCAATCGGTCAGGTCGCTGCGGTCGCGGGCGGCGCTGGCACGCTGGGCGGCCGCCAGGGCTTCCGCCGCGCCCACGCGCGCGGCGATGCGGATGTCCTGCGGGTCCACGCGGCGTTCGAGTTCCCGGCGCCAGGATTCGAACGGGTCCACCCAGGCGGACACGGTGTAACGGTACAGGCCCGGCTCGGGCGGCGTGAAGTCGGCCACCCATTCGTCGTTGCCGCTGGCCTCCATGGCCACTTCGGTAGCGTCTGCGGGGGCCGCAGTGGCGTTGCCATCCCGATCGCGCCACCACTGCAGCGCCACGCGCAAGACGTCGTGCCCGTCGGTGAAGCAGTGCGCGGTGATGCGGGTCGGTTCGCCGGCCACGCGCTTGGCGGCAAAGCGACCGCCGTCCACGCAGGGGAGCACGGCTTCGACCACGGCGCGCACGCGGCCGTCTGCGTCGCCGATCGGGGTCACGGGGGGGGACGGGCTGGTTGGGGACACCGCAGAGACGCTGGCCGCTGGGCGGGAAGAAGAGGGCAGGGTGTCAGGCTTTGGCATGGCGCGCAGGCTCCTGTCGGAAGATGAGGGTGGAGAGCGGCGGCAGCGTGAGGCACAGCGATTGTTCCCACTGGTGCGATCGCACGGGCGCAGCCTCCACGCCGCCCAGGTTGCCCCAGCCGGCGCCGCCGAACTCGCGCGCATCGCTGTTGAGCAACTCCTGCCAGTAGCCGGAGGACGGCACGCCCACCAGGTAGTTGGTGCGCGGCACGGGCGTGAGGTTGCAGACCACCAGCACCGGGCCGGCGCCGTCTTCCTGCGCCGCCCGATGGCTGGGCTTGCGCAGGAAGGCGATCACGCTCTGCCCGGCGTCGTCGGCCTCCACCCATTGAAAACCCTCCGTCGAAAAGTCCACTTCATGCAAAGCGGGCTCGCTGCGATAGACGCGGTTGAGTTCGCGGATCAGGCGCTGCACGCCGCCGTGCAACGGGCTGTCGCACACCCACCATTCGAGTTCGCCTTCATGTGTCCACTCGCGGCGCTGGCCGAACTCGCCGCCCATGAAGAGCAGCTTTTTGCCCGGATGCGACCACATCAGGCCGAACAGCGCGCGCAGGTTGGCGAACTGCTGCCACTCGTCGCCGGGCATCTTGTTGATCAGCGAGCCTTTGCCGTACACCACTTCGTCGTGCGAGAGCGGCAGCACGAAGTTCTCGTTGAAGGCATACACCAGCGAGAACGTGAGCTTGTGGTGGTGGTAGCGACGGTTGACCGGGTCTTCCTTCAGGTAGGCCAGCGTGTCGTGCATCCAGCCCATGTTCCACTTCATGCCGAAGCCCAGGCCGTTCATCTCCACGGGCCGCGAGACCATCGGCCATGCGGTGGATTCTTCTGCGATGCTGACCGTGTCCGGGTGGTCGCGATAGACCGCTCGGTTGAGCAGTCGCATGAACTCGATGGCTTCCAGGTTCTCGCGGCCGCCGTGGCGGTTGGGTATCCACTCGCCGTCCTTGCGGGCGTAGTCCAGGTAGAGCATGGACGCGACCGCATCCACGCGCAGCCCGTCCAGGTGGTACTTGTCGAGCCAGAACAGGCCGGAGGAGATGAGGAAGCTGCGCACCTCGTGCCGGCCGTAGTTGAAGATGGCCGAACTCCACTCGGGGTGGAAACCCTGGCGCGGGTCCGAATGCTCGTACAGGTGGGTGCCGTCGAACTCCGCCAGCCCGTGGGCGTCCACCGGAAAGTGGGAGGGCACCCAGTCCAGCAGCACGCCGATGCCGCGCTGGTGCAGGTGGTCCACGAAGTACATGAAGTCCTGCGGGGTGCCGTAGCGCGAGGTGGGCGCGAAGTAGCCGGTGGTCTGGTAGCCCCAGGAGCCGTAGAACGGGTGCTCGGTGATGGGCATCAGCTCCACGTGCGTGAAGCCCAGGGACGTCACATAGTCCGCCAGTTCATGGGCCAGTTCGCGGTAGTTCATGAACTGGCCGTTTCGGCGGCGCCAGGAGCCGGGGTGCATCTCGTAGATGGACATCGGCGCATCCAGCGCGTTGCGCGGCCCGCGCGATGCCATCCAGTCGCTGTCGCCCCATTCGTAGTCGAGCGACCAGATGCGTGATGCGGTGTTCGGTGGCAGTTCCGCACACACGGCGAAGGGGTCGGCCTTCTCGAGCACCCTGCCCCCGTTGTGCGACACGATGCGGTATTTGTAGGCTTGGCCATGCGCGGCGTGGGGGGAGGCTCCCTCCCAGATGCCGCTGCCATCGGACCGGGCGTGGAGCACGTCCGCCTCGGGGTTCCAGCCGTTCCAGTCGCCGATGACCGAGACCGATGCGGCGTTGGGTGCCCAAACGGAAAAGTCCGCGCCGCCGCCTTCGCTGCGCAGATGGCAGCCCATGGCCTGGTAGAGGCGTGAATGCGTTCCTTCGCGAAGGAGATAGGCGTCGTGGGCGGTCAGCAGGGCGGTGTGGGGCAAAGGCACGGGCTTGGATCCTTGGGGGAGTGGGCGCTCCGCGGCGCAGGGCGCGCCAGCGCAACCGGTTCACAAAACCCATTGGGGCACGTCCCGCGGGGTCGTCGCTGCGCGGGAGTGGCGCTTGGGTTTGTAGGACAGCGCCTATTCGGCAGGCATTGGGAACGCATGGCCCGATAGTGCCTTCCCCCGGCGTGCAGGGGGCCATGCCGCCCCTGCGCGGCAGGGGTCAAACGAGCAGCGCCACGCCCTTGATCTGCGCGAAAACCGGCAGGCCCGGGGCCAGCCCCAGGGTGCGTGCCGAGCGCTGGGTGACGCGGGCGAGCAGGGGCGTGCCCTGGGCATCGAGCGCCACCATGGCCAGCCCCGGCCCGTCCTCGCGCAGCGCCACCACCCGCGCCGGCAGCACGTTCAGGACGCTGCTGTGCACCGGCGCGGCCAGCGCCAGCGTCACATCGCGCGCCTGCACCCGAAAGCGCACGGCCGTGCCCGGCGGGTGGGGATGGGCGGTGGCCACCAGCAATGCGCCGCCCCCGGGCAGGCGAACGTCCATGAGCTGGTCCGCCGCGTCGTGGCCGGATACGGTGCCCTCGGCCACGGTGGCCGCCGTGTCGCCCTGGGCGAGGGGCAGGTCCAGCCGCGCCAGGAGCGCCTGCGCTGGACCGCTCGCCAGCACGCGGCCACCATGGAGCAGCACCAGGTGCTGCGCCAGCCGGGCCACTTCATCCTGCGCATGGCTCACGTACAGCACGGGAATGTCCAGTTCGCGCTGCAGGCGCTCCAGATAGGGCAGCACTTCGGCCTTGCGCTGCACGTCCAGGGCGGCCAGGGGCTCGTCCATCAGCAGCACGCGGGGGCTGGCGGCCAGGGCCCGGGCCATTGCCACCCGTTGGCGTTCGCCGCCTGACAGGGTGCTTGGCTGGCGGGCCAGCAGGGGTTGCAGCCCGAGCAGTTCGACGGCCTGCTCCAGCGACACCTTCCTGCGCGCCGGGGGTGTGCGCCGCAGGCCGTACTCGAGGTTGCGGCGCACGTCCAGGTGCGCGAAAAGGCTCGATTCCTGGAACACATAGCCCAGCGCCCGCTGGTGGGTCGGGAGCCACAGGCGCTGTGCGTCGTCCTGCCACACCTGCCCATGAACGGCCACGCGCCCCTGGGCCCGCTCCAGGCCCGCGAGGGCCCGCAGGCAGGTCGTCTTGCCGCAGCCCGAGGGACCGTAGAGCGCCGTGACGCCCCGGCCGGGAAGGGACAGGTCCACGTCCAGCGCGAAGCCGCCCGGGCGCTGCAGCTGCAGGCGGGCCTCGATGGTGCCTTCGCCCGTGCAGGGCAACATTCCCGCACCGGCCGTCATGCCGCGCCCCTGCCGGGCCGTGGGGGCTGCAGCCAGTGCAGCAACAGCAGCACCACGAACGAGAACACCACCATGCTCCCCGCCAGCCAGTGGGCCTGCAGGTATTCCATGGCCTCTACGTGGTCGTAGATCTGCACCGACACCACGCGCGTCACGCCGGGAATGTTGCCGCCCAGCATGAGCACCACCCCGAACTCTCCCACCGTGTGCGCAAAGCTCAGCACCCCCGCCGTGAGAAAGCCCGACCGCGCAAGCGGCATCCCCACGGTGAAGAAGCGGTCCCACGGGCCCGCGCCCAGCGTGGCGGCGGCCTCCATCGGCCGCGCGCCCACCGCCTCGAATGCCCGCTGCAGCGGCTGCACCGCGAACGGCAGCGAGTACACGACCGATCCCACCAGCAGACCGGCGAAGGTGAAGGGCAGGGTGGACAGACCCATCGACTGCATCGCGCGGCCCATCGGGCCGTTGGGCCCCAGGGTGAGCAGCAGGTAGAAACCGATCACCGTGGGGGGCAGCACCAGCGGCAGCGCCACCACCGCCGAGACCGGGCCGCGCCAGCGCGACGGCGTGTGCGCCAGCCACCAGGCCAGTGGCGTGCACAGCACCAGCAGCGTGAGCGTGGTGAGCGCGGCCAGCCGCAGCGTGAGGCCGATGGCGGCCAGGTCCTGCGCGGAAAAGGGCATCGGCAGCGTGTCGGTCCGGCAGGGTCTGGCGGGGGCGTTCAGGGGCTCAGAGCCCGTAGCCGTAGGCCCGGATCACCTCGCGCGCCGCGTCGCTGCGCAGGAATTTCATCAGGGCAATGGCGGCGGGCTGGTCCTTGCCCGTGGCGAGCAGGACGGCATCCTGCCGGATGGGGTCGTGCAGCGCCTCCGGCACCTGCCAAGCCGAGCCCTTGGCGATCTTGCCGCCTTCCATGACCTGCGACAGCGCCACGAAACCCAGCTGTGCATTGCCCGTGGCCACGAACTGGTAGGTCTGCGCGATGTTCTCGCCCGTCACGAAGCGCGGCTGCAGCCGCTCGCCCAGGCCGAGCTTTTCCAGCGTCTGCACGGCCGCCAGGCCATAAGGCGCGAGCTTGGGGTTGGCGACGGCCAGATAGGTGAAATCGCCTGTCTTGAGCACCTGGCCCTGGTCGTCCACGTAGCCCTCGCGCGGGCTCCACAGCACCAGCCGTCCTACGGCATAGGTGAAGCGCGATCCCTGCACGCCCTGGCCCTCCTGCTCCAGCCGCGCGGGCGTGGTGTCGTCGGCGGACAGCAGCACCTGGAACGGTGCGCCGTTCTTGATCTGCGCATAGAACTTGCCGGTAGCCCCGAACGACAGCACGGCCTTGTGGCCGGTGGCCTGCTCGAATGCCGCGGCGATCCTCTGCATCGGCGCCGTGAAATTGGCCGCGACGGCGACGGGCACCTCTCCGGCATGGGCCGAAGCCAGGCCTGCCAGGGCCATGCCGGCAGCGGCCAGCAGTCGGATGAGGGGGGAGGCAAATCGCATGGCGCTATTCCTTGGATGAATAGCGGTCGAGTATAGCGACGGGTTTCCCGGGCAGCCCGGGACAGCGCGGCATGATGCGCCCATGACAAAGCGGCTTTCCCTCTCCGATGCGCTGGGCCAGGGCATGGCGGACCGGCGCATCGACATCCTGCGCCAGATCGGCGTGGGCGGATCGATCTCGCAGGCCGCGCGGGCCGTGGGCGTGAGCTACAAGGCGGCCTGGCAGGCGGTGGACGCGCTCACCAACCTGGCGGGCGTGCCCCTGGTGGCGCGCGCCGTGGGCGGCACCGGCGGTGGCGGCGCGCAGCTGACCCCGGCGGGGCTCGAATTGCTGAACGCGGCCGATGCGTTGGAGGAAGCCCGCCGCGAAGTGCTTGCGCGGCTGGCGCCCGGCCCGGGCGGCGCGCCGGCACTGGCCCGGCTGGCGTTGCGCACCAGCCTGCGCAACCAGTGGCCCTGCACCGTGCGGGCGCTGGAGCCGCTGGGACCCTTGGTGCGCGTGCACCTGCAGGGCGAGGCGGCGCCCGGCCTCGCGTTGCGCGCGCGCACCACGCGAGAAAGCGCCGAGCTGCTGGCGCTGCGTCCGGGCCTGCCCGTGCTCGCGCTGTGCAAGGCCGCGGCCGTGCGCGTTCAGGCCGGTTTGCCGGCATCGGCTGCCGACAACGCCTGGCCGGCCAGGGCATCGCGCGTGTCGCGCGGGCCGGCAGGCGACGAGGTCTCGGCCACGCTCGATGCCGGGGTGCACATGGTGGGGTTCGCGTCTCCGTCGAGCGGCCTGCGGGCCCGCGCTCGCGTGGCGATGTCGGTGGACGAGTCGGCCGTGGTGCTGGCCGTCACGGGGTGACCGAATTTCGACTAGGCCCAGGTCACGGAGCGGTCTTGTCCAGGCTGCGCCGAAGCGCCTCGATGTCATTCGGCTGCAATGGCATGAACTCACGCACCGTGGGGGCTTCCGGCGGGGGGTGGGCGAGTTCGTTTTCGCAGCGATCCAGGTTGCCCCGGATGGCCGCCCGCGTTGCCGCCGAAAGGGTGTAGCGCTCCCGCTCCACGGCCCGGAAGTATTCGGCCAGGGTGAGGTGGGCGCATTGGGTGAGCAAGGGGATCTGTGCGCTGGCTTGATCCAGGCTGAACGCGCTGCAGGGGGGCGGGGAAAGATACAACTGGAACAGCCGCAAATGGGCATCGGGACTGGTGCGGACCACGCGCTGCATGACGGACTCCACCGTGCGCGCGTCGAAGCCGGGAACCTTGTCGCAGTAGGCGTCCATGCTGCGACGCAACTCCAGGCCGATGCGCGCGCCGTGCATGGCTTTCAGATGCCACTCGTAGGCTTGGTCGAAGGGCGGAATGCCTGCCAGGTAATTGCCGTAAGCCCACTGCGCAGGGTTGTCGCCGCTTTCGGCGCGGCGTTGCAACTCCATCAGGCAAAAGCCGTGATACGAGTATTCATCCTGCTGGTCGCAGGTGACGGCGCTATCGATCCACCACCACGCGGTCCAGGCGCCGACCAGCAAGGAAAGGACCAGAGCGATTCGGGTGCCTGCCCCCCATTTTTTCCAACGGCGAATCATCGGCGCTTCCCCATTTTCTGCATCAAGGCCCCTTTCAGCAGATCGCCGGTATCGCGCGGAGAGGTCGGGGCCGTTGCAATGGGTTGTCCATCGGGCCCCCAGGTTCGCCATACGCCTGGACGCAACAGGTCGGGCATGGGGAGCATCGCCAATACGCCCGGGAGCTTCTCGAAGGCCCCTTGCCCCACCGCAGAACCGCCCAGCGGGTAATTCCAGGTGGTTGTCGTGGGCGCCGTGACATGCGTTCGCAACACTTGGGCCAATTCACTTGCGATTCCATCGGACGTGGCTCCCGCATTGCATGCGTCGATCAAAACCGGCTCTCCGTGCCAGAGGCCGCTGCGCCGGATCGTGTCGGCCACTTCCATGCCATGGATCATTCCCTGAATGCTTTTTGCTGTGGCATGGGCAAATACATACACATAACCCGCAACACCCTTTTCCCTGAGTCCGGATTGATAGAGCACCTTATCCCCGGGCTGTATCAGGATGATCTTCTTCCTGATCGGGTCGATGGTCGCGATTTTTCGGACCCTCTTTTGCGAAGCATCGAGGCCTTCGAAGACCTGTTTGATCATTCCCTTTCCTGGTCCATATTGCATTCGCCCGTTGACCACGGGTTCTGCGGGCTCGCTCCGCAGCCATTGTTTCCATGCCATTGAAATTCGATTCGTGATGCCGTGACATGGCGAACCGCACGGGTCTTTGAATGCCACGCTCACGATTCACCTCCCTTTTTTTCTGCCCGTCTTCGCAGGCCGCGGGATGAGCGCAATGGGGATGGCGGCCGGGGATCGCTGGCCCGCGCTCACGGCTTCATCGGGTGCTCACTCGCCTCCGAAGCGCGGTCGGAATTCCTCGCAGAACGCCGCGTTACCGCTGATCGAGAGCGTCACCGTATGCCGCGGTGCCGCGGGCGTGCCGGCAGTGGACACGAGGCGCAAGGTGGCCTCGTCGAAAATCAGGGACTGCACGGTGGAGACTTCCTGCACGGCCTGCAGGTCGCAGTCCCAGGCGGCGCCGTCCTCGATGGCGCCGTTCTGGTTCGGGAAGGTGGCGTGGGCCCAGCCCAGCACCTGTGCGATCTCCGCGTGCAGGGCCGGCAGGTGCTCTTCGGTCACGCTGGCCATGGCATCCCAGGTGCCGGTGCCTTCGTCGTCCTCGCTGTAGTCGAATTCCAGGTAGCGCAGGGTCATGGGTTTCAGGTTTTGGAAGGAAGGCGCCGGGGGCGGCGCAGCAGGGGGCATTTTCGGGCAGGTTCAGCCGCGCTTTGCCACAGAATGTGCAGCGCCCACGCACGTGGGCGGCTCCCTCGACCACCCTTCGCTCCTGTGAACCCCGCCATGCCCGACTCGATGACACCCTCTGCCATTTTGCTGTGCGACGGCCTGCGCTTTAGTCATGCGCAGGGCCCGGCCGTATTCGACGGCTTCACCGCCCATGCCGCGCCGGGCGCGACGCTGGTGCGGGGCGACGAGGGCTCGGGCAAGACCACGCTGCTGCGCCTGCTGGCCGGAGAGCTGCAACCCCAGGGCGGCACCGTCTGGCGGAGCGGGCGAGCGTGCAGCGACCGGGCCGCAAAGGAGGCAGGCGCGGTGTTCTGGGCCGACCCGCGCGCGACGGCGCTCGATGGCACCAGCCCGGCGGCATGGTTCGGTGCGCTGGCCGGCCGCCATCCGGCGTGGGACGCCTCGGCGCTGCAGGCGCATGTGGCGGGGTTCGGGCTGGAGAGCCACCTGCCCAAGGCGATGGAGCAGCTGTCCACCGGCACGCGGCGCAAGGCGCTGCTGGCGGCCGCTTTCGCGTGCGGGGCGCCGCTGGTGCTGGTGGACGAGCCGGTGGCCGGCCTGGACCGCCCGTCGGTGCAGTACCTGCAGCAGGTGCTGGCGCAGCGGGCGGCGCAGGGCGGGCCGGGTACCGTGCTGGTGGCGCACTACGATGCGCTCGCGGGCGTGCCGTGGAACGCGGTCGTCGATTTGCCCTGAGGGTGCCCGGCAACGCCGTGCACCGCCCGCCGCCGCGCGGGCTCGCAGCCGGGGCCTTCCCGGCCTACACTGCGATCCTTCTGCGCACTTTTCCTGCTTGTTTCTTTCCCTTCCGTTGCCATTCAGGAGCCTGGTATGGACGCCCTTCTTTTCGCACCCGTGGCCGTGGCGATCGCGCTCACGCCCGGCCCCAACAATTTCTGCGGCCTGAACAACGGCATCCGGGCCGGTGTGGGCACGGCGCTGGTGGCCACCATCGGGCGTGCGGCGGCGTTCGCCATCTTTTTGACGGTGTCCGCCGTGGGTCTGGGCGCGATGCTGCTGGCCTCCGAGGCGGCGTTCACGGTCGTGAAATGGGTGGGGGCGTGTTACCTGTTCTGGCTCGGCTGGAAGGCGTGGCGCAGCCGGGAGTTCGGCGGGCTGGAACTGGTGGAGGGCAGCGAGGCCACGCCCTCGGCGGCTGCGGTGCCGATCCGCTCGCTGATCCTGCAGGAGTTCCTGCTGGGCATCACCAATCCCAAGGCGATCATCCTGTTCGCCGCGGTGTTTCCCCAGTTCATCGACCCCGCCCAGCCCGCGGCGCACCAGTTCCTGGTGCTGGGCTCGGTGTACCTGATGGCCGAGTTCGTCTCCACCGCCGTGTACGCCACGGGCGGGCGGCAGATCCGCCGGGTGATCCGCTCGCAGCGCGGCGTGGTGCGGCTGAACAAGGCGACGGGCGGATTCTTCATGGGCGCCGGCGGGCTGCTGCTCGCGGCCAACCGTTGACCTTTTGATTCGGCGGGCCGGCGGCGCTTGCTGCCGGGCCGCTTCGCCTCGGCATTCGTGGCATTCGGGCGCTACATCGCCTTGAAGCGGTGGGCGTAGAGCCGGCTCACCGCCAGGGTTTCGGGCCGCTCGCGCAGGCGCAGGTGCAACCGGCCCGATTCGTCGCGCACGGCACTGGCGATGCCGCTGGCGCGCACCAGGGTGCCGCGGTGCACCTGCCAGAAGGTGTTCGCGTCGAGCTGGGCGGCCAGTTCCTTGAGGGGCGTGCGGATCAGGTACTCCTGCGTGGCGGTCAGCACGCGCACGTACTTGTCGGCCGCCTCGAAAACCACCACGTCCGCCACCGGCACCAGATGGATCTGCGCGCCGCTGCTGGCCTGGATGACGGTGAGCGGTGCGGGGTGCGCCGCCGCACCGGCCACGCCCGGCGCGGCGGCCCCGGGCAGCGCCACCAGTGCGCGCAGGCGGGCCAGCGTGGCCTCGAAGTCCAACGCGGCGGGCGCGGCCTGCCGTGCGAGGGTGGCCTGCAGCTTCTGGACGGCCTTGCGCAGCCGCTCGGGCTGCACGGGCTTGAGCAGGTAGTCCACGGCCTGGGCCTCGAAGGCCTGCACGGCGTACTGGTCGTAGGCGGTCACGAACACCAGCGCGGGAAAGGGCGTGTCGACCGGCCAGGCGTCGGCCAGCTCGGCGGCCGCCTCCAGGCCGCTCTGGCCCGGCATGCGGATGTCGAACAGCAGCACGTCGGGCCGCAGGTCCAGCGCCTGCTGCACGGCCGCGAGCCCGTCGCCCACGGTGGCGGCGATCTGAAGGTCCGGCCAGGCCCGGGCCAGCTCCTGGCGCAGGGCGGCGGCCAGCAGCGGTTCGTCTTCGGCGATCAGGGCGCGGGGCGCACGGGAGGGCGGCAGGTTCATGGCAGCGGGGGATTCAAGGGAAATACGGCCCTGGCGCATGTTCCACTAGGGCGTTGTGCTATCAAATTAATAGTGCCTTGCTCGCAGTACAGCGTGTGCAGCCGCTCGCGCACCTGCTGCAGCCCGAAGCTCTGGCGCGCCGGGCCGGGTGGCCCGGGCGGTGCGGTGCCGCCCGCGGCCAGCCCGGCGCCCGAATCCTGCACCAGCAGTTCCAGCAGGCCGTCGGGCAATGGCCGGGCGGCGATGTGGATGCTGCCGCCTTCCACCTTCGGCTCCAGGCCGTGGCGGATGGCGTTTTCCACCAGCGGCTGCAGCAGCAGCGGCGGCACGGGCACGCGGGCGAGCGCCTCGGGCAGGTCGAGCGTGTAGGCCAGGCGCGGGCCCATGCGCACCGACATCAGTTCCAGATAGTCGCGCAGCCGGGCGAATTCGTCGGCCAGCGGGTGCAGCGTGGCGCGCGAGGCGCCGAGCGTGGCGCGCAGGTAGTCGATCAGGTTGTCCAGCATGGCCTGGGCGCGGGGCGGGTCGGCGGCGATCAGCACGCGCAGGTTGGCCAGAGTGTTGAACATCATGTGCGGCTCCAGCTGCGCCTCCAGCAGTTTGAGTCGCGCCTCGGCGGCGTCGCGTTCGACCTCGGCGATCTTGCCTTCCAGGAAGCGCGATTTGCCCTGGGCGTAGAAGAAGAACGACAGCGCCAGGCACGCCAGCACCGTCGTCACCATGGCCGAACTGGGGCCGCCTGCCGACGCCAGATTCAGGCCGGGGTGCATGCTCTCGCGGTAGGCATCGCCCAGGGCCGAGCCGAACTGAAAGCCGATGGAGCCGCCCACCGCGACCAGCGCCCAGCCGCGCTAGCCCAGGGGCCACGGGATGGGACTATGGCGCGAGAGCCACAGGCGGCCGATGTCGATCAGCAGCCAGCTCGGCAGGCCGATGGCCAGGGAGTACACGAGCTGCACGTCCCACGGTCCCCGGCCGTAGGCGAGCTGGATGCCGGCGATGGCGGCGCAGAACGCGGCGATCACCAGCCCGTGGCGAATGGATTGGCGAAGGCTGAAGTGCTGCATGGCGGCGCTGGGGAAAGGAAAGGCTCCTGGTGGGCCGATTGTGGGGGGAGTCGTGGCGGCGGCCTTGCGCCCGGTCAGCGCCGCTGCAGGGCCTGTCGCAGGGAAGCGCGCTCGCGCTCCACCAGCCGGGCGTGCAGCCGCCCGCCCGGCAGCGCCAGCCACACGGCCGCGCCATGGATCGCCAGGCCCAGGCCCCAGCCCATGGCGGGAAACACCGCCCAGTGGCGCCCCTGGTAGGCGGCGAGGGCGGCCAGCGCCAGGTTGACGCACAGGTACACGCAGGCGTGCAGCAGCCAGCCCATCTTGGCGCCGGCCCGCTTGCGGGCCAAGCGGTCCAGGTCGTCCAATTCGTCCAGGGGGGCGAGATCGTCGTGGGTGTGGAAAGCGGGCATGGCAGCTCCTTGGGGGTCGGGGTGGTAGGGGAGGGGACCGCCGCACTGTGCGCCCGGCCGCGCGGTCCGGCCAGCGCCATGCGACGAACCGCCCGCCGCGCGGCGCGAACCGCTGCGCCGGGCGACAGATTTACCTTTCTTCGCACAGCAGCCAGACAATCGGTACGCAGAGCCCCTACGATTCGGCGTGCCCCCCGTGCTGCCCCGCCGGCCGCCCGGGACGGACCTTTTCCGCGACACGCCACGCCAGCCATTTCCATGAATCCACAACCACACGACGCGCCCGTTCCCAACCCGCTGCCTTCCGCCCACCGGCCGCCCTCGCGGCGGTCGCGCTGGCTCGGCACGCTGCTGATGCTGGCCGTGGTGGCCCTGCTGGGCGGTGGCGCCTGGTATCTGGTGCAGCGCAGCACCGCCCCGGCGGGAGCGATGCGGGGCGCGGGCGGTCCCGGGGGGCCGGGCGCGCCGGCGGGCCCTGGCGGTCCCGGAGGACCGGGCGGGCCCGGTTTCGGCGGCGGTGGGCGGGCCATGGTCACGGTGGGCGAGGCCACGGCGCGGCAGGCGTCGCTGCCGGTGGTCATCGACGCGCTGGGCACGGTCACGCCGGTCACCACGGTCACCCTGCGCCCGCAGGTGTCGGGCGTGCTCACCCAGGTGCTGTTCACCGAAGGGCAGATGGTCAAGAAGGGCCAGGTGCTGGCGCAGATCGACCCGCGCCCCTACGAGCAGGCGCTGATGCAGGCGCAGGGCACGCGCCAGCGTGACGAGGCGCAGCTCGACAACGCCCGCATCACCCTGGAGCGCTACCGCACGCTGCTGTCGCAGGACTCGATCGCGCGCCAGGACGTGGACACGCAGGCCGCGCTGGTCAAGCAACTGCAGGGCACGGTGATGACCGACCTCGCCCAGGAAAAGACCGCTCGCCTGAACCTCGACTACACCCGCGTCACCTCGCCCGCCACCGGCCGCATCGGCCTGCGCACGGTGGACGCCGGCAACTACGTGAGCGCCGGCGAGGCCACAGGCATCGCCACCATCACGCAGATGACGCCGATCGACGTGCAGTTCTCGGTGCCCCAGGACCGCGTGACCGACGTGCAGGCCTCGCAGCAGGGCGCGCAGCCGCTGGCTGTGACGGCGTTCGACCGCACCCGCACCACCGAGGTGGGCAAGGGGCAGTTCTCCACCCTGGACAATCTGGTGGACACCACCACGGGCACGGTCAAGGCCAAGGCCCGGTTCGAGAACGCCAACGGTGCGCTGTTTCCCAACCAGTTCGTGAACGTGCAGCTCCTGCTGCGCGAGGTGCCGGCCGTGGTGGTGCCGGTGACGGCGGTGCGCACGGGCGCCAATGGCGACTTCGTCTATGTCATCAACGAAGACCGCACGGTGTCGCTGCGAAAGGTCAAGCGCGGCCAGGCGACGGTGGGGTTGATGGCCATTACCGAGGGCCTGAAGGCCGGCGAGCGCGTGGTGACCGAAGGCGGCGACCGTTTGAAGGACGGCGCCACCGTGCAGCTGCAGGGCGCGCGCGGCCCGGCCTCCGCAGCCAGCGGCGCCGCCGGTGCCCAGCCGCGCCGCGCACGGGCCTCGGGCCCGCGCGGGGAGGGCGAGGCCCGGGGCTTCGGCCCCCGTGGCGAGGGCCGTGGACCGGAGGGAGAGCGCCGACAGCGCCCGCCGCAGGAGGGCGCCCAGCCCGGGGCCTCCGCCCCGCAGACCCCTTGATGACCGCCCGGCCCCACCCATGAGTCCGTCGCGTCCGTTCATCGAAAGACCCGTCGCCACTGCGCTGCTGATGGTGGCCATCGTGCTGGCCGGCCTGGTCGGCTTCAAGCTGCTGCCCCTGTCGGCGCTGCCGGAGGTGGATTACCCCACCATCCAGGTGCAGACCCTCTACCCCGGTGCCAGCCCCGAGGTCATGAGCCGCACCGTGAGTGCGCCGCTGGAGCGCCAGTTCGGGCAGATGCCGGGGCTGGCGCGCATGTCGTCCACCAGCGCCTCGGGCGTGTCCATCGTCACGCTGCAGTTCGGCCTGGGGCTGGCGCTCGATGTGGCCGAGCAGGAGGTGCAGGCCGCCATCAACGCCGGATCGTCGCTGCTGCCCACCGACCTGCCCGCGCCGCCGGTGTACGCCAAGGTGAACCCGGCCGATGCGCCGGTGCTCACGCTGGCCGTCAGCTCCGACACGCTGCCGCTCACCGAGGTGCAGAACCTCGTGAACACGCGCCTGGCGCAGAAGATGAGCCAGGTGCCCGGCGTGGGCCTGGTCAGCCTGGCCGGCGGGCAGCGGCCGGCCGTGCGCATCCAGGCCGACACCAAGGCGCTGGCCTCGTACGGCATCGGGCTCGACACCTTGCGCACGGCCATCACCTCGGCCAACGCCAACAGCGCCAAGGGCAGCTTCGACGGGCCGCAGCGCTCCTACAGCATCAACGCCAACGACCAACTGGTGACGGTGGCCGACTACAAGAACCTCATCGTCACCTGGAAGAACGGCGCGCCCGTGCGCATGACCGACGTGGCCCGCGTGGTGGACAGCGCCGAGAACAACCGCCTGGGCGCCTGGGCCAACGAGACCCCGGCCATCATCCTGAACGTGCAGCGCCAGCCGGGCGCCAACGTGATCGCCACGGTGGACAACATCAAGAAGCAGCTGCCCGAGCTGCAGGCCGGGCTGCCCGCCTCGCTGAAGGTGGAGGTGCTGTCGGACCGCACCACCGGCATCCGCGCATCGGTGCATCACGTGGAGATGGAACTGGTGCTGGCCGTGCTGATGGTGGTGCTGGTGATCTTCTTTTTCCTGCACAGCCTGCGCGCCACGGTGATCGCCAGCCTGGCGGTGCCGATCTCGCTCATCGGCACCTGCGGCGTGATGTACCTGCTGGGCTACAGCCTGAACAACCTGAGCCTGATGGCGCTCACCATCGCCACCGGCTTCGTGGTGGACGATGCCATCGTGATGATCGAGAACATCGCCCGCTACATCGAGGAGGGCGAGCCGCCGTTCCAGGCCGCGCTCAAGGGCGCCACGCAGATCGGCTTCACCATCATCTCGCTCACGGTGTCGCTGATCGCGGTGCTGATTCCGCTGCTGTTCATGAGCGACGTGGTGGGGCGGCTGTTCCGCGAGTTCGCGGTGACCCTGGCGCTCACCATCCTGATCTCGGCCGTGGTGTCGCTCACGCTCGTGCCCATGATGTCGGCGCGCTGGCTGAAACCCGAGCCGCCGCACGGCGAGCGGCGCGGCTTCGGCGGCGCGGTGCAGCGCGGCTTCGACCGCGTGATCGCGCGCTATGACATCTGGCTGCAGTGGGTGCTGCGCCGCCAAGGCGCCACGCTGGTGGTGGCGCTGCTCACCATGGCGCTCACGGCGCTGCTGTACGTGGTGATTCCCAAGGGACTCTTTCCCACGCAGGACACGGGCCAGCTGCAGGCGCGCGTGGAGGCCTCGCAGGACGTGTCGTACGCCCGCATGAGCGAGTTGCAGCAGGCCGCGGCCCGCGCCATCCTGGCCGATCCGGACGTGCAGTCGCTCAGCTCCTTCATCGGGGTGGACGCGGCCAACAACACCATGCTGAATGCCGGGCGCATGCTGATCAACCTGAAGGCCGACCGCGACGGGCAGGAGGCCGTCATGCAGCGCCTGCGCGACCGGGTGCGCGCCGTGGCCGGTGTGACGCTGTACCTGCAGCCCACGCAGGACCTGACCATCGACGCCGAGACCGGGCCCACCGAGTACCGCCTGTCGATCGGCGGGGTGGATTCGGCGCAGGTCAACGAATGGACGAACCAACTGGTGGAGCGCCTGCGCACGGTGCCCCAGGTGCGCAACGCCACGTCGGATGCGGGCGCGCAGGGCCTGTCGGCCTACGTGGACATCGACCGCAACACGGCCTCGCGCCTGTCGGTCACGGCCAGTTCGGTGGACGACACGCTCTACAGCGCGTTCGGCCAACGCATCGTCTCCACCATCTTCACCGAGACCAACCAGTACCGCGTGATCCTGGAGGCGCAGCAGGAGCATCTGGACAGCCCCGAGGCGCTGGGCACCCTGCAGCTGCGCACGGGCGGCGGCACGCCCACGCCGCTGTCCGCCGTGGCCACCATCCGCGAGCAGCTCGCACCGCTGCAGGTTACCCGCGTGGCGCAGTACCCGGCCGCCACGCTGGGCTTCGACCGGGCCGAGGGCGTGTCGCTGGGCAACGCGGTCGATGCCATCCGCGCGGCGGCGCAGGAGATCGGCGTGCCGGCGGGGCTGTCGATGCAGTTCCTCGGGGCAGCGGGCGCCTACGAAAAGTCGCTGTCCAGCCAGCTGTGGCTCATCCTCGCGGCCATGGTGTGCGTGTACATCGTGCTGGGCGTGCTGTATGAGAGCTACATCCACCCGCTGACCATCCTGTCCACGCTGCCCTCGGCCGGCGTGGGTGCCTTGCTGATGCTCATGGTGACGGGCAACGACCTGGGGGTGATCGGCATCATCGGCATCATCCTGCTGATCGGCATCGTCAAGAAGAACGCGATCATGATGATCGACTTCGCCATCGACGCCGAGCGCGAGCAAGGCATGGCCCCGCAAGAGGCCATCCATCAGGCGGCGCTGCTGCGCTTTCGCCCGATCCTGATGACTACCCTGGCCGCACTGTTCGCCGCGTTGCCGCTCATGCTGGGCTGGGGCGAGGGGGCCGAGTTGCGCCGGCCGCTGGGCCTGGCCATCTTCGGCGGCCTGGTGCTGAGCCAGATGCTCACGCTGTTCACCACGCCGGTGATCTACCTGGCCTTCGACCGGCTGGGCCGCCGCTGGACGGGCCGGGGCACGGCCGCCGCGCCCGCGCAGTCCGGCGCGGCACCCTCCGGGCCCACGCCATGAACCTGTCGCGCCCCTTCGTCGAGCGCCCGGTCGCCACTGTGCTGCTGACCATCGGCATGGCGCTGGCGGGCATCGCCGCGTTCTTCGTGCTGCCGGTGGCACCGCTGCCGCAGGTGGACTACCCGGCCATCTCGGTGTCGGCCAGCCTCGCGGGCGCCAGCCCCGAGACCATGGCCACCAGCGTGGCCACGCCGCTGGAGCGCCGGCTGGGCGTGATCGCGGGCGTGAACGAGATGACGTCCAGCAGCTCGACCGGCTCGGCCCGCGTGAGCCTGCAGTTCGACCTGAGCCGCAACATCGACAGCGCCGCGCGCGAGGTGCAGGCGGCCATCAACGCATCGCGCGTGGACCTGCCGGCCACGCTGCGCAGCAATCCCACCTACCGCAAGCGCAATCCGGCGGATGCGCCCGTCATCATCCTCACGCTGACCTCCAAGACGCGCACGCCGGGCGAGATCTACGACGCGGTCTCCAACGTGGTGAGCCAGCGCATCTCGCAGGTGGCGGGCGTGGGCGAGGTCGAGATCGGCGGCGGCTCGCTGCCCGCGGTGCGCGTGGAACTGCTGCCGTTCGCGCTCAACCGCTACGGCATCAGCACCGAGGACGTGCGCGCGGCCATCCAGGCCTCCAACGCCAACCGCCCCAAGGGCGCCATCGAAGGCGATGGCAAGCGCCTGCAGATCTACACGCCTTCGCCCTCGCGCAAGGCGTCCGACTACGCCTCGCTGGTGATCGCCTGGCGCAACAACGCCGCCGTGCGCCTGGGCGACGTGGCGCGCGTGGTCGATGGCGTGGAGAACACGCGCACGCTGGGCCTGTTCAACGGCGACCCGGCCATCATCGTGCTCATCACGCGCCAGCCGGGCGCCAACATCATCGACACGGTGGACGGCGTGCGTGCGCTGCTGCCCGACCTGCAGGCGCAGCTGCCGCAGGACATCCAGGTGTCGGTGGCATCGGACAGCACCAATTCCATCCGATCGTCGCTGCGCGAGATCGAGTTCACGCTCATGGTCTCCATCGCGCTGGTGGTGCTGGTGGTGGGCCTGTTCCTGCGCAAGGCGCGCGCCACGGTCATTCCGGCGGTGGCCACGGTGGTGTCGCTGCTGGGCACCTTCGGCATCATGTATTTTCTGGGCTTCAGCCTGAACAACCTCAGCCTGATGGCCCTCACGGTGGCCACCGGCTTCGTGGTGGACGACGCCATCGTGGTGCTGGAGAACACCAGCCGCCACATCGAGGCCGGCATGGACCGCATGGCCGCGGCGCTGCTCGGCGCGCGCGAGGTGGGCTTCACGGTGCTGTCGATCAGCCTGTCGCTGGTGGCGGTGTTCATCCCGCTGCTGTTCATGGACGGGCAGGTGGGGCGCCTCTTCCGCGAATTCGCGGTCACGCTGTCGGTGGCGGTGGCGATCTCGCTGGTGATCTCGCTCACCACCACACCGATGATGTGCGCGTGGCTGCTGCGCTCGGAAGACCCCGCCCAGGCCAAGCCCCTCGGCCGCTTCGCGCGCTGGGCCGAGCGGGGCTACGACGGCATGCTGCGCGGCTACGCCCACAGCCTGGACTGGGCGCTGGCGAGCAAGGCGCTCGTCATGCTGGTGCTGCTGGCGGTGATCGGGCTCAACGTGTACCTGTTCACCAAGATTCCCAAGGGCTACTTTCCGCAGCAGGACAACGGCCAGCTCAACGGCGGGCTGCGGGCCGACCAGAGCATCTCCTCCGACGCCCTGGCGCGCAAGCTGCGCCAGGCGGTGGGCATCATCCGCAACGATCCGGCGGTGGACACGGTGGTGGGATTTTCCGGTGGCGGGCGGGCGGGCGGAGGCTTTCTGTTCGTGAACCTGAAGCCCGTGGGCGAGCGCGCCGACAGCAGCAACGCCGTGATCGGCCGCTTGCGGCCGCAGCTGGCGCAGATCACCGGCCTGCAGGTGTTCCTGAGCCCGGTGCAGGACCTGCGCATGGGCGGTCGCTCCAGCAATTCGACCTACCAGTACACCCTCAAGAGCGACAACCTGGCCGACATGCGGCTGTGGGCCACGCGCCTGGCCGAGCGCCTGAAGCAGGAAGAACTGCTGACCGACGTGGACACCGACCAGGCCGACAACGGCGTGGAGACCTATGTGGAGGTGGACCGGGCCAGCGCCTCGCGCCTGGGCGTGAGCGCATCGGCCATCGACAGCGCGCTCTACAACGCCTTCGGCCAGCGTTCGGTGGCGACCATCTACGGCGAGCTGAACCAGTACTCGGTCATCATGGAGTGGGCGCCGGAATACACCAAGGGTCCGCCGGCGCTGGCCGACATCTTCGTGGCGTCCAACCCGACCGGGGCCACCGGCACGGCCGCCAATCCTGGCCAGCGCGGTGCCTCCACAGGGCAGGTGCTGAGCAACACCGCATCGACCATGGTTCCGTTGAGCGCCATCGCCAAGGTGGTGGAGCGGGCCTCGCCCACCTCCATCAACCACCAGGACGGCGAACTGGCCACGACGATCTCGTTCAACCTGGACGGGAACACCTCGCTGAGCCAGGCGAGGCAGGTCATCGAGCAGGCGGAGGCCGACATCGCCATGCCCACCAACGTGCGCGGCAGTTTCCAGGGCACGGCGCTCGGTTTCCAGCAATCGCAGTCGCAGCAGTTCTTCCTGATCCTGGCGGCCATCGTGGTGATCTACATTGTGCTGGGCGTGCTGTACGAAAGCCTGATCCACCCCATCACCGTGCTGACCACCTTGCCCTCGGCCGGCGTGGGGGCGGTGCTGGCGCTGCTGCTGTTCAACATGCAGTTCACCATCATCGCGCTCATCGGCGTGTTCTTGCTGATCGGCATCGTCAAGAAGAACGCCATCCTCATCATCGACTTCGCGCTGGAGGCCGAGCGCGCGCGGGGCCTGTCGGCGCTGGAGGCGGTGCGCGAGGCTTGCGTGCTGCGCTTCCGTCCCATCCTCATGACCACGCTGGCCGCCGCGCTGGGCGCCTTGCCGCTGGCCATCGGCTTCGGGCAGGGCTCCGAGTTGCGCCAGCCGCTGGGAGTGGCCATCATCGGCGGCCTGATCGCCAGCCAGCTGCTGACCTTGCTCACCACCCCGGTGGTCTACGTGCTGCTGGACAAGCTGCGCCGCCGCTCCGCCAACGAACACCAACTGAGCCGCGTGGCCCCGCCTGCGGGTGCCGCCGCGTCTCCACTGCAACAACCATGACATCCGCTTTTCCCTCCCTTGCCTGGACACCCCGCGCCGTGCGCATGGCCTGCCTGGGCGCGCTGCTGCCCTTGGCCGCCTGCTCCGTGGCGCCCGTGTACCAGCGCCCCGAACTGCCCCTGCCCACCGCCTTCAAGGAAGCGGGGGCGGTGTGGCAGCCCGCCGCGCCCGCCGATGCGATCGACCGCGGCGACTGGTGGGCGCTGTTCCAAGACGACGACCTGAACCGCCTCGCCTCGCAGGTGCAACTTTCCAACCAGAACATCGCTGCCGCCGTGGCAGCCTACGCCCAGGCGCAGGCGCTGGTGCGCGAGCAGCGCGCCGGCCTGTTGCCCTCGGTCAGCCTGTCGGGCAGCGGCTCGCGCGCGGGCGGCGAGGGCTCCACCCGCCGCGGTACCACCACCCAGGCGGCACTGGGTGCGGACTGGGCACCCGATCTGTGGGGGCGCCTGGGCGGCGCGGTGGATAACGCCAGCGCCAATGCCCAGGCCAGCGAGGCCGATCTGGCCTCGGCCCGGCTGTCCGCCGTGGGCTCGCTGGTGGCAGCCTATTTCCAGCTGCGCGAAGCCGATGCCGAAATCGACCTGCTGCAGGCCACCGTGCAGGGCTACGAACGCAGCCTGCAGATCGCCCAGAACCGCTACGCCGCTGGCGTGGTGGCCAACTCCGACGTGCTGCAGGCCCGTACCCAACTGGCCAACGCGCGCGCGGACCTCGCCACCATGCAGCAAAACCGCGCCCGCTACGAACACGCCATCGCCGTGTTGACGGGGGTGGCTCCGGCCTCGTTCACGCTGCCACCCGCGCCCTGGAACATGCGGGCCCCCGAGGTGCCCGCAGGCATTCCGTCGACCCTGCTGCAGCGCCGCCCTGACATTGCCGCGGCCGAGCGCGCGGTGGCCGCGGCCAATGCGCAGATCGGCGTGCAGCGCTCGGCCTATTACCCCAGCCTGAGCCTCACGGCCTCGCTGGGCCGTAGCGGCACCAGCGTGGGCGATCTGTTCAGCGCCTCGGGCGCGCTGTGGTCACTGGGGCTGTCGGTGGCGCAGACGGTGTTCGACGGCGGCGCCATCGCTGCCCGGGTGGACGGTGCCGAGGCCGCCCGCGACGCCCGCGCAGCCACCTACCGCCAGACGGTGTTGACTGCCTTCCAGGCCGTGGAGGACCAGTTGACCGTGCTGCGCACGCTGCAGGCACAGGAGCCCCTGCGCCAGGAGGCCGTGTCGGCCGCCAACCTCACCGAGCAGCAACTGCTGAACCGCTACCGCGAGGGCCAGGTGAGCTACACCGAGGTGGTGACGGCGCAGGTCACCGCGCTGTCGGCACGGCGCGCGCTACTGCAGCTGCAGGTGAACCGCCAACTGGCGGCCGCCACGCTGGTGCAAGCGCTGGGTGGCGGATGGCAGGCCCCCTGGGAGGGTGGTGCAGGGGCGCAGTGAGCGCGTAGTGAGCGTGCGGCGAAGCGGTGGGAAACTGGCGGTGCTCAGGAGGGTGCGACCTTCTCCCCGGCACACCCCTGGTCCTGGCTCGGGCAATGGCGCGGTACCCCGATCAGGGTATTCAGTCGGCGTAATGAAATCGGCGTAATACTTGCTTCATGGTTTGGTGTTAAACCGTGCCACCCCGTCGCCGTTCCTTTTTCCTCCCAGACAATGACGCTCACCGAACTCAAGTACATCGTCGCCCTTGCCCAGGAAAAGCGTTTCAGCCGCGCAGCCCACCTTTGCAATGTCTCCCAGCCCTCGCTGTCGATGGCCATCAAGAAGCTGGAAGAGGAACTGGAACTCAAGCTGTTCGAGCGCACGGCGGGACAGGTGTCGGTCACGCCGGTGGGCGAGGAGATCGTCTACGAAGCCCGGCGGATCCTGGAGCATGCGGCCGCCATCCAGAAAATCGCCCAGCGCGGCAAGGACCCGCTGGCCGGCACGATCAAGATCGGCGTGTCCTATACCGTCGGTCCGTATCTGCTGCCCGAGCTGGTGCACCACTCCAAGGCCCGCACGCCGCAGATGGAGCTCATTCTCAAGGGCAGCTTCACGGAGCGGCTGATCGAAATGCTGGGCACGGGGGAGATCGATTGCGCCATCATGGCCGAGCCCTTTCGCTCCACCGGCCTGGCCAAGGCGGCCCTGTACGACGAACCCCTGATTGCCGCGGTGCCTGCCTCGCACATCCTGGCCCAGCGTGAAAGCGTCTCCACGACCGAGCTGCAGGGCGAGACCCTGCTGCTGCTGGAGGCCGACGAGAGTTTGCGGGAACACCTGGAGGCTTTGAGCCCCGAGGCCGCGCCAGCGCTGGGCGACGCGGAAGGGGTGAGCCACACCTTCGAAGGCTACTCGCTGGAGACCATCAAGCACATGGTCTCGCGGGGCATGGGCATCACCCTCGTGCCGCGGCTGTCGGTGCCGCAGGACCAGATGCATTCGGGCTACAAACGGCGCAAGGATGACGAGCATCCTGCCGAAAAACGCCGCCGCAACGACGACAGCCAGATCCGCTACCTGCCCATCCAGCAGGAGACCGGCCAGCCGCCACCCGTGCGCCGGATTGTGCTGGCCTGGCGCAGGAGCTTTCCACGCTACGAGGTCATCGCCGCCCTGCGCAATGCGATCTACGCGTGCGAGCTGCCCGGCGTCACGCCCATCCTGAGGTAAGCCGCTGCAGGCCTGGGATCAAGGGGCCCGTTCGCCGGCCACCAGCGGCGGGTAGGTACCCGTCCCTTCGGGCCAGGCGGTGAGCACCTCGTACCCCTCGGGCGTGACCGCCACCATGTGCTCCCACTGGGCGGACAGGGATCGGTCCTTCGTCACCACGGTCCACCCATCGGACAGTTGCCGGGTCTCGCGTCTGCCCGCGTTGAGCATCGGCTCGATGGTGAACACCATGCCCGGCTCGAGCCGCAGCCCCTCTCCGCGGCGGCCGTAGTGCAGCACTTGCATATCTTCGTGATAGACCTGACCGATGCCGTGTCCGCAGTATTCGCGTACCACGCTGAAATGCTCCCGGTGGGCGACTGACTGGATGGCATGGCCAATGTCGCCCAGCGTCCCTCCGGGTCGGACCTGCTGGATGCCCGCCCGCAGGGCTTCGTAGGTCGTGTCCACCAGGCGCCGCGCCAAGGTGCTGGGGGCTCCGACGAAGTACATGCGGCTGGTGTCGCCGAACCAGCCATTCTTGATGACGGCGACATCGATGTTGATGATGTCGCCCCGCTTCAGGATCTTGTCGGCCGAGGGAATGCCATGGCAAACCACCTGGTTGACGGAGGTCAGGATGGTCTTGGGGTACCCCTGGTAGCCCAGATTGGCTGGAATGGCGCCCTGGACATTCACGATGTGGTCATGGCAGATGCGGTCGAGCGCTTCGGTGCTCACGCCGGGCACGACGTGGGGTGCCACCATGCTGAGGACCTCCGCGGCCAGTTGCCCGGCCTGCCGGGCCATCGCGATCTGCTCGGCCGACTTGATGCGAATGTCGCTGGCCATCAGTGTTGCCCGGGCGAGGAGGGGGCGGGCTTGCCCGAGGAGGCCGTGGCAGCCACCGAAATGTCCAGTCCCCCGGCGAGCTCGGCGCGGATCAGCAACTGGCAGATTTCCCGGTGGTTCAACTCCGGATACAGCTCGGTGAGCATGCCGACGCGCATCCAGTGCTCGGCCTGCGCATTGATCGATCGGCTGAGTGCGTTGCCTGCCACGCGCAGGTTTTCGTGCATCAGATCCGAAATTTTGACGATTCCCATCAGTCACCTCTATACGAAACGTATGTGAAGTATATGCGTTTCATATGGTGTTTGACCGCTTCTCACCGGTTGGAACCGCTGACGGGGGAAACCAAGCAACCCACTTTGGCCTTTAAGCTGCCGTTCTTTCCAAGCGCCAACGGGTGTTTACCGCGCCATTCGGTTCGCATTCGCTGAAATGAGAACGCGCGACCCGGTTAGGCTCGGAGCCCGCGCCGGGGGCGCGTTGCCGTGCGACGGGCTGCTGTCTTACTGCCTTATTGGGTAAAGGCTTGTATGCAAGGTCCGTTTTAAACCGCCCACTCTCTCGATTTCCTGAATGGGACATCAAGAAAGCCTATCTATTGCGCTTCGACTATTGTCCTGAATGAACCAATATGTAATATTGGCAATGAAATTTTGCTTATCACTGGTCAAGGCGCGAGCATCGGTTCGATCGTAAGGAAACACTTCCATGGGTTTTAGGGATTTATGGGACACGTTACGTGCCCGCCGGCGCATGCGCTTTGAAAATACGGATGCGTTTCCAATGAGCGAAGAGTTGCACGAGCTCGAGCCTTCCACGCATTCACCCCAATCGGAGCTGGGGGTGGCCTTGATGCTGCGACGGCGGATGGACCGCCCTCGCACGCGGATGGTGCCGGTCCTGCTGTGTTTGCTGTATCTGGCTTGCGTGCTGGTTTACTTTGCCTTGGGCGTGGTGGGTTTTTCCACGGTGTTGATGGTCGCGGCCCTCATTGCATTGCTGGTGGTCGCTTTCATGGGCCTTTTCTATTTGGGTGTGCACGAGCATTTCGCCGACCGCCAAATGCGGTTGCCCATCGTGATCGGCTCGGCGGGCGCATTGCTTCTGGTTTTTTATCTGGAGCCCGTCACGCAGATCGCCCTGGCGCCGTTTTTGTTCGTGGTCATGGCCTATGGCCTGTTCACCCTGTCGCGCAACATGGCACTGGCGGTGTGCGTCGGTATCCTCGCGGTCTACGGCGCGATCAGCGGTCTGCACTATGCCCAGAACGAAAATACCGCCTTGCTGCGCCTGGAAGTGCTGCATATCGTGTCGCTGGCACTGGCATTACCCGCCTATGTGCTGTTGATGGGGCGTGTGCGCATGTTGCACCGGTTGCTGCAAAAGAAAAGCAGCGAAGTGCGCTCCATTACCGAAAGCGCGCGCCGCGACGCTCTGGCGGGATGCCTGAACCGGCGGTCCGTCCTGGCCGCCCTCGAAGAGCAAAAGCAGTTGGCGGACGAAAGCGGCATTCCGCTTTGCATGGCCGTGGTGGATCTGGATCACTTCAAGCGGATCAACGACGAAATGGGCCACCTGGAAGGGGACGAAGTGCTTCGCACCTTTGCCAAGCTGGGGCAGGGCGCCGTGCGGGCCGACGATTACTTCGGCCGGTACGGCGGCGAAGAATTCCTGGTGATCTTTCCCGCGACGCCCTTGCTGCCCGCGCTGAACACCTGCGAGCGCATCCGCGTGCAGGTGGAGTCGCACGCTTGGGAAAACCCCCGTCTGCGGGGCCGGGTGACGGTGTCGATCGGTGTCACCCAGTACGTGCTGGGCGAAACCGCCCTCGAGTTCTTCGCCCGCGCCGATGCTGCGATGTACATGGCCAAGCAAGGTGGGCGAAACCAGGTGGTGGTGCAGGAGCCCGTAGGGGCCGGCAGTGCGGCGAACGACGAAGAGGTGCAGGTGCCATCGCACGGCTACTTCTAGGAGCGCCTTGCCGCGGCCTTCTATCTGAGCCACAAAAAAATCATCGGATTCTTTGTATTTCCATCGATTTCTGGGATGCTTCGTCGATGTTCCCTGAACTCAAGACCCTCATCGCGGTCTGCAAGTACGGAACCTTCGCCTCAGCGGGGGAGCAGATCGGACTGACCCAGTCGGCCGTCAGCAGCCAGATCAAGCGGCTCGAGGACGCGTTGGGATTTCCCCTGTTCGACAGGACCGGCCGCTCTGCAACGCTGAACACGGCCGGACAAACGACTGTCGAGCGTGCGGAGGTCATCTGCGCGCTCTTTTCAAAGCTCGGCGATCCCTCTGATGAAAGCGCCACGCAGGGGGTTCTGCGCATCGGCTCCATTGCCTCGGCGCAGCCGACGCTCGTGGCACGTGCGCTGGAGGGCCTGAGGCGTCTGTTTCCTCTGGTCCGCGTGCACGTCTCGCCCGGTGTTTCCATGCGGTTGATGGACGATCTCGATGCGGGAAAAATCGATGCGGCGGTGATGATCCGCCCTCCCTTCGGCATGCCCTCCGACATGGCGTGGCAAGCGCTGGTCCACGAGCCCTTCGTGCTGGTCGGTCCGAAGGAGGGGACGGCCCGCAAGGATTGGCGCACCCTGATCCAGAAGCGGCCATTTCTTCGCTACGACCGGGCCTCGTTCGGTGGCCGCATGGTCGAAGGTTTCCTGCGGCGCCAGGGCTTGGCGGTCAATGAGGCCATCGAACTGGATGAGATTCCCGGACTCATTCATCTCGCATCGAAAGGGGTGGGCGTTGCGGTGGTTCCGCTGGTGGAAGCCCATCTGCCGTTGCCCGATGGCGTGCGTGTGATCTCGCTGCAGGAGCACACCTTCTATCGGGAGATCGGGTTGCTCCAGCGTCGGGCCCAGACCGGTTCGCCGGTCGTGGCCCACTTCTCGCGGAGCCTGGCAGAGGCTTCGCAGATCGGCCGCGTGAAGGCGCCGGCCGGGACCAAGGTGCACCTCCAGACCTCCCGTCGCCCTAAAACGCCATAGCGTGAATGCCGCGGTGGCGCGGCATCCGTTGAGCCTCAGCCGAACTGGTGGTAAACCTTTGCGATGACTTTCCAATCGCCCCCGATCTTGATGAGCGTGAGATAGTCGTTGTAGTCGGCACCGATGGCATCCTTTTCCATGTCGACCCGGATCACGGCCGTGGTGGGCGTGATGGCCAGAACGTCCAGCCGGGCCGTGATCTCCGGGGCTTTTCCGTTCTTCTGCACGAAGTCGAACAGGTTGGCGACCGGGCCTCCGAGCAGTTCACCATGGGTGAAGCCGTACATCACCGCGTCCTGGTGGAAGGCCTGGGCAATCGCCTCGATGCTGCCGATCCGCAGGCCGTCGACGTATTTCTGTGCGACCGCCACCACGGCGTGATAGTCGCTGGTCGGAACCGATTTGCTGTTTTGTGTCATAGGGTGCTCACGCATTCAGCGTGCCTCGTACTCTTCCATGGGTTTGTCGTTGGGGTCGGCCCAGGCGGCCCGGGTCATTTCGGTCGCTGGCAGCCCGACAGTGGCGTTCTGCGGCGGGATCGGTTTCATGAACCATTTGTCATAGAGGCGCGCCACTTCCCCGCTCCTGGCGAGTGACACGATGCTCTGATCGACCACCTTCTTGAATGCCGGATCCCCCTTGGGCAACATGATGGCGATGGGTTCGGTGCTCAGGACCTGGTCCAGCAGCTTGTATTGCCCGGGGGTTTTGCTCTTGGAGATCAGCGTTGCAAGAATCTGCCCGTCCGCCGCGAAACCGTCGGCGCGACCGGTCTCCAGCAGCAGGAATCCTTCGCTGTTGTCCTTGGCCAGGAGTTCCGAGGCGTCGCTCTTGAGCTTTCGCAGCACCTGAACCGAGGTGCTGCCCGAGGTGGCCGCGATCGTCTTGCCCGCCAACTGGGCCGTCGACTGGATGGTGGAGCCCGACCTGACCGCGATGCGAACCCCCTCGACATAGAGCGTTGGGGCGAATGCCACGTCTTTTTGGCGTGCGAGGTTGTTGGTCGTGGTGCCGCATTCAAGGTCCACCGTGCCGTTTTGAACGAGCGCAATGCGGTTCTGTGGTGTCACCAGCTGGTACTTCACCTCCAGCCGGTCGAGTTGCACGGCCTTCTTGAGGTCGGCAATGACGCGTTCGCAGATCTCCACATGGAAGCCGGTGTATTTGCCCGGCCCCGTCGTGAACGACATGGCGCCGGATGCATCGCGAACGCCCATCGTGACCGTCGCCGACTCCCTGATCTTTTTCAAGGTATCGGTTTGCGCAGAGGCCGAAGCTGCAAGCGCCATGAGCACCGCGGCCACGCCGGCGCGGATGGTGAGGAAAGGGTTCATCGCGTTCTCACTTGGCGAAGAGCGAACCCAGGTCTGCGAAGGCCTTCATCTCGATGGCATTGCCCGAGGGGTCCAGGAAGAACATGGTTGCCTGCTCGCCAGGTTCGCCTTTGAAGCGGATGTACGGCTCGATGACGAATTTTGTTTGCACTGCAGCCAGCTTGTCTGCCAGGGCCTGCCATGTGTCCATGGGCAAGATGGCGCCGAAATGCCGAACGGGTACGTCATGCCCGTCCACGGCGCTGCTCGCCCTGTGGCCGCATTCTTCGGGGGCCAGGTGGGCGACGATCTGATGGCCGTAGAAGTCGAAATCGACCCACTCCGGAGCGCTTCGGCCTTCAGGACAGCCCAGAAGCTGCCCGTAGAAAGCGCGGGCTTCCGCGATGTCGCGGACGGGAAAAGCAAGATGGAAAGGAATGCGTGCAGGGGTGTTTGTCATGGCGTCGTCGTGGTGTGGAAGTTCGACATGACCCAGACTTTAGAAAACAACACGCATAACCGAAAACGATATATCTTCTTGCTGACCACCAATTGAATTGATGCTCGCGCCGAGGTGAAACGGCCTTCGTGCGATCGGCCCCCGGAACCGGCCGCCGCTGTTGCGGCGCGCCGATAATCCCGGCTGTCATTTCAAGGAGCGCCAGTGGACGTCGTATTGTTGGTCAAGGCCGCCATCATGGGGGTGGTCGAGGGCCTGACCGAGTTTCTTCCCATCTCTTCCACCGGGCATCTGATCCTGGCGGGTTCATTGCTCGGGTTCGACGATGCGAAGGCCAAGGTCTTCGACATCGCCATCCAGACCGGGGCGATCTTCGCGGTGATTCTGGTCTATTGGCAGAAGATCCGGGCCACCGTGGTGGCGCTGCCCACGCAGCGGCAGGCGCGGCGCTTCGCACTCAACGTGATCATCGGATTCCTGCCCGCCGTGGTGCTGGCGCTGATCTTCGGCAAGCTCATCAAGGAGCACCTGTTCACGCCCGTGGTGGTGGCCAGCACGTTCATCCTGGGCGGCTTCGTCATCCTGTGGGCCGAGCGTCGTTCGCCCCGCGCGGTGCGCGTTCACGAGGTGGACGACATGACGCCGCTCGATGCCCTCAAGGTGGGGCTGGCGCAGTGTCTGGCGATGGTGCCGGGCACGAGCCGCAGCGGCGCCACCATCATCGGCGGCATGCTGCTGGGGCTGTCTCGCAAGGCCGCCACCGACTTCTCGTTCTTCCTGGCCATCCCGACGCTGATCGGTGCGGGGGTCTACAGCCTGTACAAGGAGCGGCACCTGCTGACGGTGGGCGACGTGCCCTTGTTCTCGGTCGGGCTGGTGTTCTCGTTCATCAGCGCGTGGCTCTGCGTGCGCTGGCTGCTGCGCTACATCAGCACGCACAGCTTCGTGCCGTTCGCGTACTACCGCATCGGCTTCGGCATCGTGGTGCTGGTGACCGCCTGGACCGGGTGGGTCACCTGGGCGGATTGAGGGGGCGCCGGCCACTCGCGCCAGTGGCGGCTCGCCAGCCCATCCGCTGAGGCATTGGTAACAGAAAGTGATAAGCTGCCCCGCGCAAGCCGGAATGCCGGGGGATGGCGGCCGCAGGCTGCCGCAGCGCCCCTTTTAGCCCCGGTTGCCCACGCCGCCAACGACAACAGTCAAAGGTTCCCGCCGTATGACGCCAAACGAGCTGCCGGGATTTCGCACGCTGCCCGCGTCGAGGGCGGCCGCCGAGTTTTCAGCCGAAGAGATGCTGGGGTTGCTCACACGCAGCGTGGGCGCCACCGTGGCGGCGGTGAACCGGCAGCAGCGCGTCGTGTACGTGAACGACGAATACGCCCGCTGGTTCGGCGCGCCCGCCTCGGAGCTGGTCGGCAAGACGCTGCTGGAACTGTACGGCGATTACAACCATTCGCGCTTCATGCCGTTCGTGGAGCGGGTGTTGCGCGGTGAGCGGCTGAACTACCAGCGCCTGGTGCACAACCCTGAAGGTTTCGAGGAATGGCGCACCATCTGCCTTGCGCCCTGGCGCAACGCCCAGGGCGAGATCGACGGCTTCGTCACCACGGCCCTGGATGTGCATGAACTGCAGGTGACCATGAACGCCTTGCGCGCGGCCAACCAGCGGTTGTCTTCGCACATGGACAACAGCCCCCTGGCCGTGCTGGAGATGGACCACGAATTGCGGCTGCTGCACTGCTCGCGCCGGGCCATCCAGCTGATGGGCTGGGAAGATGTGGTGCAGGTCGAGGCGAGGTCGCTGCTGGCGCTGCCGGGCACGGCGGCCATGGACGAGAACCTCACCCAGGCCCTGGCCAGCCTGCAATCGGGCCGCGAATCCCAGAACCGCGTGGAGACCTGCTTCCTGCGCGGCGACGGCACCGAGATGCACTGCGAATGGTTCAACTCCGCGCTCACCGACGCGGAAGGCCGGGTGACCTCGATCATGTCGCTGGTGCAGGACGTTTCTTCCAAGATCGAGATCTCGCGCCAGCAGCAGTATCTGGCCAATCACGACTCGCTCACCGGTCTGTACAACCGCTCGGCTTTCCACCGCCGCTGCGAACGGTCGCTGGAGGCCGCGCGCCACCAGGCCGGCACGGTGGCGCTGCTGTTCATCGACCTGGACGGCTTCAAGAAGATCAACGACGAGCAGGGCCACAAGGTGGGCGACGAGGTGCTGCGGCTCGTGGCCAAGCGCCTGGGCAACGTGGTGCGGGCACAGGACACCGTGGCCCGGCTGGGAGGCGACGAGTTCCTGGTGATGCTGGACACCGACGTGGACCATGGCGCCCCCAACAGCCTGGGCCACCGCATCATCGATGCGCTGGGCCAGCCGATGCGGGTGGAGGGGCGCGACGTGCGCGTGGGCGCCAGCATCGGCGTGGCGACCTATCCGCCCATCGAGGGCGATATCGAGGTGCTCATGGGCCGGGCGGACCAGGCCATGTATGCCGCCAAGCGCGCGGGCTCGGGCTGCGTGCGCTACGCCGAGCCGCCTGCCGAGCGGCCTTGACCGGGCCGGCGGCCTGGCCGGCATGCCCCCCGTCCTTGCGTGCGAGTGGCATGCGCGGCTTCATGCGCCGGATCAGTCTTTCGGAGGCGGCGGCAGCGCGATGCTCTGCGCGTAGTGGAAGAAGTTCGTCGGGTCGTACTGCAGCTTGACCTGCTGCAGCTTGGCGTACGTGGGGGCATCCCAGTAGGCGTCGGCGAAGTTCTCCAGCGTGGCGTCGGGGTAGTTCTGGTACACGGCACCGCACAGCCACGGCTTGACCAGTTCCATCAGGCCCGCCAGCCACAGCTCCATGTGGGCGCGCTCTTCTTCGTCGCGCCAGAACACGTCCACCACCAGGTCGCAGTCCATGTGGCGGTGGATGAAGGCGCTGTCGGCCGCGGGGTAGCGGTTGATGGCGCCGCCATAGGGCTCCAGGTAGGCGAGCGACCAGGTGTTGGGCGAGGTGCTGAAATAGTCCACCAGCTGCTGCCACTGGGCCTGGGTGACCGGCTGCGCGATGTACGCGCTGGCCTTGGATTCGCAGATGTGGGGAGGCAGGTTGTCGGGCAACGTGTAGGGCTCGTCCTCCAGGTAGCTGTTCATGTCCGGGTAGGTGCCCGTCTTGTCCACCAGCAGCTTCGCGCTCGGCACGGCCAGCAGGGAGGCGATGGCGTGCATGCCGTCCTCGCGCGAACCGCAGAACATGCCCTGCACCATGTACACGGGCTTGCCGTTCAGGTAGCCCAGATTCATCATGTAGCCGAGCGTGTCGGGCGCGCCCACCTTCATGTAGCTGGTCTGGAACAGCTCCAGCACCTGCGCGGCGTGCGCCGCATCCCAGCTGATGGACCAGGCCCACACCTGGTCGAGCGGCACCATGCGGTAGGTCACTTGCAGCACCACGCCGAAGTTGCCCCCCGTGCCGCCGCGCAGCGCCCAAAAGAGGTCCGGGTTCTCCGTTTTGCTGGCCGTCACGGTGGTGCCGTCGGCCAGCATCACGCGCATCGAATCCACCATATCGCTCTGGATGCCGAAGGCGCGCGAGGTGTAGCCGTAGCCGCCCCCCTGCACGAAGCCTCCCACGCACACGTTGCCGCAGGCGCCGGTGGGAACGTGCCAGCCGGTGTTGTTCATCGCGGCATTGAACTGGTCGAATTGGGTGCCGGGCAGCACATGCACGAGCGCCTGGGCGCGATCCAGCACCACGCCGTTCAGCAGGCTGAGGTCGATCACCATGCCGCTGTTGACCGAATAGCCGGCAGTGCTGTGGCCGCCCGAGCGCACGGCCACCCAGGCGTTGAAGGTGCGGGCGTAGGCCAGGCACAGCGCCACGTCGGTCTCGCAAGCGCAGTACACGATGACCCACGGGTAGGACTGGAAGGCCGGGTTGGACTCCTGGCGGTCGTTTTCGTATCTCGGATCGCCGGGCACGATGATGCGCCCGAGCAGGCCGTCTTCCAGCGCGGCCAGCGCCTGCCATGGCGTGGGATCGTCTGCGGGCTGGTTGGCGGCCAGTGCGTTCAGGTGGGCGACGCGGGCGTCCTTGGCAATGCGGGCGGGACTCTTGCGATGGGCCATGGGGTGAAGCTCCTTGGGTGGTTGGACGATGGAAGGAAAAAAGGGGCTTGGGGCGGATGGGCTGTGGGGACCGGGTGGCGAGGCATCAGGAGGACAACAGCGCCAGGTCCCCGGTGTTGCGCCGCACGCAGAACTTGCCGCTCTGCTTGCCGGTGTACATCGCGGCATCGGCCAGCTTGATCAGCAGGGCCGGCTCGGTGGAGTCCAGCGGCGCCAGGGCATAGCCGATGGTCAGGCCCACGTGCAGTTCGAGATCGCCCAGCACGATGGGGGTGCGAAACGCATCGAGCAACTGGTTGCCGAGCGCATGCGCCTGCTCGGGGCTGGCCAGGTCGTTGGCCATCACCACGAACTCGTCGCCGCCGATGCGGGCGACCGTGTCGGTGTGGCGCAGGTGCTCGTGCAGGCGCGCCGTCACCGCCACCAGCAGTTGGTCGCCCACGTCGTGCCCGTGGCTGTCGTTCACCGGCTTGAAGCCGTCCAGGTCGAGCATGTACACGGCCGCCAGATGTTCCGGCGTGCATCGGGCCATCGCGGCCGCCAGCGCCAGGTCGAGCCCGCGCCGGTTCGCCAGGCCGGTGAGCGGGTCGGTGTGCGCGAGCGAGCGCATGGCGTCGCGCTCGCGGCGGGCATCGCGCGCGGCCCGGCCCAGCGCCGCCGTGCGCAGCCCCAGCACGCGCATGAACAGCAGCATGTCCACCACCGTGCCGATCTGCAGGGCATGCAGTGTCCAGCCGTTGGCCGGCAGCAGGCCTTGCGACAGGCCGGCCATGGTGGCCGCCGCGACGAAGAACGCGGCGGCGGCCAGCAGCAGCGTGGCGCCCAGCGGATCGCGGCGCCGCGCGCGGGCCCAGGCCACCGGCACGCTCATCAGCCAGGGCAGGGGACCCAGGGCGGTGAGCAGCACCATGGCCGTGCGCGTGTCGATCCCGTCCACCAGAAAGGCGGCGCCCAGCATCGCGCTGACCGCGGCGCCGCCCTGCATGGCACGAAAGAAACCGCCACGCGCCTTGCCCTCCAGCAGGGCTTGCCCGAGGAACAGGAAGGTGGTCGCCAGTGCCGCGAAGCCGCACAGGGTGGCGATGTGCAGCTCGATCCAGAGCTGGTCGCGCCAGAGGTATTGCGCCCCGATCCCGAAGAGTTGCAGGCAAAAGCCCGTGCTGGCAGCGACCAGCAGCGCGTAGTGCAGAAAGAGCCGCTCGCTCCCCCCGATCCATTGGCCCAGGCTGTAGATCAAAAGGCAAAGGGCCAGTCCCGCGAACAGGCCCTGCAGCATCTGCTCTGCGAGTGCGCCCGAGAGAAATTGCGGCGCCTGCGCCACGGTGGCGGGCAGGACCATGCTGCCGCCCGTGCGCACGCGCACCAGCAGTTCGTAGGGCACGCCGGTGGCCATCTCCAGGCCCATCGCCGGGGTGCGTGATTGCCAGGGGCGCTGGCTGAAGGGGCGCATGTTGCCCATGGCGGCCTGCTGCACGATGCGGCCGCCCTGCGCCAGGTAGAGGTCCACCTGGTGCAGGGCGGGGTAGTCGATGTTCAAGACCCACTCCGTGTTCGCCCCCGCCTGGTTGACCAGCGTGGCGCGCAGCCACAGGGCGCCCGTGTGCACTCCGAGCGATCCGCCCGTGTGGGCCGGCGCGGAGAATGCACCAGGGCTTGCCAGGGCTTCTTCGGCTGTCAGCGCGGCGGTGCGGTCGGCCAGCACCGTGAAGGCGTGCCACAGGTTCGCGGGCGGCATGCCATCGTGCAGCACCAGCGGTGGTGCCGCCTGGGCCGCAGGGGCGAGCAATACGGACACCACCATCACCCACCCCGGCAGAAGGCGGCGCAGCCAGCACCGCAGGAAGGCTGTAGACCACGGATGCAGGCGGGAGAACAGGCGCATGGCAGCAGTGGCAATGGGGGCGACGCGGTGGCTTGTGCGTCAGCGCACCGTGCGCGAATGGCGGGCGCACCGCCCGCCGGGAGGTGCCGGGCGACGTGTCATGTGCGCAAGCCGCCGCAGGGCGGGCAGGGGGCTTGGCTGGACTCGAAAGCGGCGCAGCGGGGGCGGGTTGTGTCGGGATAAGGCATGCTGTATCACGTTGTAACGCTGCCGCAGTGTATGAGAACTTTCTCCGCAGATTCCATTTTTTTGATGGATGCGGTACGTTGGCCACACGAAAAGCGGTTGCCATGCTGCAGTGGGTGGCCGTGCTGCGGCAAGTGCCCATGGCGCTCCCTTCGGGCGCGGGATGCGCGTTGCAGCCTTTAACGTGCTTCTCGGCGCTCGCTCAGCGGCACTTTGGCCCTGCGCGGAATGGAAGCCGTGCGGGCGCAGCGCGACCAGGGGGGAAGAGGCTCAGGCGGTCCGGACCGCCATGAGATTCAGCAGCGCGGCCTCGATGGCGGCGGCCGTGGTCTTGGGCTGTTCCATCGGGAAGAGGTGGCTTCCGTCGAGCACCGTCACCCGCCCCTGGGTGATGCTCAGCGTCATCGCCATGCCCACCTGCCGCACCTCGGCCGATGAGCGCCCGCCGATGAACGCCGCAGGGCAGCGCAGTGGGTGCGCTCGCAGCAGCTGCGACAGGTTGTGCGGCAGGGTGTTGTAGATGGTGGTCTCCACGGCCCGGTCGAAATGCAGCATGTGCCGGCCCTCCTGCTCGCGCAGGCCGTGCTGGATGTAGTCGCGCAGTACCTCGCCGTCCCACTGCGCGAAGGCCTTCTTCTTGCGGAAATGCTCCAGCGCCTCGTCGGGGCTGGCCCACGCGTTGCGCCGGGCGCGGCTGACCTTGCCGGGCGACACCGCGCCCACCAGCTGCGTCTGCTTGGCCATGCCCAGCGCACTGGCGCGCCAGCCGCTGATGAGGGGCGAGTCGATCATCAGCACGCCGCGCGCCAGTTCGGGGTGGCGTGCGGCGGCCATCACGCTCAGGAAGCCGCCCAGCGAATGACCCACGAAGAACACCGGCCCGCCCGCGCGCTGCACCTGCTCCTGCGCGAAGTCGGCCAGCTGCTGCACCAGGTGCGGCCAGTTGTTGGTGACCGGGTACTCGGGCGCATGCCCGTAGCGGTCCAGCGCGCTGACATCGAAACCCCGGCCCTTCAGGTGGCGAAACAGCACCGAGTAGGTGCCCGCCGGAAAGCTGTTGGCGTGCGAGAAGACGATGGGGAGCATGGGGCTTCAGTGGCTGCTGCCGTGGTGGCGTGCCGCCGGGGGCGTCAGACGAGCTTGTCGCGCGGGTTGGTGATCTTCTTGATCGGGCGGCTGCGCGACGGCTCGACCTTGATCGGCACCTCGGTCAGGCCGCCGTGCCATGCGGGGTCTTCGATGCTGTCGAACACCTCGCGCAGCTTCTCGCCCCAGCTGTTGTGCAGCATGCGGAAGTAGGGGTTGTGCTCGTCGATGCAGACGATCTTGTCGGTGGCGAACTGGCCCACCTCATACACCACCAGGTCCAGCGGCAGGCCCACCGACAGGTTGGACTTGAGCGTGCTGTCCATGGACACCAGCGCGCACTTGGCGGCCTCGTCCAGCGGCGTGTCGGGCGTCAGCACGCGGTCGAGCACGGGCTTGCCGTATTTGGATTCGCCCACCTGGAAGTACGGCGTCTCGGACGTGGCCTCGATGAAGTTGCCCGCCGAGTACACCTGAAAGAGCCGCATGCCCTCGCCCTGGATCTGCCCGCCGAACACCAGCGAGACATTGAAGTCCACGCCCGAACGTTTCAGCGCCGCGCCGTCGCGTTCATGCACGTGGCGCACGGCCGCGCCCAGCACGCGCGCGGCGTCGAACATGCTCTTGGCGTTCCAGATCGTCATCGGCTCGCCGCCCTCGCGGTCGGTGAGCTGCTCGGACTGCAGGATCTCGCGCACCGACTGGGAGATGCTCAAGTTGCCGGCGGACAGCAGCACCATGAACCGGTCGCCCGCCTTCTCGTAGATCATCATCTTGCGAAAGGAGCTGATCTGGTCCAGGCCCGCGTTGGTGCGGGAATCGGACAGGAAAACCAGTCCGGCGTTGAGCTTGATGGCGACGCAATACGTCATGGGGGTGACTTCGGAGGCAAAGGGTCGAGTGTAGGCGTTGTCGCCGTTGCGCTGCGGGCTTGCCCCAAGACGGTGCGGCAGAAACAGGGGACAAACGGTGCGGCGTGTCGCCCATGTTTCAGATGATTTCGCAATATGAAAAGACATTCGCATGCCCGGGGCTCGGCTTCGCATGGGCAGTGGGATTCCGCCTTGTGGTTCGAAAAATGGCGGGTGGGTGGCGACACGGTGGATCGCCGTTGTTCTCCCTCTTTTTCTTTCCTCATCCACTCTCTTTCAAACCATGACGACCAGTTCTATCTCTTCCCCTTCCCGCGCCGTTTCTCCCCGTTCCGAACGCGCCGAAGTCGCCGATACCGCCTCTTCGAACAAGCGGCCTGCCGGTTCGAGCCAGCCGGGCGGCGATGCCCGCCTGGACGGCCTGCCAGCGCGGTCGCCGGACGCCAGCGCGGAAGGTGCTTCGGCCAAGCGCCCCCGCACCCCGCTGCCGGGCGCGGATGCGGGCATCGCAGCCCGCGAGGCCCAACTCGACAAGGTGTACACCACGCTGTCTCTGCAAGCCCGGCAGACCCATGCGGCTAACCAAAAGCGCCTGGAAGCCGGCGTTCAGAAGCTTTTGCAAAATGCCTCTGTGCAAGCCGAGATCGCGGCGGGCAAGGACGTGCGCGATTGCGTGGCCGGTGCGCTGGAGGGCCTGCTGAAAGAAGCGCAGTTGTCCACCGACATCTACCAGCCCAAGAGCAATGAATTGGCGGGCTACGGTCGGTACCTCTTGCACAGCCACGCGAAAGAGGGCGAGTCGTTCTGCCTGCAGCTGTTCTCGTTCGCAGACAAGCAAAAGACCCCCATCCACGACCACCCGAACGAATGCGCCTCCTTCATCCTGAAGGGCAATCTGTGGGAGCGGATCTACTCCCCTAGCGATTCGCCCGCCGGTGCGCAGGTGCCCTTGGCCACCAAGGACAAAAAGAACGAGCGGCTCCAGGGGTCCATGGACGGCTTCGGGCCGACCCAGCTGGACGTGCCCCACAGCCTGAAGAACACCTCCGGCGACATCGCCCTGTCGGTGCACCTGTACCGCGACATGGATGGCCTGTCCGACAGCCAGCAGATCGCGGCCAAGACCAGGTTCGAGCGCGCGCCCAAGGCCGCGAAGCCCGCCGTTGCGCCGGCCGAGTGACCCCGCCCCGGGGCCTGTGGCCTGACCGTCCTAACCCTGCACCAGCCGCTTGAGCTGGTACAGCGCGTCCAGCGCCTCGCGCGGGCTCAGGGTGTCGGGCTGCAGTTCGGCCAGCGCCGCTTCCGCCGGGCTCACCAGCGGTCCCTCGGCCTCGGGCGGCTCGGCGAACAGGTCCACCTGCGTTTCGCCCTCGCCGGCCCGCTGCTCCAGCGCGGCCAGCGTGTGGCGCGCATGGTTCAGCACCGGGCCCGGCACGCCCGCCAGGCGGGCCACGTGGATGCCGTAGCTGCGGCTGGCCGGCCCCGGCTGGATCTCGTGCAGGAAAACGATGTTCGAGCCCGACTCGGTCGCGCCCACGTGCACGTTCACCGCGTGCTGGTGGCGCGCCGACAGTTCGGTCAGTTCGAAGTAGTGCGTGGCGAACAGCGTGAACGCCTTGGTGCGGTCGTGCAGGTGGGTGGCGATGCCGCTGGCCAGCGCGAGGCCGTCGAAGGTGCTCGTGCCGCGCCCGATCTCGTCCATCAGCACCAGGCTGTGCGGCGTGGCCGAATGCAGGATCTGCGCGGCCTCGGTCATCTCCAGCATGAAGGTCGATTGCGCGTTGGCCAGGTCGTCGGCCGCGCCGATGCGCGTGTGGATCGCATCGATGGGCCCCAGGCGGCACGACGTGGCCGGCACGTGGCTGCCCATGCTGGCCAGCAGCACGATCAGCGCCACCTGCCGCATATAGGTCGATTTACCGCCCATGTTCGGCCCGGTGATCACCTGCATGCGGGTGTTGGCGTTCAGCCGCGTGTGGTTGGCGATGAAACTGCCGGACGAGGTCTCGGCCAGCCGCGCCTCCACCACCGGGTGGCGCCCGCCCTCGATCTCGATGCAGGGCTCGGGCGCGAACTGCGGCGCGCACCAGTTCAGCGTGAGCGATCGCTCGGCCAGCGCGCACAGCACGTCCAGCGTGGCGAGCGCATGGGCCAGCCGGGTGAGGGCGGGCACGTGCGGCTGCAGGCGGTCCAGCAGCTGCTCGTACAGCCATTTCTCGCGCGCCAGGCCGCGCTCCTGCGCCGACAGCGCCTTGTCCTCGAAGGTCTTGAGTTCCGGCGTGATGAAGCGCTCGGCGTTCTTGAGCGTCTGGCGGCGGCGGTAGTCGTGCGGCACGCGGTCCAGGTGGCTGCTGGTCACCTCGATATAGAAGCCGTGTACCTTGTTGAACTGCACGCGCAGGTTGGCGATGCCGGTGCGCGCCCGCTCGCGCGTCTCCAGGTCGAGCAGGAAGGTGTCGCAGTGCGTCTGGATGCCGCGCAGCTCGTCCAGCTCGGCGTCGAAGCCCGGGGCGATCACGCCGCCGTCGCGCACCAGCGCGGCCGGCTCCTCATGGATGGCCGCGCGCAGCAGTTCGCCGCAATCGACCGGCGGACGCAGGTGGTCGAAGATCTGGGCCAAAAACGGCTCCGAAGCATGGAATGCCCCGGCAAGCTGCTCTGCTTTTTGTAGCGTCTTGCACAGACCCAGCAGCTCGCGCGGGCGCACCTGCCGCAGCGCGATGCGGGCCGTGATGCGCTCCACATCGCTCACGCCGCGCAGCTCGCCGCGCAGCGCCTGCCACGCGCCGGTGCCCGAGGCCGTGCCGCGCAGCGCTGCGGTGGCCGACAGGCGCTGGCGGGCCTCGGTGCGGTCGCGCCGCGGCTCCAGCAGCCAGGTCTTGAGCAGGCGGCTGCCCATGCCGGTCATGCAGGTGTCCAGCAGCGAAAAGAGTGTGGGCGCGTCTTCGCCGCGCAGCGTGCGCGTCAGTTCCAGATTGCGGCGCGTGGCCAGGGGCAGGGCGATCAGCTCGTCGCTCTGCTGCACGCGCACGCCGTGCACGTGGGTGAGCGATCGGCCCTGCGTGTGCTCGGCATAGGCCAGCAGCGCCGCGGCGGCGGCGTGGGCCTGGGCCAGGTCCTGCGCGCTCCAGGCGACAAGGCTGGCCGCGCCCAGTTGTTCCAGCAGCTTGCGCTCGCCCAACGCGGCATCGAACTGCCAGTCCGGCCGCAGGCTCAAGGGGCAGGCGAAGGTGCCGTTCTGGCGCAGCGCCTTCAGCTGCTGCTCGAAGCGCTCGGTCACGCCCGCGCTGTAGATCACCTCGCTCGGGGCTATGCGCGCGATCCAGGCGCCGACCTCGTCGTGCGTGCATTCGGCCAGGTGCACCAGACCCTGCGTCACGCTGAGCCACGCCAGGCCGCAACGCGCGCGCGGGCCCTGGTGCACCGACAGCAGCAGCGATTCGGCCTTGTCGGACAGCAGTTCGCTGTCGGTGAGCGTGCCCGGCGTGACCACGCGCACCACCTTGCGCTCCACCGGCCCCTTGCTCGCGCCCACTTCGCCCACCTGCTCGCAGATCGCCACCGACTCGCCCATCTTGATGAGCCGGCCCAGGTAGTTCTCCAGCGCATGGAACGGCACGCCGGCCATCACCACCGGCTGCCCACCGGACTGCCCGCGCTGCGTGAGCGTGATGTCCAGCAGCCGCGCGGCCTTCTCGGCATCGGCGAAGAACACCTCGTAGAAATCGCCCATGCGGTAGAAGACCAGCGTGTCGGGGTACGCGGCTTTCAGGGCCAGGTACTGCTGCATCATCGGCGTGTGGTGCGAGAAGTCGCTGCCCAGATGCGGCGCGGCGGGCGCGGGCGTGCCAGGGGCGGAGGGCGCTGCGGATGGCGATGCGGTGATGGGGGCGTTTTCTGCCGGCTGCTGCATGTTCTGGGTTCTCTCGACTTCACCGGGATCGCGGAGCGCGCGACGGCCGCTCGCTGCTGAAATCCCACGCGGGGTGGCATCGCGGCACCCGCTCGGTCAGCGGCCGGCCGCGGCGAACCCGCTATTGTGGACGAGCGCCCTGGCGCCAGCGGGCCGACCCATCGGATCGGCAGTGCCTTGGCCGGCAGCCGCCGCCGTGCCCCGGGCCTTGCCAAAGCGTGGGTGGATGAATACTGATTTCAAATAAAGCCAGAAAATAAGAAAAATATTCTCAATATGGCTCACTAACATGGTTTCTGGTACCCGGATCAACGGAAATCAAGCAACGCCATGGAAATCTACCTCGACGCCAACGCCACCACGCCCGTCCTGCCCGTCGCCCGCGATGCCGCCCTGGCCGCGATGGCGGACGACTACGGCAACCCCAGCAGCACGCACAGTACCGGCCTCAAGGCCCGCGCGCTGATGGATGCGGTGCGGGCCCGGGCCCGCCGGGTGGTCGGTGCGCCTTCGGGCCAGCTGATGTTCGTGAGCGGCGCGACCGAGGGCATCCAGACCGCCGTGCTGTCGGCCCTGGACCATGTGCGCAGGCAGCGCACCGCGGGCGGCGACGGCGCCACGGGGCCGCAACAACTGTTGCTGTACGGCGCGACCGAGCACAAGGCGGTGCCCGAGGCGCTCCGGCACTGGAACACGCTGCTGCAGCTCGGCCTGCAGGTGCTGCCCATTCCCGTGGCGCACGATGGCCGGCACGACCTCGACTGGCTGCGCGCCCATGCGCCGCGCGCCGCGCTGGTGTGCACCATGGCCGCCAACAACGAGACCGGCGTGGTCAGCGATCTGGCGGGCATCGCGCAGGCGATGGCGGGCAGCGGCGCGCTGTGGCTGGTGGACAGTGTGCAGGCCCTGGGCAAGATGGCGCTGCAGTTGGCCGACCACCCCATCGACTACGCCACGTTCTCCGGCCACAAGCTCTATGCGCCCAAGGGCATCGGCCTGCTGTACGTGCGCGAGGGCGCGCCGTTCACGCCCATGATGGCCGGCGGCGGGCAGGAGGGCGCCCTGCGCTCGGGCACCGAGAACATGGCGGGCATCGCCGCCCTGGGCGCGGTGCTGGCGGCGCTGGAGGGCGGCACCACGTTCCAGCCGCCATCGGTGCTGGCGGGCTACCGCTCGCAGTTGGGCGCGGCGCTGGAGGCGGCCTTCCCCGGCCTCGTCTTCAACGCGCCGCCCGGGCTCTGCCTGCCCACCACGCTCAATTTCTCGGTGCCGGGCGTGGGCTCCCGGTTGCTGCTGGACCTGTTCGACGCCGCGGGCGTGCGCGTCAGCGGCGGCTCGGCCTGCAGCGCGGCCAAGGCCCAGCCCAGCCACGTGCTGCAGGCCATGCAGTTGCCGGCCTGGCAGGCGGACTCGGCCGTGCGGCTGTCGTTCGGCCCGGCCGCGGATGCCGCCTTCATCGGCGAGGCCTGCGCCCGCATCCGCGCGTGCGGCGAATCGCTGCGTGCCAGCTGCCTGGGCCCGGCGCAACCGGCCGCGCTGCCCGTCGAAGGTGTGACCCGTTTCGTGGTCGATGGCGCGTGCTGCTACCTGGTGGCCGATGCCGCCAGCCGCCGCTGCGCCGTGATCGATCCGCTGCCCGAGCTGACCGAGCGGCTGGCCCAGCTGGTGCGCTGCCAGGGCTACACGCTGGCGGCAGTGCTGGACACCCACAGCCACGGCGACCACGCCTCATCCGCCGCTGCGCTGCGTGTCGCCCTGGCCGGCCACCCGGCCGCGGACGAGGCCGTGGACGCCCTGGGCTGGCCACAGCCCGCCGAGCGGATCGACCTGGGCGCGCTGCACCTCACCCGCCTGGCCACGCCGGGCCACACCGAAGATGCCACGGCCTACCTGCTGCACGGCGCGCAGGGCGTGCGCCTGGCGTTCGTGGGCGACACCGTCATGCCGGGCGCGCTGGGTCGCAGCGATTTCGCGCAGAGCGCGCCGCTCGCCTTCGGGCCGTCGCTGCATCGCATGGCGCAACAACTGGGCACCGGGACGCTGCTGCTGCCCGCGCACGATGAAGACCACCGCTTCGCCACCACGCTCGCCACGGAATGCGCCGCCCAGCCGCTGCTGGCACAGGTGCTCGACGGGCGCCTGGACGCCCCGGGTTTTGCGCAGGCCAAGGCGCGGCTGGAGCAGGGCCTGGCCCCGCAGGAGGCCAGCGGCCAGCCCATGCTGTGCGGCGTGCGCGTGGACTCGCCGTGCGCATCCGCCGCGGGCAGCGACATGGCGCCCGCCACGCTGCAGGCGATGCTGCAGGCCCCGCAGCCCGCCCTGCTGCTGGTGGACGTGCGCGAGCCCTACGAGCAGCGCCTGGGCCGGGCGCCCGACCTGGGGGCGCCCGTGCAGCGCCAGGCCGTGCCGCTGTCGGCCCTGGTGAACGCGCTGCCCGAATGGCTGGCCCTGTCGCCCGACACGCCCGTGCTGTTCTTTTGCCGCAGCGGCAACCGCAGCGCGCAGGCCGCCAAGGCGCTGCGCCGGCTGGGCCACGCCCGGGCCTGGAGCCTGGCGGGCGGCATGGCGCTGTGGCGCAGTTGACGGGCGGTGCGCTTGGCCGGTGCGCAGGCATGGGGGGAAAAAGGCCTCCAGCACAATCAGTACTAGGGCATGTTGCTATAAAAAATATAGCAAATATCGGGTGCGGCCAGATGGCGGGCGGGTGTGCCTGCCGCCCCAGGGCCGCAGATGCCTACCGCGCGTAATTGAGCGGCAGCGCCGTGGTGAACTTGATCTCTTCCATCGCGAAGCTGGAGCTGATGTCGCACAGGTGGTTGCTGGCGATCAGCTTCTTGTAGACCCGGTCGTAGGCCGCGATGTCGGGCACCACCACGCGCAGCAGGTAGTCGATCTCGCCGCTCATGCGGTAGAACTCGACGACCTCCGGCATGACCTGGATGGTGGCCTTGAACTTGTCGAACCACTCCTGCGTGTGGGTGCTGGTGCGCACCGACACGAACACCGTCACGCCGACGTTGACCTTCTGCGCGTCGACCAGCGCCACGCTCTTCTTGATGACGCCGCTCTCCTTGAGCCGCTGCACCCGGCGCCAGCACGGCGTGGTCGACAGCCCCACCTTGGCGGCGATCTCGGCCCCTTGCTGGTCGGCGTCTTCCTGCAACAGATCCAGGATCTTTTGGTCAATGGCGTCTAATTTCACAGTGGGCTCGGCTGGAGGTTCGTAGGAAGGAGGGGGGCTCGCCTGGGGCGGCGAGCGGTGGCATCGGGGCCGGACAAGGCGCCTTCGATTCCGCCACGCGGATTCTGCATCGGCTGAACGGTCACCGCGTGCCTTAAGGGCCCGGACGCACCCCTCGAACCCCGGCCTTACTCGGCCCTTTCAGAGGGGCGGGGTTTTTCAGCGCCGCTCAAGCGTCAGGAAAGTGTAAGGCAGGCCGTCGGCACTCCGATGGCTTTCGCGGGCGGTTTCCACCCATTCGGGGCCCGGCTCGGGCGCATAGGCATCGCCCTCGAATGCCTGCCCGATCTCGGTGGCCTCGATGCGCGTGGCCAGCGGCAGGGCCTGCGCGTACAGCTGCGCGCCGCCGATCACCCAGGTGGTGGGGCCCTCGGCCTCGGCCATCCGCAGGGCCTCGGGCAGGCCCGAGGCGCGGCGGGCGCCTTCGGCCTGCCAATCCGGCTGGCGCGTCACCACGATGTTGGCGCGCCCCGGCAGCGGCCGAAAGCGCGGTGGCAGCGAATCCCAGGTCTTGCGGCCCATCACCACGGGGCAGCCGTTGGTCAGCCGGCGAAAGTGCGCCAGGTCTTCGGGCAGGTGCCAGGGCATGGTGCCGTCCTTGCCGATCACGCCGTTGGCGGCGCGCGCATAAATCAGGTGCAGGGCCATGGAAGGGGCTTTCGCAAAGACGGGAAGAGGGGGAACTGCGCTCAGAAATGCAGGAACGCCATGGTGCCGACGCCCAGGCCGATGGCGGCCACGCCGTACATGCCGTATTCCAGCCACTTCTTGCGCGTGAGCAGCGCGATGGCCGCCAGGGCGATGGCCACCTGCAGCGCGGTGGTGGCCTGGGCCCAGCGGTGGTGCTGGTGCATCTGGGCCTCGCTCTGGTGGTCGAAGTCGAGCGACTCGCGCTCCAGCTTCTCGGCCTGCGTCTTGATCTCGTTCTTCTCGGTCTCGTAGCGGTCCAGCTTGGTCTGGTAGCTGCCCTTGCGGTCCTCGGGCGCCAGGTCGCGGGCCATTTCGGTCAGCGACTGCTTGGTGCTCTTGGACTGGAAGTAATTCCACTGGTTGGAGGCCTCCGTCTTGCGGATGGCCGCGTCGTTCTTCAGCAGCCCGGCATTGGCCTGCGTGGCCCCGCCCATGTAGGAAAAGATGGCGCCCACCGTCGCCACGATCGCGGTGAACATGGCGATCTTGCTGGTGGACGATCCGCCGCCCTCGTGCGCGTGGGCCTCGTGGGGGCCGTGGCCCTGGCTGGCATGTTCGACCGCATGGTCGTGGGGGCCGTGTACGTGAAATCCGCCGGAAGACATAGGGAGTGGATGGTGGAAGGCGTCGGGTGGGACGGGACAGACGGGGCGGAGCCCGAAGGCGCCGTCCCGTCCAAGGGTTCGCAACGGGGCGGTATCTTAGAGCGTGTCGGTGACCTCCCGGGGCCGCAGCACTCAGGCCGGTCCCGCAGGCTGCGGCAGGCGGCACCGCGCCGCGATGCCCAGGAAGTGCGCCAGCCCCGGCGTGGCCAGGCCCTCGACCTTGGCCTGGTCGTCCCACAGCCGCAGGCGCACGGCCTCTTCGGCGTGCGGGCGGCCGATGAAGGCCCGGGCCTCCTGCGCAGCGAACACGCCGCCCTGCAGCACCAGGCTGCGCTGCGAGTCGGCCGACAGCGCCGACCGGTAATGCGGCCGGGTGGCGCACAGATAGCGCTTGGCGTCCACGTGCCAGCGGATGGCGTCGAGCACACGGTCCCCGAACAGACCGCGCAGAAAGGGCAGGGCGCTGAACTGGTGCAGGTCGTCGATGCCGTGCGCGGTGGGGGTGTCGCCATGGTCCTGCAGCAGGTGGCCCAGGTCGTGCAGCAGCGCCGCGGTGATGAGTTCGTCGTCCGCGCCCGCCTGTTGCGCCAGCCAGGCGGTCTGCAGCGCGTGCGCGGTCTGCGTGACCGGCTCGCCGCTGTACTGTGTGCCGCCATGGCGCTCGAACAGCAGGGCGATGTCGTCGAAGGCCAGCGGCATGGTCAGGCCTCGGCGGTGGTGCGCGTGGTGCGCCGGCGCGCCGGGGCCGGCGCCGCGAGGGGGGCTTCTGGCGCGGGGCGGTAGTTCTGCAGGGTGCGTTCGCGGCTGTTCATCACATGGTCGAACATCGCCTGGCCCGCGGCCTCGGCATTGCGCGCCGCGATCGCCTTGACGATCTGCCGGTGCTCGCGGGTGTATACCGCCATGGATTCGACGGTGAGGTTGCGGCGCCGGATCAGCGACAGCTCCTTGATGAGGCGCCGGTAGTGGGCGGTGAACTTGGCGTTGCCGGCCAGCTGCAGCAGTGCGTCGTGGAACTCCAGGTTGAAGCGGTGGAAGTCCTGCGCGTTGCCGGCCTTGGTGGCCGCGTCCATGGCATCGACCCATTGGCGCAGCGCCTTCGTCTGGGCGGCGGTGCAGGTTTCGGCGAGCTTGCGGCCGATGTACATCTCCATCACCGCGCGCAGCTCGAAAATCTCCAGGGCCTCGTCCAGCGCGATGTCGCGCACGAAGACGCCGCGGTTTTTCTCGGTGCGCACCAGGCCGGCCTCGTCGAGCATGCGGAACGCCTCGCGCACCGGGCCACGCGACACGCCCAGGCGGGTGGCCAGGGTGGATTCGGTCAGCTTCTCCCCGGGCTGGAGCTCGGAGGCCAGGATCATGCGCTCGATCTCGTTTTGCACGAGGCCGGCGAGCGAGTTGCCCTGAAGCTGTGCGATGGCGGCGTTCGCGGGGCTCTGGACGGCCATGGATCAGGTTCTCCCAAAAAAAGACGATTTTGCAGATTGTCTACGATCTACAAAAAACAATCGGCCCAACATGGCCCTCATTTTGCTTGGCAAGAATGTCATGAGGATGACACGGGCGGGCACCAAAGTTCCACCCGTTCAACCCCTGGAGCATTTCCATGCAACGCACCCCACGGCCGCTTTCCGCGGCAATTCTCGGACTGGTCCTGGCCGCTGCGGCCGGCTCGGCCTTCGCGCAAAAGCAGCAGCTGATCGTCTATACCGCCCTGGAGACCGACCAGCTCAAGGCCTACCAGGAAGCGTTCAATGCCGTGAACCCGGACATCGAGATCAAGTGGGTGCGCGACTCCACGGGCGTCATCACCGCCAAGCTGCTGGCCGAGAAAGCCAACCCGCAGGCGGACGTCGTCATGGGCGTGGCGGCCACCAGCCTGGCGCTGTTCGACCGCAACGGCATGCTGGAGCCCTACGCGCCGCTGAACATCGACGCGATCATGCCGGCCTACCGCGACAAGAAGAACCCGCCCGCATGGTTCGGCATGGACGTGTTCGGCGCCACCGTGTGCTTCAACACCGTGGAGGCCAAGAAGCGCAACATTCCCCTGCCCACGACCTGGAAGGACCTGACCCGGCCCGAGTTCAAGGGCCAGGTGGTGATGCCCAATCCGGCGTCCTCCGGCACCGGCTACCTGGACGTGGTGTCCTGGCTGCAGATGTGGGGCGACGAGGGTGGCAAGGGCGGCGGCTGGAAGTACATGGACGCGCTGCACGAGAACATCGGCCAGTACACGCACTCCGGCTCCAAGCCCTGCAACATGGCCGCCTCCGGCGAGTACGTCGCGGGCATCTCCTTCGAGTACCGCGGCCACACCAACAAGGCCAAGGGCGCGCCGATCGAGCTGGTGTTCCCCAAGGAAGGCCTGGGCTGGGACCTGGAAGGCTTCGCCATCTACAAGGGCACCAAGAAGCTGGACGCGGCCAAGAAGCTGGCCGACTGGGCGTCGTCGAAAGATGCCATGAAGCTCTACGGCAAGAACTTCGCCATCACCGCCCAGCCGGGCATCGCGCCCAAGCTGGCCGGCATTCCGGACGACTATGAAGCGCGCCTGATCCGGCTCGACTTCGACCAGGCCGCCGCCAGCCGCGAGGCCACGCTGGCCGAATGGTCCCGGCGCTACGACAGCAAGAGCGAAGCGAAGAAGTAAACCGATGGACAACGACGACGGCAGCTTCCTTGCGCTTCGCGGGATTCACAAGCGATTCGGCGCTTTCACCGCGCTCGGCAGCATCGACCTGTCGATCCGCCAGGGGGAGTTCGTCTGTTTTCTCGGGCCGTCGGGCTGCGGCAAGACCACCTTGCTGCGCATCGTGGCGGGGCTGGAAACCCAGACCGCCGGCCGCATCGTGCAGGCGGGGCGGGACATTTCGGTGGCGCCACCGGCCGAGCGCGACTACGGAATCATGTTCCAGTCGTATGCGCTGTTTCCCAACCTGACGGTGGCGCAGAACGTGGCCTACGGGCTGGTCAACCGGCGCGAGGGGCGCGCGCGGATCGCGGCGCGCGTGGAGGAGTTGCTGCACCTCGTCGGGCTGCCGGGCAGCGGGCCGAAGTTTCCCGCGCAGATGTCGGGCGGCCAGCAGCAGCGCATCGCGCTGGCGCGCGCCCTGGCCACGTCGCCGGGCCTGCTGCTGCTGGACGAGCCGCTGTCGGCGCTGGACGCCACGGTGCGCGTGCACCTGCGCAACGAGATCCGGTCGCTGCAGCGCAGCCTGGGCGTGACCACCATCATGGTCACGCACGACCAGGAGGAGGCCCTGTCGGTGGCCGACCGCATCGTGGTCATGAACCACGGCGTGATCGAGCAGGTCGGCACGCCCATGCAGGTCTACCGCGAACCCGCATCGCCCTTCGTGGCGGATTTCGTCGGCAAGGTCAACCGCCTGGACGCGGTGGCCGAGGGCGGCCACTGGTTCCGCTGCGGCGACAAGCGCCTGCAGTGCGTGCCCGGCGCGGGCACGGAGTTCCGGCCGGGCAGCGCGGTATCGCTGTACCTGCGGCCCGAGGACCGCGTGGTCGGTGCCGCCGTGCAGGACGACCTGCTGCAGTGCGCCGGCACCGTGCGCCACATCGAGTTCCTGGGCGGCAACTGCCTGGCCGAGATCGACGTCGATGGCCTGGGCGGACAGCCGCTGCAGCTGCAGTATTCGCTCAACCAGATGGACGAGTTCGGCGTGCGCGAAGGCACGCGCGTGCGCTTCGCCCTGCGCGCCGACCGGCTGCGCGTGTTCGCCGCCGGCGCCGCCGCATGAGCGCGGTGGCGGCGGCCGTTCGCGCAGCGCCCCTGCGCCAGCGGGTGCATTGGAGCGACCGGCTGGCCCACCTCGGCCTGCTGGGCGTGGTGGCGCTGCTGGGCGTCGGACTGGTGGCGCCGCTGCTGCTCATCCTGTCGAAGGCGCTGGATGCGCCGCAGGGCGGTGCGGTGTCGGGGCTGGGGGCCTTCGCTGCCTACCTGACCTCGCCCGCCTTGCTCACCAGCCTGTGGAACAGCGTGTGGGTGTCGCTGCTGGTGACGGCCATCGTGCTGCCGCTGGCCTTCGCCTTCGCCTATGCGCTGACCCGCAGCTGCATGCCGGCCAAGGCGCTGCTGCGCACGGTGATGCTGCTGCCGCTGCTGGCGCCTTCGCTGCTGTCGGCCATCTCGCTGATCTACTGGTTCGGCAACCAGGGCGTGGCCCGGGACTTCTGGACGGCGCTGGGGTTCACCGGCATCTACGGCGCATCGGGCATCGTGCTGGCCGAGTGCTTCGCGGTGTTTCCGCACGTGCTGATGATCCTGGTCACGGCGCTTTCGCTGGCCGATGCGCGCCTGTACGAGGCGGCCGATGCGCTCGGCACCGGCACACTGCGCAAATTCTTCACCATCACCCTGCCGGGCGCCAAGTACGGGCTGATCTCGGCCGCGCTGGTGTGCTTCACCCTGGTCATCACCGACTTCGGCATTCCCAAGGTCGTGGGCGGCAACTTCAACGTGCTGGCCACCGACGTCTTCAAGCTGGTCATCGGCCAGCACGACTTCCAGCGCGGCGCGGTGGTGGCACTGCTGCTTTTGCTGCCCGCGGTGCTCACCTTCGCCATCGACGGGCTGGTGCAGCGCCGGCAGACCGCCACCCTCACGGCGCGCGCCGTGGCGCTGGTGCCCCAGCGCGCGCGCGGATTCGATGCGGCCATGGCGCTCTATTGCCTGTGCATCGCCGCCCTGGTGCTGGCCATGTTCGGCATGGCGGTGTTCGCCTCTTTCGCCAAGCTGTGGCCGTACAACCTGTCGCCCAGCCTGGACCATTACGTCGCGGGCCTGATCGATGCCGACCTGGCCGATGCCCTGGCCAACAGCCTGAAGCTCGCCTGCGGCACGGCGGTGGTGGGGACGGCCGTGGTGTTCGTCGGCGCCTACCTGCTGGAAAAGACCCGGGGCCTGGAAGCCCTGCGGCCCGTGGTGCGGCTGGCGGCCATGCTGCCCATGGCCGTTCCCGGCCTGGTGCTGGGCCTGGGCTACATCTTCTTTTTCAACGCACCGGCCAACCCGCTGCACGGCCTGTACCAGACGCTGCCGCTGATGGTGCTGTGCACGGTGGTGCACTTCTACACGACCGGCCACCTCACCGTGGTGACGGCGCTCAAGGCGCTGGATGCCGAGTTCGAAGCGGTGTCCGCCTCGCTCAAGGTGCCGCTCTACAAGACCTTCTGGCGCGTGACGCTGCCCATCTGCCTGCCGGTGCTGCTGGACGTGTCGCGCTATTTCTTCATCAGCGCCATGACGACGATCTCGGCCGTGGTGTTCCTCTACTCGCCCGACACCCGGCTGGCCTCGGTCGCCATCCTGAACCTGGACGAGGCCGGCGACACCGGCCCGGCCGCGGCCATGGCGGTGCTGATCGCCGCCACCTCGGCGGTGGTGACGCTGCTGTACCTGGCCGCCGGCCATTGGGTCGAGCGGCGCACCCAGGCCTGGCGTGCACCGGCCCGATGAAGGCGATGAACCCCTGAAAACACAGCGCGCAGCGACGAAGACCGCCCTGCCGCCTGGAAAAAGCACCATGGAAACCCACCCTACTTTCGACGTGATCGTCGTCGGGGCCGGCATCGTCGGCCTGGCCCATGCCTACACCGCCGCCCGGCGCGGCCTGAAGGTCTGCGTGGTCGAGCGCGATGCGGCCTGCGTCGGCGCCTCGATCCGCAACTTCGGCTTCATCACCGTCACCGGCCAGGGCGCGGGCGACACCTGGCGCCGCGCCCGCCGGGCCCGCGAGGTGTGGGGCGAGGTCGCGCCCCGCGCCGGCATCGAGGCCGTGCACCATGGCCTGTACCTGACGGCATTCAGGCCCCAGGCCCTGGCCGTGCTCGAAGAGTTCATGGGCACCGAGATGGGCGAGGCCTGCGAACTGCTCGGCGTGGCCGAGGCCGCCCGCCGCGCGCCCGCGCTGCAGCTGGAGGGCGCCCAGGGCGTGCTCTACAGCCCGCACGAGATGCGGGTGGAATCGCGCACCGCCATCGGTTTGCTGACCCAATGGCTGGCCGAGGCGCATGGCGTGGTGTTCCGCTTCGGCGAGGCGGTGCTGGAGGTCGCCACGCCGCGGGTGCGCACTGCACGCGCCGTGCTGCACGCCGAGCGCGTGGTGGTCTGCACCCATTCGGACATCCACGGCCTGTTCGCCGAGCGCCTGGCGCCGCACGGCCTGCGCCTGTGCCTGCTGCACATGCTGCGCGTCATGCCCGAGCCCGGCCTGCGGTTGCCCGGCTCGGTCATGGCCGACCTGAGCCTGGTGCGCTACCGGGGCTACAGCGACCTGCCCGCCGCCGCCGCGCTGCGCGAGCAACTCCAGCGCGAAGAGGCCGAATCGCTGGCCAACGGCATCCACCTCATCGTGGTGCAAAGCGCCGACGGCTCCCTGGTGGTGGGCGACTCGCACCACTACAGCGCCGCGCCCCAGCCCTTCGCCGACGAGCGGGTGGACGACCTCATCCTGCGCCACCTGCGCGACACGGTGAAGCTGCAGGCCTGCCGCGTGACCGAGCGCTGGGTGGGCATCTACCCCTCGTCGGCCACGACCGACTGCCTGATCGACCGGCCCGACGACGCCACCCGGCTGGTGATCGTCACCAGCGGTACCGGCGCCAGCACCGCCTTCGGCATTGCCGAGGACACCTTCGGCGCCTGGTGAGCCGCCTGGCACCGCGCCACTTCCCGACCGACTCCTTTCCGACTGCGCCACTATCAGGACACGACATGGGCATGCCTCCTTCCACCACCACGCTGAGCGCCGTCGTCTTCGACTGGGCCGGCACCATCCTCGACTTCGGCTCCTGCGCGCCGATGGGCGCCTTCGTGCGGCTGTTCGCGCAATTCGGCATCCGGATCAACATCGAGCAGGCCCGCGGCCCGATGGGCGTCGCCAAGTGGGACCACATCCAGGCCCTGAGCCTGCTGCCCGAGGTCGCTCGGCAATGGGAGCACCTGCACGGCCGCCCCTTCGCCGATGCCGACATCGACCACCTCTACGAAGTCTTCACCCCCATGAATGCGGCGGTGGTGGCCGATTTCGCCGACTTCATTCCCGGCGCGCTGGACACCGTGGCCGCGCTGCGGGCCCGGGGGCTGAAGATCGGCTCCACCACCGGCTACAACCGGCCGATCATGGACATCCTGTCGCCCATCGCCGCGGCCGGCGGCTATGCGCCGGACAACCTCGTCTGCGCGGGCGACCTCGTCGCCGGCCGCCCCTCGCCGCTGATGATGTTCCGCTGCTTTGCCGACCTGGGGGTGTGGTGGCCCGCCACGGTGGTCAAGGTGGACGACACCGAAGTCGGCATCCAGGAGGGCCTGCACGCGGGCACCTGGACGGTGGGCGTCGCCGTCAGCGGCAACGCGATGGGGCTGCCGCTGGCCGAGTGGAACGCCCTGCCGCCGGCCGCGCAGCAGGCCCGCCGCGAAGCGGCCGCTGGCAAGCTGCAGGGCGCGGGCGCGCATTACGTGATCGATTCGGTGGCCGACCTTCTGCCGGTGATCGACGATATCGCCGGCCGGCCGGCTGGCCAAGGGCATGCGGCCCTGAGGCGCGCTGCCGGACCCCCTTGCGCTACGATTCCGCCCTTGGCTCGTTCCTTCGGCACATGAAACAGTACCTCGACCTCGTTCAGAACATCTTCGACAACGGCAGTTGGCAAGACAACCGCACGGGCGTCCGCACCCTGAGCCTGCCGGGCGCGATGCTCCGGTTCGACCTGCAGGAGGGCTTTCCTGCCGTCACGACCAAGAAGCTCGCCTTCAAGTCGGTGGTGGGCGAACTGGTGGGCTTTTTGCGCGCACGCCGCAGCGCGGCCGATTTCCGGGCGCTGGGCTGCAAGGTCTGGGACCAGAACGCGAACGAGAACGCGCAGTGGCTGGCCAACCCCTACCGCCTTGCCGAGGACGACCTGGGTTCGGTGTACGGAGTCCAGTGGCGCCAGTGGCCGGCCTACAAGCTCATCGACCCGGCGCTGCCGCAGGGCCCGGCGCAGATCGCGGACGCGCTGGGCCGGGGATACGAGGCCATCGGCACGCTCGGCGGCGAGGACGGCAAGCCGTCCGGCGTACTGCTCTACAAGGCCGTCGACCAGCTCCGGCAGTGCCTGGACACGCTCATCAAGGACCCGGGCAGCCGCCGCATCCTGTTCCACGGATGGAACTGGGCGCAGCTGGACGAAATGGCCCTGCCGCCGTGCCACCTGCTGTATCAGTTCCTGGCCAATCCGGGCAGGAAGGAAATCTCGCTGTGCCTGTACATCCGGAGCAACGATGTCGGGCTCGGCACGCCGTTCAATCTGGCGGAAGGGGCGGCGCTGCTGCACCTGGTGGGCCGGCTCACGGGCTACACGCCGCGCTGGTTCACGTACTTCATCGGGGATGCGCACATCTACGAGAACCACGTGGACATGCTTCGCGAGCAACTCACGCGCGAACCCCACCCGCTGCCCAAGCTGCTGCTGTCCGATCGCATCCCGGACTACGCCGCCACCGGCACATACGCACCCGAATGGCTGGAGGCGGTCGAGCCGTCGGACTTCTCGCTCGAAGGCTACCAGCACCACGCCCACATTACGGCCCCCATGGCCGTGTGAATATTGCGGGGTGGCGTGCCGAAACGCCCATGGGCGGCAGGGGCGCGCCAGATTGGGGGACATCAGCGGATAAGCTCGCCGGTTGCTCCCCGATTCCAAGGAAATCCGCCCCATGCGCCTTTCACCCTCTTTGCCATTGTTCGCCGCAGCGCTGCTGGCTGCCGGCTGCGGCACCCACGTGCCGCTCACGCCCACGGCCTCCACGTCCTCTCCCGCCAAGCCGGCCGCGCCCGCTGCGAATGCTGCGGCACCGGCCGCCGCTAACCGCTGGGCCAGCGTGCAGGCGCAGGTGGGCCGCAAGCCTTCGGAGGGCACGGACTTTCTGCGCACCGGCCCCATGGGGGTGCGGGTCAAGGAACTGCTAGGCCCCGTCAACCACCCGGAGTTCCTGCAGAACATGGCCGTCAGCACGCCGCTGCGGCAGGAAGGCGGCCTGCTCTACATCACCGGCCGCCGGTCGACCCAGCCGGACGCCCAGGCGGCGGCTGTGGTGGTGGACCCGTCGCGCGACGCGATGCGCGTGTGGCTGCAGACGGGCGACGAGGAATGGGACGTGCAGGATGCCGGCGCGCCGGTGCCCCTGCCCGCCGACGTGCGCAAGGTGCTGGAAGACGCGCGGCGCTGATCCCGTCGGGCCGCCCCGGTGGCCCGGCCGTCAGGCGCCGTGCACCGGCAGCATGCAGTGCGGGTTCATCAGCCCCTGTGGGTCCAGCGCGCCCTTGATGGCGCGCATCATGGACAGCGCCACGGGCGACTGGTACTTCTCGAGCTTGTCCACCTTGAGCGCGCCCACGCCGTGTTCGGCCGAGAACGAGCCGCCGAACTGCGCCACGGCTTCGTAGACCAGGTGGTTCACGCGGGCTTCCTCGTCGCGCAGGAAGGCCTTGGCATCGCCCTCGGCCGGTGCCTGCACGTTGTAGTGCAGGTTGCCGTCGCCCAGGTGCCCGAAGTTGACCAGCCGCACGCCGGGAATCTCGCGCTGCAGCAGCGCGTCGGCGTATTCGACGAAGGCGGGGATGCGCGGGATCTGCACCGAGATGTCGTGCTTGATGTTCAGCCCTTCCTCGGCCTGGGCCAGCGGAATGTTTTCGCGGATGTGCCAGAGCTGGTGCGCCTGCGCCAGGTTCTCGGCCACGACCGCATCGGTCACGCAGCCGGCCTCGAAGGCGGTTTCCAGCAGCGATTCGAAGCGCGTGCGGGCGTGCGCCTCCGATTCGCTGTCGCTGTTTTCCAGCAGCACGCCGTAGGGCACGTCTTCCTGGTCGATGAAGGGCACGCGCAGTTGCGGCATGTGCCTGGCCACCAGGCTCAGGGCGAAGCGGCCCATCACCTCGAAGCCGGTCAGCCCCGCGCCCAGGTGCTTGTGTGCCAGGGCCAGCAATTGCACGGCGTGTTCCATCGACGGCACCGCGGCCCAGGCCGTGAGGCTGGCGGCGGGCTGCGGGTACAGCTTCATCGTCGCGGCGGTGATGATGCCCAGCGTGCCTTCGCTGCCAATGAACAGGTCGCGCAGGTCGTAGCCGGTGTTGTCCTTGCGCAGGCCTTTGAGGCCGTCCCACACCTCGCCCTGCGGCGTGACGACTTCCAGCCCCAGGCACAGGTCGCGCGTATTGCCATAGCGCACGACCTGCGTGCCGCCGGCGTTGGTGGCCAGGTTGCCGCCGATGGTGCAGCTGCCCTCGGCCGCCAGGCTCAAGGGGAACAGCAGCCCCGCCTTCTCGGCCGCGTCCTGCACGTTCTGCAGGATGGCGCCGGCCTCCACGGTGAGCGTCAGGTTGTCGGCGTCCACCGCGCGGATGGCGTTCAGCCGCGTGAGGCTGAGCAGCACCTGCGTGCCGGTCTCGTCGGGAATGGAGCCCACCGCCAGCCCCGTGTTGCCGCCCTGCGGCACGATCGCGGTGCCGGCGGCGGCGCAGGCGCGCACCACGGCGGCCACCTCCTGCGTGCTGCCGGGCCGCACCACGGCCAGCGCCTTGCCGCGCGCGCGGCGGCGCCAGTCCTGCTCCCAGGCGGTGAGGTCGCCTTCGGTGAGTACATGGGCGGCGCCGACGGTCTGGCGCAGGGTGTCGATCAGGGTGGACATGGTGTTCTCGAATGCTCGCGAAAAACGGGGAATGGAAGGGGCGTGGGGCGGGGCCGTTTTTGGGTGTTCAGGGCGTGGATGGGGCCGGTGCCGCCGCGGCTGCGGCCGCACGCGCGTGCTTCTGGCGCAGGCGCACATGCAGCGCGCAGGCAGTGAACAGCGCCAGGCACAGCGCCACTTCGACCAGCGCGAGCCACCGGCCCGGGGCAGGATCGCTCCAGGCGCGCACCACGCCTTCGGTGAAATACAGCCACACCACCAGGCTCACCCAACGGTAGGTGTACATGCGGTGCTTGAGCAGCCCGGCCAGCGGAAACGCCAGCGGCAGCGCCTTGAGCGCCAGCCACGAGCCGCCGGGCCGCAGCGGGCTGAGCCACAGCTCCCAGGCCAGGCTGAGCAGGATCAGGCCGAGCAGGCTGCCCACGGCCAGCCACCGGGTGGCCGCCACGTCGGGGGCGGCCGGGGCGCCGGTGCCGGATGCGGCGCGGGGCGCGCCGGGAGAGAGGGGGGAAGAGGCCATCGGGGTGGCATCATATCGGCCATGCCTTTAGCCCCACTCGCGCAGCGCTTCGAAGCCGTCCTGGCCGATCTGTCGCACTTTCCCTGGCGCACCACGGCGCACACCCTGCGCGAGCGCTTTCGCGAGGACCGCCTGGGCCTCACGGCCAGCAGCCTGACCTTCACCACGCTGCTGGCGCTGGTGCCTTTCTTCACCGTGGCGCTGGCCGTGTTCACCGCCTTTCCCATCTTCGGCACCCTGCAGACGGGGCTGCAGCGCTGGCTGGTGGACAGCCTGGTGCCGGACAGCATCTCGCGCCAGGTGCTGGGCTACCTCACACAGTTCGCGGCCAAGGCCAGTGGCCTGGGCGTGGCGGGGTTTTCGATTTTGCTGGGCACGGCGCTGGCGCTGGTCCTGACCATCGACCGCACCCTCAACAACATCTGGCGCGTGCGCCGGCTGCGGCCGCTGGGCCAGCGCGTGCTGATCTACTGGGCCGTCATCACGCTGGGCCCCCTGGTGCTGGCGGCCAGCCTGGCGCTCACCACGTCGGTGGCGTCGTCGGCCTCGCGCGGCCTGCACGACGCGCTGCCCGACAGCGCGCGGCTGCTGTTCGACTCCATCGAATTTCTGCTGCTGGCCGGCGGCACCGCGGCGCTGTACCGCTACGTGCCCAACACGCAGGTCAAATGGCGCCATGCGTGGTCGGGCGGCGTGTTCGTCTCGGTAGGGATCGAGGTGGCCAAGAAGGTGCTCGGCCTGTACCTGGCCTCGGTGCCCACGTATTCGGTGCTGTACGGCGCCTTCGCGACGCTGCCGATCCTGCTGGTCTGGATCTACGTGGCCTGGGTGATCGTGCTGCTGGGCGCGGTGGTGGCGGCGTACCTGCCCAGCCTGCTCAACGGGGTGGCGCGCCGGGCGAGCGGCCAGGGCTGGACCTTCCAGCTGGCGGTGGAGGCGCTGCAGGCCCTGCACCGGGCACACGAGACACCGGCCCGCGGCCTGCGAATGAGCGCGCTGTGCCAGGCGCTGCGCGTGGATGCGCTGCAGCTGGAGCCCGTGCTGGAGGCGCTCACCGCCCTGGACTGGGTGGTGCAGGTCAACGAAACCGCCGCCGGCGTGCCCGAGACCGTGGAGCCGCGCTACCTGCTGGTCGCCGATCCCGCCGCCACGTCGCTGGAGCCGCTGGTGCAGCGGCTGCTGATCGAGCGGGCCGACAGCCTGGAGCGTTTCTGGGGCAACACGGGCGTGTCCGTGCTCAAGATGGCGGACGTGCTGCCCCGCCCGGTGTGAGTCACGGCGGGCATTTGCTATTATTTTTGTAGCGATATGCCCTAGTGGAATATGCGCCAGGGCCTATTTTTTGCCCAATTGCTGCCCGACCGCCGTGCCCGCCAGCACCGCGCCTTCCAGCGTGGCGGGGTAGGGCCCGCGCACATAGTCGCCGCACGCCCACAGCCCCGGCGCGATCGCGTTGGACGGGCGCTGCAGGGCTGGCGTACACGCGAAGGTGGCGCGCTTTTCCACCACCGTCTGCACCAGGTCCAGCGCCGGCAGGCCCAGTTGGCGCATGGCCTGGCGCAGCACCTGCTGCTCGCGTTCGGCACGGTCGCCCTCGAAGGCGCTCACCACCAGGGCCAGCAGGCCCGGCGGGCCGCCGAGCACACCGCGGTCGAAGGCGAACTGGGCCGGTTCCTGCATGGAAGAGCGCAGCGCCAGCATGGGGCTCTCCAGCACGGGCCCCTGGGCGCCCGGCACCCGCGCATAGACGGTGGCGATGGCGGTGAAGCGCATCGCCTGCGCCACGGCCGCCCAGTCGTACAGCGCGGAGCACAGCTCCTTGCGCGGCGCGGCCTGCTCGGAGCCCGCGCACGCGGCCACCAGCCTGGCCGCATCGCTGCTGGGCAGGGCCAGCACGGCGGTGTCGAAGGCCTCGCCATCGACCGTCCAGCCGCTCGACGGCGGTGACTGGGGGGCGATGGCCTGCACCCGGCGCGCCCGGTGCACGGTGTGGCCCTGGGCCTGCAGCCATTGCGCGGCGGGTTCGGGAAACAGCGCGCCCAGGTCGGTGCGCGGCAGCAGCAGGTTGGAGCCGCCGCGCCCGCTGAAGAGCGCATCGCGCAGCACGCGCAGGAACACCGTGGCGCTGGCTTCGGCGGCGGGGGTGTTGAGCGCCGAGACGCACAGCGGCTCGACGAATTCCGCCATCAGCTGCGGCGGCAGGCCCTGGCTGATGGTCAGCACCGTATCGCCGGGCTCGCAGCGGAATCCGCCCAGGCCCCACATCCAGCGGGCGGTGGTGGTCATCAGCGCCAGCCGCTGGCGCAGGCCCCAGCCCCGGGCGGTGGCGATGCCCCACACGGCGTCCCAGGGGGGCGCGATGTCGGGCAGGCGGATGCCCTTGCCGTCGGCGAAGCGCAGCGACAGCGGCAGGCGCAACAGGGCCGCTTCCGGGTCCACGCCCACCTGCGCCATGAGGTGCAGGCACTCGGTGTAGGCGCCGATCAGGATGTGCTGGCCGTTGTCCAGGGGGGGTGGGGCGCCTGGCGCACCGGGCGCGTCGGTGGCGGGCAGGGCGCGGGCGCGGCCGCCCAGCACGCGGGTGGCCTCGAAGACGGTCACGCGGTGCCCCGCCTGCGCGGCGGCCACCGCCGCCGCCATGCCGGCCCAGCCGCCCCCGATGATGGCAACACGTTGCATGGAAAAAAACCCGGTCAGAGGCGGTCGAGGGCCTGCACCTTCCAGGCCAGCCACAGCTTGCGCAGCGGCGTCAGGCTCACCCGCTGGTGCAACACCTGGAAGCCGTCGTGCTCGATCTCGCGCAGCAGGGTGCGGTAGATGCTGGCCATCATCAGCCCGGGCTTCTGGGCGCGCCGGTCGCCCGTGGGCAGCAGGGCGAGCGCCTCGTCGTAGAGCCGGTGCGCGCGCTCGGCCTGAAAGCGCATCAGCGCGGTGAATCGCTCGGAATACTGGCGCTTGAGGATCTCGTGCGCCTTCACGTCGAACTGCTGCAGCTCGGCCACGGGCAGGTAGATGCGGCCCATCATGGCGTCCTCGCCCACGTCGCGGATGATGTTGGTGAGCTGAAACGCCAGGCCCAGGGTGTGCGCGTATTCGGTGGTGCGGTCATCGGTCTGCCCGAAGATGCGCGCGGCCACCTCGCCCACCACGCCCGCCACCAGCTGGCAGTAGCGCGACAGGCCGGGAAAGTCGAGGTAGCGCGTCTGCTCCAGGTCCATCTGGCAGCCGTCGATCACGGCCTGCAGGTGTCGCTCCTCGATGCCGTAGGCCGCCACGTGCGGCATGAGCGCCTGCATCACGGGGTGCGTGGCGCGCCCCGCGAAGGACTGCGCCACCTCGGCCTGCCACCAGGCCAGCTTGGTGCGGGCGACGCCGGCATCCGAGACTTCGTCCACCACATCGTCGACCTCGCGGCAAAAACCATAGAAGGCCGTGATGGCGGCGCGCCGCGGCGCGGGCAGGAACAGAAAGGCGTAATAGAAGCTGCTGCCCGAGGCGGCGGCTTTTTGCTGGACGTACTGTTCCGGTGTCATGGGGCGCGATTCTCCCATGGGCGCCCGGGCTTGGCGGCGAACCGGGCTGGCTCGGGGCAGGGGCCGCCCTGCGGCCAGGCCAGGGGAGGGTGCTTTCGCATTCCTGCTCGCGCTTTCGGGTGGCAGTGCCGTGCTCGAACAGGGCCTGCCTACAGTGCATTTCAAGCGGCGATTTCCCGATGCGAGGCACGGCGAGCGACCGCCTCGAAAGGTTTTTCCATGTCCCTCACTTCCAAGTTCGCTTCCAAGGTCTTATCGGCGGGTAACCGCTTCGTCAAGGAGGTGGCGTCGAAAACGACGGGTCAGGCCAAGACCCAATCGGGTGCCGCGCAGTCCCGGCCGCAGCAGGACACCGTGTTCTCCAAATTGAGTTCGCGTACCAATGGAGCCGCAGCCCGTCCACAAGGCCCGCAGTCGCAACAGCCCCGGGCCAACCTGCAGTCGTTCCGACCGGCCAACCAGCAGGCCGGCCTCGCTGGCCAACAGCAGCAGCGCGTGCAGACCCCGAATTACCAGCACGCCACGGCGGCCGCACCTTCTCCGCGGAAACAGCAGCCCGAGCCCGCGGGCTGGAAGATGTTCGGCGATGGGCGCAGCAATGCACCTGCATCCCAGCCGGGAGTGCACCGCACGTCGATGCGCCCCACCGGTTCATCGAGTTCGCTCAGCTCCATGAGCTCCTGGGGTTCCACGAATTCTTCGAGCTCCCTCAGTTCCTGGAGCTCCACCAGTTCCTCGGGCTCTTCGAGCCCGTCACGCCCCTCGACCCCGGCGAGCCCGTCGCGTCCCACGACTCCTGCAAGCCCCACGGGTCCGATGAGCACGGCCCAGGCTGCAAGGCCTCAGCAGGCCGCGTCGTCCGCGAGTTTCGGGCGGACCAGGCCCCAGTCCTCGGAAGCCGATACGGCCCAGCCCAAATTGAAGTTCATCCGCGGAACCCGGCAGGTCAAGGCGCAATACCTGGAGGCCAAGGCCCGCATGGACGCCGTGATCAAAGAGCATCACCAGGTGGACACGGCGTTGGACAACGCGACCGACGCCATGTCCGACAAAGAGTACGACGCGCTGAGCGCAAGGTATGAGACCCTGTCCGCTCAGAAAAAAACAGCGGTCCGTGAGCACAACGCCCTTCGCAATGAAATGGCGCGCATGAACATTCCGGTGGCGCACCAGGCGAGCAAGGTGCTGTCCGAGAACCTTGCGCAACTGCAGAAGCTGGCCGGCATGTCGGGCAACTTCCCCGCGGTCGATCAGACGGGCATGGACTACGACCTCAAGCGCACCATGGCCCGCAGCGGCAAGCAGATGGTGAGCACCTTCCGGACCGCTCGGGAGTTCCAGGGAATGTCCGACCAGCGCCATGCCATCATGAACAGCCAGGAGGACCTCAAGCAACTGCTCGAGACCGATGAAATGAAGGGCCTGCGCTATGCCGACCCGAAGCTGCACGCTTCATTGACCCAGATGGCCAGCATGGACCTTGATGCAATGTTCGGCAAGCTGGACCGGCTGCAGGGCGCAGCCGAAGACATCGAGCAGGCGTTCGCGCGCCAGGGGCTGGATGGCCTGCTGTATTCCATCCCGACCACCCCGGAAGAAAGGGCGGCCCAGAGAGAGCAGGAGTTGCGCGATCACGCGGAATCCATCGCCCAGGGATACCGCAACTGAACGGAGCCGGCAGCCACCGCCGTCCCTCTACCGGGCGGCGGCTTGGCTTCACCGCATTTAAAAAGCGATCTGCTCCACACCCATGTCGCTCGGCCGGCGCAGCGCCTCTTTCATGAACATGCTCATTGGGAGCATGCCTTGCTGCTCCACGCTGAACCACTTCTTGTACAGCGCGGCCATCTCGCCGCCCTGGATCATGCGGCGCGTCACGCGGTCCACCAGTTCCTTGAACTTGGGATCGTCCTTGCGCAGCCCGATGCTGTAGGGCTCCAGTGACAGGCGCTTTTCCAGGAAATGGTAGTCGTCCACGTTCTTGCCCAGGCGGGTGAGCGGAATCCAGATGCCCGCATCGTCGGCGAAGGCGGCATCGGCCTCGCCCTTGACCAGCGCGCCGACCACGTCGATCGTGCTGTCGGCCAGCACGTAATTGAAGTGGCGGTTGTAGGTGCGCTCGTTGGCGCGCAGCAGCCCTTCGTTGGTGGTCTTGCCCTGCACGGCGATCTTCTTGCCCTGCAGGTCGTCCAGCGTCTTGATGCCCGAGCTCTTGCGCACGAGGAACGACGAGGTCGCCACGAAGATGTGGTGGCTGAACGCGATCTCCTTTTGCCGCGCGGCGGTGTTGGCGGTGCCGCCGCACTCCAGGTCCACCACGCCGTCCTTCACGTCGCTGATGCGGTTCTTGCCGTCCACCAGCAGGTAGTGCACGCGCAGGTCGGGGCGTTTGAGTTCCTTCTTGATCTCGTCGAAGATCTGTAGGCACACGTCCACCGTGTAGCCCTTCACCGCGCCGTTGGCGTCCTTGAACGAAAACGGCAAGGACTTTTCGCGGTGGCCCAGCTTCAGCTCGCCCGAGCTGGCGATGCGCGACAGGGTGTCTTCCGCCCAGGCGGGGGCTGCGCTGCCGAACGCGGCCAGGGCCGCCATGAGCGCCCAGGGGCGCAGTCGAGAAAGGAAATGCATGGGTGGAGGCGAAAAAGGCGGATGAAGGAAGGCGGCGGATGCGCCGGCGCCCGCACGGGCGAAAACCGCAAAGTGTATGTGCGTGTAACGAAAAAAGGCAGGGCCTGCCCGCGCCCCCGCGTGCAGGTGCGTCTTATTCACCACACCGGCGATGGCGCAGCCCCGGGTTGGGCGCCCTCACTCAGCACTCGACCACGTTCACCGCCAGCCCGCCGCGCGAGGTCTCCTTGTATTTGCTCTTCATGTCGGCACCGGTCTGCATCATGGTCTTGATGACTTGGTCGAGCGAGACCATGTGCGTGCCGTTGCCGCGCAGGGCCATGCGCGCGGCGTTGATGGCCTTGATCGCGCCCATCGCGTTGCGCTCGATGCAGGGGATCTGCACCAGCCCGCCCACCGGGTCGCACGTCATGCCCAGGTTGTGCTCCATGCCGATCTCGGCCGCGTTCTCCACCTGCGCGGGCGTGCCGCCCATCACCGCCGCCAGCGCGCCGGCCGCCATCGAGCAGGCCACTCCCACTTCGCCCTGGCAGCCCACCTCGGCACCCGAGAGCGAGGCGTTTTCCTTGTAGATGATGCCGATGGCGCCGGCCGTGAGCAGGAAGTCGGCGATGCCGTCCTCGTCGGCGCCGGGCACGAACTTCACGTAGTAGTGCAGCACCGCCGGGATCACGCCGGCCGCGCCGTTGGTGGGCGCGGTGACCACGCGCCCGCCCGCCGCGTTCTCCTCGTTGATGGCCATGGCGTAGAGGTTGATCCAGTCCAGCATCGACAGCGGATCGCGCAGCGCCTCTTCGGCGCGGCCGGACAGCGTCTGGTGCAGCTGGCCCGCGCGGCGCTGCAGCCGCATGGGGCCGGGCAGGCTGCCGTGGCTGGCGCATCCGCGCTGCACGGCGCCGGCCATGGTCTGCCAGATCTGCAGCAGGCGCTGGCGCACGTGCGCGCGGCTGTGCCAGTGCCCTTCGTTGGCCAGCGTGACGGCGGCGATGCCCTGTCCGGTGGCGGCGCATTGGGCCAGCAGTTCGGCGGCGGTGCGGTAGGGGTGGGGCAAGCCCGTGCCTGAACCTGCCGCGCCCTGGTCCAGGGCCTCGACGCTGTTGAGCACCCGCTGGCCGCCTTCGTCCACCACGAAGCCGCCGCCCACCGAGTAGTAGGTGCGCGTGAGCAGCAGTTCGCCCTGCGCCCCATGGGCATGCAGGCTCAGGCCGTTGGGGTGGAAGGGCAGGCTCTTTCGCCGGAACAGCAGGTGCTCCTTTTCGATGAACGCGATGCGGTGCGTGCCCAGCAGGTCGATGTGGCCGCCCTTGCGGATCGCCTCGACCGTGGGGCCGATCCGGTCCGGGTCGATGCGATCGGGCTCGTACCCGGCCAGGCCCAGGAGCACGGCGCGGTCGGTGCCGTGGCCGATGCCGGTGGCGGCCAGCGAGCCGAACAGCTCCACCACCACGCGGTGCACGGGCGCCAGGCCCATGGAATCGCGCAGGGCGACGGCGAACTGCCGCGCCGCGATCATGGGGCCCACGGTGTGGGAGCTGGAGGGGCCGATACCGATCTTGAACAGGTCGAAAACGCTGACGGACATGGCGGGCAATGCGAGGGCTGTGGGGCGCGCAGGCTAACCGGCTGGCGGGGGCCGGGCATGCTCGCTATCCCGGGGCGGCCTTGCGCGAGGCCTGTCCCTTACCGGCTCAATCAAAATCGATTGCTACAAAAAATATAGCGTCATGCCCTAGTACTCATTGTGCTAAAGGCCGATTCGATGCCTGGATTTTGGCCTCCAGGGCCGCGACTGAAGCCGCGCTTGCCGGGCATGAATTCGCCTTACATCGCCACGGCCCGGCCCAGCATGCGGGCCCAGTCCAGCGGGCGCAGGCGCGGGCGGGTGTGCAGGCTGCCGCCGTCGAGCGCCTCCACCTTGTCCAGGATGCGCAGCCCGCCCTGCACCACCAGGCGCAGCTCCCAGCCGGCGCGCCCGGGCAGGCGGTGCACCAGGGGCGCGCCTTGGCCCATCAGCCCGCGCGCCCAGGCCGCGCAGTCGTTGACCAGCGCGCGCGTGGCGGGCGTGGTGCGCAGCGTGGACAGGGCCGCGCGGTCCACGCCGTGTGCCGCGCAGTCGGCGTCGGTGAGGTAGTGGCGCCCGCGCGGAATGTCCACGCTCAGGTCCTGCCAGAAGTTGATGAGCTGCAGCGCCGAGCAGATGGCGTCGCTGCGCGCGAGCGATTCGGCATCGTGCACGCCGTAGAGGTGCAGCAGCAGCCGGCCGACGGGATTGGCCGAGCGCCGGCAGTAATCCAGCAGTTCGGACCGGTCGGCGTACACGGCGCCGTCCCGCGTGCGGGCGATGTCCTGCGTGAACGCGCTCAGCAGGTCGGCCAGCAGCGGCACGGGCAGGGCATGGCTGCGCAGCACGGCCTGCAGCGGGCCGAAGATGGCGGCCCAGCGCGCGCCGGGCGGGTGGCCGGCAGCGATGGACTGCAGTTCGGCCCCATAGGCCGCCAGGTCCGCCAGGCGCTCGTCCGGGCCGGTGTCCCCTTCGTCGGCCAGGTCGTCCGCGGCGCGCGCGAAGGCGTAGATGGCCGCGATGGGCTGGCGCAGGTGCGGCGGGCACAGCAGCGAGGCCACGGGAAAGTTTTCGTAGTGCGTCACGGCCGGCGCCTGAGGGGTGCCGGGCGGTGCGGTGTGGGAGCGGGGATCGGAGGAGGGAGGCGTCACGGCGCGATTGTCGCTTGACAAGGTGACGGGGCTTCTCATAGATTACTAACCAGTCAGTCATTAAAACGAACCGCTTTCCCGGAACCAGCATGAACACCTCTGTCGCGCCGCGGCTTTCCCGGCCGTTCCCCTCGCAGCCCCGTCACGGGGCATTTTCTTGGGTGCAGCGCGCGATGGGGGGGCTGGCCGTCGGCGCGGCCGTCCTCGCCGGGGTGGGCTGCTCCAAGCCCGAGCCCGCCCCCGAGCCGGTGCGCTCGGTCAAGCTGCTCACCGTGGGCGCCGCCCCGCTGAACACCCAGCTCGAATATGCCGGCGAAGTGCGGGCGCGCATCGAATCGCGCCTGGGCTTTCGGGTGGCGGGCAAGATCGTGCAGCGCCAGGCCGAACTGGGCCAGCGCGTGAAGGCGGGCCAGGTGCTGGCCCAGCTCGACCCACGCGACTACCAGCTGGCCGCCGACGCGTCGCGCGCGCAGGTCGCCTCCGCCGCCACGCAGCGGGACCTGGCCGCCGCCGACTACCAGCGCTACGCCGCGCTCAAGGCGCAGAACTTCATCAGCGGCGCCGAGCTGGAGCGCCGCGCCTCCACCCTCAAGGCCGCCGAGGCCTCGCTCGACCAGGCGCGTGCGCAACTGGCCTCGCAAGGCAATCAGACCGGCTACACGCGGCTGGTGGCCGACGTGTCGGGCGTGGTCACCAGCATCGATGCCGAGCCGGGCCAGGTGGTGTCCGCCGGCACGCCGGTGGTGCGCATCGCCCAGGACGGCCCGCGCGACGTGGTCTTCGTCGTGCCGGAAGACAAGGTCGCAAGAGTGAAGGCCGGCCAGCCGGTGGCCGTGCGGTCGTGGTCGGGCGGCGCGCCTTTGACCGGCCGGGTGCGCGAGGTGGCGGCCAGCGCCGATGCCGTCACCCGCACCTTCCAGATCAAGGTGGCCATCGAAGGCGCCGAGGCACCGCCGCTCGGCGCCACCGTGTACGTCACGCCCGAGGCCTTGGGCCAGGCCGGCCAGCAGGCCATCAAGCTGCCCACCAGCGCGCTGCGCCAGGACGGCCAGCAGACGGCCGTGTGGGTCTTCGACGCCGCCAGCGGAACCGTGCGGTCGCAAGCTGTGCAGATCGCCACCGCGGACGGCAACGAGGCCGTGGTGGCTTCGGGGCTGGCCCCGGGCATGCAGGTGGTGGCCACGGGCGTGCACGTGCTGTCGCCCGGCCAGAAGGTCGTGCCGTACCAGCCCAAAACGCCTGCAGCGCAATCCAGTCCAGCGCAGACGGCTGTCAATGGCGTGGCAAGCCCCGCCCGTGCCGCGGCCTCCGGCCCGGCACCCGCTGCGACCGCATCGTCCGCCCGCTGAAGGCCGCTCCATGACGCAGATCCAGCCGAAAGAGGGCTTCAACCTCTCCAAATGGGCACTCGACCATCCGGCGCTCACCCGCTACCTGATGATCGTGCTGATGCTGATGGGCTTTGGCGCCTACTTCCAGCTCGGGCAGGACGAGGACCCGCCGTTCACCTTCCGCGCGATGGTGGTGCGCACCTACTGGCCCGGCGCCACGGCGCAGCAGGTGGCCGAGCAGGTCACCGACAAGCTCGAACGCACGCTGCAGGAGGTGCCTTACGCCGACAAGATCCGCAGCTACTCCAAGCCCGGCGAGTCGCAGATCATCTTCAACATCAAGGACTCGTCCAAGTCCGGCGACGTGCCCAACGTCTGGTACACGGTCCGCAAGAAGATCGGCGACATGCGCGCCACCCTGCCGCAGGGCGTGCAGGGGCCGTTCTTCAACGATGACTTCGGCGACGTCTACGGCGTGATCTACGCGCTGGAGTCCGAGGGCTTCAGCTACGCCGAGATGAAGACCTTCGCCGACGACGTGCGCCAGCAGCTGCTGCGCGTGCCCGACGTGGCCAAGGTCGAGCAATTCGGCGTGCAGGACGAAAAGCTCTACATCGAAATCTCGCAAAAGCGCCTCGCGCAGCTGGGCCTGGACATGAACCAGGTGCTGTCGCAGCTGGGCCAGCAGAACGCGGTGGAAAGCGGCGGCATCATCCAGACGCCGCAGGACCAGGTCCAGGTGCGCGTGGCCGGTCAGTTCGGTGCGGTCGAAGACCTGCGCGCCATGCCGATCCGCGGCGCCTCGGGCGCGCAGCTGCGCCTGGGCGACATCGCCGACATCCACCGCGGCTACGTGGAGCCGCCGGCCGTGAAGGTGCGCCACCAGGGCCAAGAAGTGATCGCGCTCGGCGTGTCGATGGCCAAGGGCGGCGACATCATCCGCCTGGGCGAGGCCCTGAAGACCGCCACGCAGAAGATCGAAAAGACCCTGCCGGCCGGCGTGCGGTTCGTGAACGTGCAGGACCAGCCCAAGTCGGTGTCCTCGTCGGTCAACGAGTTCGTGAAGGTGCTGATCGAAGCCGTGGTGATCGTGCTGGCCGTGAGCTTCCTGGCGCTGGGTCTGCACAAGCGCCCGGGCCACCATCCGCTGTGGAAGCGCTGGACGCTGGACATCCGCCCGGGCCTGGTGGTGGGCATCACCATTCCGCTGGTGCTGGCCGTCACGTTCCTGGCCATGTGGTACTGGAACATCGGGCTGCACAAGATCTCGCTGGGCTCGCTCATCATCGCGCTGGGCCTGCTGGTGGACGACGCCATCATTGCCGTCGAGATGATGGTGCGCAAGATGGAGGAGGGCTACGACAAGGTGCGCGCGGCCACCTTCGCCTACGAGATCACCGCCATGCCGATGCTGACCGGCACGCTGATCACGGCAGCGGGCTTCCTGCCGATCGGCATCGCCAAGTCGGTGACGGGGGAATACACCTTCGCCATCTTCGCGGTCACGGTGATCGCGCTGGTGCTGTCGTGGCTGGTTTCGGTGTACTTCGTGCCGTACCTGGGCACGCTGCTGCTCAAGAAGCCGCCGCACGTGCACACCGGCCCGGACGGCCAGCCGCACGAGGCGTTCGACAGCGGGTTCTACAACGTCTTTCGCCGCTGCGTGGACTGGTGCGTGCGCTACCGCTGGATCACCATCGGGCTCACGGTGGCCACCTTCGCGCTCGGCATCGTCGGCATGGGCCGCGTGCAGCAGCAGTTCTTCCCGGATTCGAGCCGCCCTGAAATCCTGATGGACATCTGGTTCCCGGAAGGCACCTCGTTCGAAGCCAACGAAGAGGCCACGCGCCGCGTCGAGCAGCGCCTGCGGGCCGAGGCGGGGGTGTCCACCGTCAGCGTGTGGGTGGGCTCGGGCGTGCCGCGCTTTTATCTGCCGCTGGACCAGGTCTTCCCGCAGACCAACGTGTCGCAGTTCATCGTGATCCCGCAGGACCTGCACGTGCGCGAGTCGCTGCGCGTCGGGTTGCCCGAGATCATGGCGCGCGAGTTTCCCGAGGTGCGGGCGCGCGTGAAGCTGCTGCCCAACGGGCCACCCGTGCCTTACCCGGTGCAGTTCCGCGTGGTGGGCACCGATCCCGCCGTGCTGCGCGCCCGGGCCGACGAGGTCAAGGCCATCCTGCGCGACCACCCGCAGATGCGCGGCGTGAACGACAACTGGAACGAATCCGTCAAGGTCATGCGCTTGGAAGTCGACCAGGACAAGGCCCGCGCCCTGGGCGTGACCAGCCAGTCCATCGCCCAGGCCGCGCGCACCGTCTTCACCGGCACGACCGTGGGCCAGTACCGCGAGGGCGACAAGCTCATCGACATCGTGTTCCGCCAGCCGCCGGACGAACGCAAGGCCATCACCGACGTGGCCAATGCCTACCTGCCCACGGCCTCGGGCAAATCGATTCCGCTCACGCAGATCGCGCGGCCGGTCTTCACCTGGGAGCCGGGCGTGATGTGGCGCGAGAACCGCGACTACGCCATCACCGTGCAGGGCGACGTCATCGAAGGCCTGCAGGGCGCAACCGTCACCGAAGCGCTGGTGCCCGGCCTGCGGCAGCTGGAGGCGAAGTGGCATGCGGCCGGCCAGGGCGGCTACCGCATCGAGGTGGCGGGTGCCGTGGAGGAAAGCTCCAAGGGCTCGGCCTCCATCGCCGCAGGCGTGCCGATCATGCTGTTCATCACGTTCACCCTGCTCATGCTCCAACTGCACAGCTTCAGCCGCGCGGTGCTGGTGTTCCTCACCGGCCCGCTGGGCATCGCCGGGGTGGCGGGGGCGCTGCTGTTGCTGGGCCGGCCGTTCGGGTTCGTGGCGCTGCTGGGGGTGATCGCGCTCATGGGCATGATCCAGCGCAACTCCGTCATCCTGATCGACCAGATCGAGCAGGACCGCGCGCGGGGCGTGCCCGCGTGGGACGCCATCGTGGAGTCGGCCGTGCGCCGGTTGCGCCCCATCGTGCTCACGGCCGCCGCCGCGGTGCTGGCCATGATCCCGCTGTCGCGCAGCGTGTTCTGGGGCCCGATGGCCGTGGCCATCATGGGCGGCCTGATCGTGGCGACGGTGCTCACGCTGCTGGCGCTGCCGGCCATGTACGCGGCCTGGTTCCGCGTGAAAGAGCCCGATCCGCATGCGCCGAAGCCGGCCTGATCGGAGACGGTCCGCCGACAAGGTAAAATCGAAGGTTGACCAATTTCACACAGGTGGCCGGCCCTGCCGGTCGCCTGTTTTGTCTGTAAGTTTGCGCGGGTGGCGAAATTGGTAGACGCACCAGGTTTAGGTCCTGACGCCAGCAATGGTGTGGGGGTTCGAGTCCCCCCCCGCGCACCACGGTGCGGCTGCAAAAGCAGCCGTCACGGTCCCCATATTCATAGAGGAAGAGCCATGGCCGTTACTGTTGAAACCCTTGAAAAGCTCGAGCGCAAGATCACGCTGAGCTTGCCCCTCACCGCGATCCAGTCCGAGGTCGACTCGCGCCTCAAGCGCCTGGCCCGCACCGTGAAGATGGACGGCTTCCGTCCCGGCAAGGTGCCGATGAACGTCGTGGCCCAGCGCTATGGCTACTCGGTCCAGTACGAAGTGCTGAACGACAAGGTCGGCGAGGCGTTCGCCCAGGCCGCCAACGAAGCCAACCTGCGCGTGGCCGGCCAGCCCCGCATCACAGAAAAAGACGGTGCTCCGGAAGGCCTGGTCACCTTCGACGCCATTTTCGAAGTGTTCCCTGAAGTCAAGATCGCCGATCTGGCCGGCGCCGAAGTCGAAAAGCTGTCCGCCGAAGTGACCGACGCCGCCATCGACAAGACCATCGACATCCTGCGCAAGCAGCGCCGCAGCTTCGCCCAGCGCGCGCAAGCCGCCGCCGCTGAAGACGGCGACCGCGTGACGGTCGACTTCGAAGGCAAGATCGACGGCGAAACCTTCTCCGGCGGCAAGGCCGAAGACTTCCAGTTCCTGGTCGGCGAAGGCCAAATGCTCAAGGAATTCGAAGACGCCGTGCGTGGCATGAAGTCCGGCGAAAGCAAGACCTTCCCGTTGGCCTTCCCAGAGGACTACCACGGCAAGGACGTGGCCGGCAAGACGGCTGACTTCATGGTCACCGTGAAGAAGATCGAAGCCGCCCACCTGCCCGAAGTGAACGAGCAGCTCGCCAAGTCCCTCGGCATCGCCGACGGCACGGTCGACGGCCTGCGCGCCGACATCAAGAAAAACCTCGAGCGCGAAGTCAAGTTCCGCCTGCTGGCTCGCAACAAGCAGGCCGTGATGGACGCCCTCGTGTCCAAGGCCGAGTTGGACCTGCCCAATGCCAGCGTGCAGGCCGAGATCGCCCGCCTGCTGGAAGGCGCCCGTGCCGACCTGAAGCAACGCGGCATCAAGGACGCCGACAAGGCCGAAATCCCGGAAGACGTGTTCCGTCCCCAGGCCGAGCGCCGCGTGCGCCTGGGCCTCGTGGTGGCCGAACTGGTGCGCGCCAATGAACTGCACGCCAAGCCCGAGCAACTGAAAGCCCACGTGGACGAACTGGCCGCCAGCTACGAAAAGCCGGAAGACGTCGTGCGCTGGTACTTCGGCGACCGCCAGCGTCTGGCCGAAGTCGAGGCCGTCGTCATCGAAAACAACGTGACCGACTTCGTGATGGGCAAGGCCAAGGTGACGGACAAGTCCGTTTCCTTCGACGAACTGATGGGCCAGGGCTGATGCGCTGCTGCCGCCGGACCGCCCGATTGCGGTTTCTGGCGGCTGGATGACATCGGGGGCTTGTGCTTGCGTGCACAAGCCCCAATTCATTTCTGGGTACAGTATCCGCATGACAGGAGAAAACATGAGTGCACTGGAAACACAAGCCTTGGGCATGGTCCCCATGGTCATCGAGCAGTCGGGGCGCGGCGAACGCTCCTACGACATCTATTCGCGGCTGCTGAAAGAGCGCATTATTTTTTTGGTGGGCGAGGTCAATGACCAGACCGCCAACCTCGTGGTGGCCCAGTTGCTGTTCCTCGAAAGCGAGAACCCCGACAAGGACATCTCGTTCTACATCAACTCCCCAGGCGGCAGCGTCACGGCCGGCATGGCGATCTACGACACCATGCAGTTCATCAAGCCCGATGTGTCGACCATGTGCGTGGGCTTTGCCGCCAGCATGGGCGCCTTCCTGCTGGCCGCCGGAGCCAAGGGCAAGCGGTTTTCCCTGCCGAACTCCAAGATCATGATCCACCAGGTGCTGGGCGGGGCCCGTGGCCAGGCGACGGACATCGAAATCCACGCACGCGACATTCTGCGTACCAAGGACCAGATGAACCGCATCCTGGCGGAACGCACCGGACAGCCCCTGGACAAGGTCAAGAACGACACCGAGCGCGACTACTTCCTCACGGCTGATGAAGCCAAGGAATACGGTCTGGTCGATCAGGTGATCGCCAAGCGCCCCTGATCGCTCCGCAAGGGAATACGCGGCGTTTTCCCCAGGGAAGACGCCGTTTTTTATTTCGTTATCATCCCGACAACGTTCCGCAACACGAGGCATTGCCCCCATGGCCGAGAAAAAAGGCTCTTCCAGCGAAAAAACCCTTTACTGCTCCTTCTGCGGCAAAAGCCAGCACGAGGTAAAGAAGCTGATCGCCGGTCCGTCGGTTTTTATCTGCGACGAGTGCATCGACCTGTGCAATGAAATCATTCGGGACGAGCTTCCAGCAGCCGACGGCACGCGCGAATCGCGCGGCGACCTTCCCACCCCCGCGGAGATCAAGGCGAACCTGGACAGCTACGTCATCGGCCAGGACTTCGCCAAGCGCACGCTGGCCGTGGCCGTATACAACCACTACAAGCGTTTGCGCCACAAGGACAAGGCCGGCAAGGACGAGGTGGAACTGTCCAAGAGCAACATTTTGCTGATCGGGCCCACCGGTTCGGGCAAGACGCTGCTGGCCCAGACGCTGGCCCGCATGCTGGACGTGCCTTTCGTGATGGCGGACGCCACCACCCTGACCGAGGCCGGTTACGTGGGTGAAGACGTCGAGAACATCGTGCAGAAGCTCCTGCAAAGCTGCAATTACGAGGTGGAGCGGGCCCAGCGCGGCATCGTCTACATCGACGAGATCGACAAGATTTCCCGCAAGTCGGACAACCCGTCCATCACGCGGGACGTGTCGGGCGAAGGGGTTCAGCAGGCGCTGCTCAAGCTCATCGAAGGAACCATGGCTAGCGTGCCTCCGCAGGGTGGCCGCAAGCATCCCAACCAGGACTTCCTGCAGATCGACACGACGAACATCCTGTTCATCTGCGGCGGCGCGTTCGCGGGCCTGGAGAAGGTGATCGAGAATCGCACGGAGGCCTCGGGCATCGGTTTTGGGGCGTTGGTCAAGAGCAAGAAGCAGCGCTCCCTGACCGAGGTGTTCACCGAGATCGAGCCGGAAGATCTGATCAAGTTCGGTCTCATTCCCGAACTGGTGGGCCGCATGCCCGTGGTGACTGCCTTGGCCGAGCTTAGCGAGGATGCGCTGGTGCAGATCCTGACCGAGCCCAAGAACGCACTGGTCAAGCAGTACAACAAGCTGCTGTCCATGGAGGGCGTGGACCTGGAGATCCGCCCTGCGGCGCTCAAGGCCATTGCCCGCAAGGCGCTCGCCCGCAAGACCGGCGCGCGCGGCCTGCGGTCGATTCTGGAGCAATCGCTGATCAGCACCATGTTCGACCTGCCCAATGCCACCAATGTGGAAAAAGTGGTGGTGGACGAGTCCACCATCGAGGAAAACAAGGCGCCCCTGCTCGTGTACCGAGAGGCCGCCAAGAAAGCCTGAGGCGCGGCCCGCCGGTAACGCAGCAGCCGCCTGCAGTCCTCTTCGCCTGCAACCCATCGCCTTCGCTTCATCGGCGATCGTGGTGGGTTGAAAAATCTCGCTGTTGGACCATATTCCAAGCAGCTTCATGAGGATTTCCATGTCCGGACACACCCCACTGCCTGCCACCCCCATCGACCTGCCGTTGCTGCCGTTGCGCGACGTCGTGGTCTTCCCCCACATGGTGATCCCGCTGTTCGTGGGACGCCCCAAGAGCATCAAGGCGCTGGAACTGGCCATGGACGCTGATCGGCGGATCATGCTGGTCGCCCAGAAAACCGCCGCCAAGGACGAGCCCCTCGTCTCGGACATGTTCGACGTGGGTTGCGTTTCCACGATCCTGCAGATGCTGAAATTGCCCGATGGCACCGTCAAGGTGCTGGTCGAGGGGCAGCAGCGGGCACTCGTTTCCGCCATCCAGGACAACGAAACCCATTTCACCGCGACCGTGGCTCCCGTCGAAGCGCAGGAGGATGAGAGCAAGCCCAGCGAGATCGAGGCCTTGCGCCGGGCCGTGATGCAGCAGTTCGATCAGTACGTCAAGCTGAACAAGAAGATCCCGCCGGAAATCCTCACCTCGATCTCTGCTATCGATGATCCAGGGCGTTTGGCGGACACCATTGCCGCCCACCTGCCGCTCAAGCTGGAAAACAAGCAGGTCGTGCTCGACCTGTCGGATGTGAAGCTGCGCCTCGAAAACCTTTTCGAGCAGTTGGATCGCGAAGTGGACATCCTCAATGTCGACAAGAAGATCCGTGGCCGCGTGAAGCGCCAGATGGAGAAGAACCAGCGCGATTTCTATCTGAACGAGCAGGTCAAGGCCATTCAGAAGGAACTGGGCGAGGGCGAGGAAGGCGCGGACATTGAGGAGATCGAAAAGAAGATCAAGCTCGCAAAGATGCCCGCTGACGCGCGCAAGAAGGCGGACAGCGAGCTCAAAAAGCTCAAGCTCATGTCGCCCATGTCGGCCGAAGCCACGGTGGTGCGCAACTACATCGAAGTGCTCACCGGGTTGCCGTGGAGCAAAAAGACCAAGATCAAACACGACCTTGCCAATGCCGAAGGCGTGCTCAATGAAGACCACTACGGCCTCGACAAGGTCAAGGACCGCATCCTGGAATACCTCGCGGTCCAGCAGCGCGTGGACAAGGTCAAGGCCCCCATTCTGTGCCTGGTGGGGCCGCCCGGCGTTGGCAAGACCTCACTGGGGCAGTCGATTGCCAAGGCCACCGGGCGTAAATACGTGCGCATGGCGTTGGGCGGTATGCGTGACGAAGCGGAGATCCGCGGTCACCGCCGGACCTATATCGGCGCCATGCCCGGCAAGGTGCTGCAGAGCCTGAACAAGGTCGGTACGCGCAATCCGCTGTTCCTGCTGGACGAAATCGACAAGCTGGGTACGGATTTCCGGGGTGACCCTTCGAGCGCCCTGCTGGAAGTGCTCGATCCCGAGCAGAACCACAAGTTCGGCGACCACTACGTCGAAGTCGATTTCGATTTGAGCGACGTGATGTTTGTCGCCACCTCCAATTCGATGAATATCCCGCCGGCGCTGCTGGACCGGATGGAAGTGATCCGCCTGTCGGGCTACACCGAAGACGAGAAAACCAACATCGCCATGAAGTACCTGCTGCCCAAGCAGATGGGCAACAACGGCGTCAAAGACGAGGAACTGCAAGTCACCGAGTCGGCGGTGCGGGACGTGGTTCGCTACTACACGCGCGAAGCAGGGGTGCGTTCGCTGGAGCGTGAGTTGTCCAAGATCTGCCGCAAGGTCGTCAAGGGACTGCAGCTCAAGCAACTGACGCCGCAAGTCGTGGTGACCGCGGACAACCTCCCCGATTATCTTGGCGTGCGCAAGTACACCTATGGCCGTGCGGAGCAGCAGAACCAGGTGGGGCAGGTGGTGGGCTTGGCATGGACCGAAGTGGGGGGCGATCTGCTCACCATCGAAGCGGCCACCATGCCCGGCAAGGGCGTGATCACGCGCACCGGCTCGCTGGGCGATGTCATGAAGGAATCGGTGGAAGCGGCACGAACCGTGGTGCGCAGCCGCTCCCGCATGCTCGGCATCAAGGACGAGGCCTTCGAAAAGCGCGACATCCACATCCACGTGCCCGACGGTGCGACGCCTAAAGATGGGCCCAGCGCTGGCGCGGCCATGACGACCGCTTTCGTTTCGGCGCTGACCGGCATCCCCGTGCGAGGCGATGTGGCGATGACCGGGGAAATCACCTTGCGAGGCGAGGTGACTGCCATCGGTGGGCTGAAGGAAAAATTGCTGGCTGCATTGCGCGGTGGCATCAAGACCGTCTTGATCCCTGAAGAGAACGTCAAGGACCTGCAGGAGATTCCCGAGAACGTGAAGAGCGGGCTGGAAATCGTGCCGGTGAAGTGGATCGACAAGGTGCTGGAAGTGGCGCTCGAGCGCAAACCGATCGCGCTCACCGATGAGGAAATCGCTGCCGCAGTGCCTGCGCCAGAGGAAAAAACCTCTACCACTGCAGGCTCTGTGAAGCATTGATGGAAATTTGTCGAAAGCCTCCAAAAATTGCGCTACAATTCATCTCATCGATGCAAACATCGTACAATGTGAGGCTTCGGTAAATGCGGGAATAGCTCAGTTGGTAGAGCGCAACCTTGCCAAGGTTGAGGTCGAGAGTTCGAGACTCTTTTCCCGCTCCAATTTCCAAAAGGGGAAGCACAGCTTCCCCTTTTTGCCAAGGGAAGCAGGTTTGGCGCGGTAGCAAAGCGGTTATGCACCGGATTGCAAATCCGTGTAGGTCGGTTCGACTCCGGCCCGCGCCTCCAGCACTGATCGCGAAAGCGGTTTTGATGCACGGAACAAGAACATTCGGTTGTTCTGGTTGAGTGGTTAAAATTGGTGCTATAATTTGAGTCTTGCTAGGTTGGTGTAAATCAATCCAGTGACATGCGGGAATAGCTCAGTTGGTAGAGCGCAACCTTGCCAAGGTTGAGGTCGAGAGTTCGAGACTCTTTTCCCGCTCCAATTTATGATCTACAGACTTCCACTGACGTCTGTAAGTCGTTGAAAACAGGGGCTTTTGCCCCTTTTTTCATTCCAGTGACGTCCATTGAATTCCGCCTGCATCCAGGACTTTTAAGTCCATCAATACGGACGCGGCGCAGACCGGATTGTTGCTGGAGGAGCGAGGCCAAAGAGACAAGCATGTAGCCCTGACGCGAAGCTCAGGAGATAGCATGGCACTCTCGGATATGGCCGTCCGCAACGCAAAGCCGAACGGCAAACCCTACACACTCAGCGATATCGACGGGCTTTGCCTTGCAGTCTCTCCGACCGGGGGCAAGGCATGGCACTACCGTTACTACTGGGTCGGCAAGCAAAAACGCATGTCGCTCGGAACCTACCCGGAAGTGGGGCTGCGAGAAGCCCGTGCATTGCGCGACGGAGCCCGTGCCCTGCTGGCCAAGGGGATCAATCCCCGCTCGGATCGAAAGCAAAAGCGGCAGGCCGTGCGCCTGGCGGACGAGAACACCTTCAAGGCTGTCTTCGACAAGTGGGTCATCCACCGTTCTCTGAGCCTCAAGGAAGGCCGTCAAACGACGATCTCGCAGATCAAACGGGTTTTCGACAACGATGTTCTGCCCACCCTCGGAAAAACGCCCATCTACGAAATCCAGCGGCCTGACCTGTTGGAGGTCGTTGCCAAGATCGAGCGGCGAAAGGCCCTGAGCGTCGCCGAGAAAGTGCGCACATGGCTGCGCCAGTTGTTTCGCTACGCCCTGATCGTCGTGCCCGGACTGCAACAGAACCCGGCGTTCGATCTGGATGTCGTGGCCATGCCGCAGCCTCCGGTTCGCCATAACCCGTTCCTGCGCATGGCCGAGTTGCCCGCGATGCTGCAGCGTCTGCGCAGATACCACGGCAAACTGCAAACCCAGCTCGGACTGCGATTGCTGATGCTGACCGGGGTGCGGACGGGGGAGTTGCGCTTGGCGACCCCGGACCAGTTTCACCTCGATCAGGGCCTGTGGATCATCCCACCCGAGGTCGTGAAGCAATTGCAGTTGGAGATGCGCAAGGAGGGCAAGCGTCCCGCCGACATTCCCCCTTACATCGTGCCGTTGTCCGTCCAAGCCATGGAGATCGTCCGGCACATGCTGGCGAAGTTCAAGCCCGCGCAAAAGTACCTGTTCTGCCACTACAGCGACCTGAAAAAACGCATCAGCGAAAACACGCTGAATGCCGCACTCAAGCGCATGGGCTACACCGACCAACTGACCGGCCACGGTATCCGGGGAACCATGTCCACCGCACTGCACGAAATCGGTTACCCGAAGGTCTGGATCGATGCCCAGCTTTCCCACACCGACCCGGATCAGGTGAGCGCCGCCTACAACCATGCGGAATATGTGGAGCAACGTCGGCACATGATGCAGGACTGGGCGGACCGGCTCGATCTGTTCGAGCAGCATCAGGTCGAGGCCGGCAGCATGCGCCTGACCCTGCATCTGGAGGGCGTCCCGGACGTTCTGCATGAACGCTCGCACCACGATGCGCGCGTGGTGATCGCACCAACGCCGGTACGGCTGGTGAGCAGTACGCCTCAGACTGCGCCAACCGTGCCGGACACGGTGCGCCGCTTGTCGGCCATCGCGGGCCCGAGGGAGCAGTCCGCGTTGTCCGACGCCCAGCGCCAGCGCAACGAGATGGTGGACATCTTCAATGCGCCGCATGTCCTGTCCGCTGCGGAGTTCGCCAAAATGGCGGGCAAGTCCCGCCGCTGGATCAGCTACGAAATCAGCAACAAGAAGATCCTCGCGTTGAGCATGGGCAACCTGGGCCAGCGGGTTCCCGACTGGCATTTCGATCCGCTCAAACACAGGCTCATCCAGGCGGCTCTCAAGCATGCCGGTGATGCCGACCCCTGGGAGATTTACCGGGTGCTTTCACAGCCGCACGACCTGTTGGATGGGCTGGCACCCGTTCAGGCCGTGACACCGCAAAACTTCCATGAAGCAGTCATGGCCGTGTGCTTCACTTTGAAGGAGAAAGCGCCCAACGCGCAATGGTCGGCTTAGGTGACGGACTTTCCCGCCAATTCCTTGCGGGCGGTGCCATCCGGCACCGCTTCGCTCACAGGATTGGACAGATAGGGGTTGTCGGGCGGCATGTCCTCGAACAACCGCTTCGGGTCCGTCAGCAGGTAGCCATGCAAGCGCCGGGACTTGCGTGGCCCCGTGACCTCGCAAGTCCAGATGTTCAGGCCGCTGTCCTGCTTGCGATGGAGCTGCAGTTTCTCGAAGCGCTTTTGCACCCACAGCCAATCGGCCACCTGGTCCTGCTTGGCCAGGACTGCGACGTGCGGGTGCTCTTGCGCATAGCGCTGGAAAACGCCCGGGCTGACCAGGTAAGCGGTGCCAGCGACCGTGTGCACCAGGGCCTTGGCATCATTAATGATGAGCGTGCGTCGCTCGATGTGCCGACGCAGCCAGCCCATGAAGTCCTCGCCCGATGGTGCCTGGTCGGCTGTTCCTGGGGTGCGTGACGGCTCGGGGCTGCTGTCCGTGGGCGGGTTCCTTGGGGTCGGTTGCGACAGTGCCCTCGCCGCCTCGGTTGCAGCGGGTTCGATTACCGGGGTTTCCATCAAGGCCAGAAGCGCATCCACGCCGTCGCCTGGGGTTGGCAGCACAGGCGGGACTTTCGTCAGGGGTGACGCTGCAGCAATTGATGGCGATGGACCGGAGACGGGAACGGCGTGCGAGTTTTCCGGCTCTGCGGCGGGCGTTTCCTGGCACGCTGCCGCTTCGTCCAGCACCACCTCCACCGAGCCCGCGAACGGCTCGGGTCGTTCGTGACCCTCCCAGATCAGTGCCGGCGCAAGCCGCAGGAGCGTGAAGGCATGGGACCACCCCGCGTCGCTGGTCACCGTCGCTTTCCAGATGGCTTTGCCATCCGCGGTGGGCTGCAGCATGCCGTGGTCCTGGAGGACGTTGAAGACGGCGGTGTTGTTGGCCGGAATGCCATCGATGCCCTGCGACAGCAAGTGCGCGCGCAGCTTGTCCGACACGGTTTTGCTGACCAGCCATAACGCCTCCTGCGTCAGCCACCCGTCCGAAGCCTGGGGCTGGTTCAGCCGGAGCTCTTCCTTGAGCAGGTAACGCAAGCCGTCCAGCAGCTTGCGCTGCAGCGCGTGTTTGGGTGCGGCCATCGCCTTGCCGGGATCGCCGCCAAGCTCTTGGGCGACCGAAGCGCGATCGGCCTGCGTCACGATTTCCCCCAGCACACCGGCATGCTCGTACTGGCCTGCCAGCACATACAGCAGCGCGGCCCAGAGGGTCGGATATCCGCTGAGCCAGTCAAGGATTTCGCGGTCCAGCAGCTGGCGATAGAGCAGGCCCGCCGCGGCGGTGTGCAGTCGGTATTCCCGGTCCTTGCGATACCGGAAGCGGAAGGGTTTGCGCAACGGACCATGCCAGGGATGCCAGGCGCTGCCGTCCGCATGCTCGACGTCCAGATCGACGGCGATCTTGCCGATGTCATGCAGCAGGGCCGCGTAGGCGGTGGCGGCCGTCCAGGCTTCGGCTTGTGCTGCCTGGTCCTCGGGTGTCGCACCCGCTGGCATCAGGTGCGATTGCCGCAGCTTGAGCGCGTAGGCGACGATCTCCAGGCCATGATCGAGCATGCCGCCGGGGTACGCGTGGTGATGGCTTTCCGACGCGGGGAACTGCTGGACCAGCTCGGCATAGCGCTCCAGGGGGTCCTGGTACAGCGTGGCGAACTGCTTGCGTGAGAGTGAGGTGCGCTGCCAGATGTGTTCCAGCAGCTTTTGCCGGCGCGGGGTGGCGAGCAGCGACGCGGCGGGCTCGGGGCGGGTCAGCCCATTTCCTTTTGGCGCAGCGTCCTGGTGCGGGGCCTGCGCGGGTGAAGGAGGGCTTTTTCGTTGGAACAGCGCGAACATGCGATCCCTGGAGTTCGGGGTGGCGGATGGGCCTTTTCCTTTTGCAGGTAGGGCCATTCCCCTTCGGCCCCATTCCCTTGCCTTTTGCCCTCATCCTTTTGGTATATCGCGTCGTCCCGTGCAAATCTTTGAAGAAAGCGGCGTGCAGTCAACCCACGAACTGGTCTCGAACACGTCAGCCGGTTGCGTTCATTTCAATCAACGACTAAATTGCAGTCATTGACTAACGAGGTGATGCAATGATGACAACGATGACCATTCGGAACATTGATGAGCAGCTCAAGGGACGGCTCCGTATCCAGGCCGCCATCCATGGCCGCTCCATGGAGGAAGAAGCCCGGGACATCCTGCGTGCCGCTCTGTCCAAGGAGCCGGAACGCGCGCCTTCTCTGGTGCAGGCCATCAGGGCACGTGTGGAGGGTCTCGGAGGTGTGGAAATAGAATTGCCAGCACGTGAAGCCATCCGCGTGCCGCCAGAGTTCGGCGCATGATCGTTCTCGATACCAACGTCCTGTCGGAGACTCTGCGGGCGGCTCCGGAAGATGTGCCTATGGCCTGGCTCGACCGGCAGCGCCGCTCTGCACTGTTCACGACCACCATATCGCGCGCAGAACTACTCTATGGTGTGCATGTATTGCCGAATGGGCAACGAAAGACGGCATTGATGGAGGCCGTCAAAGGAATTTTCGTCACGGACATGGCTGGTCAGATCCTCGGCTTCGACGACGATGCCGCTGATGCCTATGCGGAAATCTCCGCATCACGCAAAGCGGCAGGAAGGCCTATCAGCCAGTTTGACGCCATGATCGCGGCAATCACAAAATCGCGGGGAGCCAGTTTGGCGACACGCAACGTCAAGGACTTCCTGGACTGTGGCATCCAGGTGATCAATCCGTGGGGAAGCTGACGGTTCGGACGGCGAAGGAGGATGACCATGACCACGCAGTCACACACTTTTGGATGGACCTACCGGCTGGGCAGAGGTGTGTCTCATGCCTGGCGCAGCTATGCCCGCAAAGAGCATGGGGCAGCAATATGGTTGGTTGAACATGGCATTCCAGCCGGTGGCACCAGGGCGGTGGTTTGGATGCTGAGGTTACTGACGGTTGGCGGCATCGCCTACCTATGGGAACCTCTCAAAACCCATCCGGTCCCTTGTTGATCGAGAACGCGTGCTCCATCCTTTGCCATGATCACTCCCCGTAGCGCCCTGAAGTTCGACCTGTTCGCTGAGGCCTCGCGCCAACACAAGAG